>NZ_CP095741.1:623928-935892 GCF_023078475.1 Luteibacter aegosomaticola | reverse complement strand
GCACGCCCGGCCGCGTGCAGGAGCACCTGAAGCGCGGCAGCCTGCACGGTGGTGGCATCAACACCTTCGTGCTCGATGAAGCCGACCGCATGCTCGACATGGGGTTCGAGGAAGCGATCGACGACATCATCAAGCGCATTTCGAAGCATCATCAGACGCTGCTGTTCTCTGCTACGTATCCGGACGAAATCCGTGCCGTGAGTGGCCGGGTGCAGAAGGATCCGGTGCTGGTGACGATCGACGAGCCGCATACCGAGAGCACGATCGAGCAGCGCCTGGTGGAAGTGGAGCCGCCACTTAAGGTGGACGTGCTTGCACGCATCCTGCACCACGAGAAGCCGGAATCGGTGCTGGTGTTCTGCAATATGCGCAAGGATACCGATGAGCTGGCGGCGGCCCTCGATAAGCTGGGCTTCAGCGCACTGGCGTTGCACGGTGACCTGGAACAGCGTGATCGCGACGAGGCACTGGTGAGGTTTGCGAACCGCAGTTGCAACGTACTGGTGGCGACAGACGTCGCGGCACGCGGTCTGGATATCGCCGGCCTGCCGATGGTGGTGAGCTTCGACGTGGCACACGATCCCGATACGCATACGCACCGTAGTGGCCGTACGGGCCGTGCGGGCGCCAGCGGCCTGGCGATCACCCTTGCGGGTTCGCGTGAACTGAACAAGGTGCGGGCGATCGAGGAGCGTTTCGGCAAGCCGTTTGCGCGTTACCCCGCCAAGCCCGGCGATGGCCGCAAGGTACTAAACCTCGCACCGATGAAGACGCTGGTCATCGACGCAGGCCGCAAGGACAAACTGCGCCCGGGCGACATCCTCGGCGCGCTCACCGGCGACGCCGGCCTCCAAGGCAACGACATCGGCAAGATCGACGTCTATGCGACCCGCGCCTATGTCGCGATCAAGCGCGACCTCGCCAACAAGGCGTTGAACCGTTTGCGCGAGGGCAAGATCAAAGGCCGCAACTTCCGCGTTCGGTCACTTTGATTGCGATCGCATGCGCGCTCCTACAGCGAGGTTAGGCGTTCGGCGGCTTCGAGGGACGCTTTGTCGCGGTTGACGGTGGCTACGGCGAGTTCGCGGCCGTTTTTCTTGTAGCGGACTTCGGCGTCCTTGTTCGCAATGGAGCCCAGTACTTCGATCTCGTCCCACGCTAACGCATGGCCTACGTAGCGTATGCTCGTGTCGTAATGCATGCTCCAGAAGAACGGCGCTTCGTTGTAAATTTCATCGAAGCCCAGCATCGCAGCCGCCGCCACCTGCCCCTGCCGCTCCGCCACTACCCAATGCTCCACGCGCTGACGCGAATCATCCAGGCCGGGGAAACGCGCGATATCACCCGCCGCGTAAATATCCTCATCCGAGGTACGCATCGTCGCATCCACCAGCACGCCGTTATCGATCTGCAGGCCCGCCGCCTCGGCAAGATCCGTCCGCGGATGCACACCGATACCCAGCACCACCTTGGCCGCGCGCACCTTGTCACCGTTATCCAGCGTTACGTGGCCATCCACGTAACCCGTCGCCTTGCGTCCGAGGTGAAAGCGCACCCCGCGCGCTTCGTGCAAACCGCGGATCATCGTGCCGAACTCCTCACCCAGCACGCGCTTCAACGGCACCGTATCGGGACTCACGACGTGCACCTCGACCTTGCGCTCGCGCAACGCCGCCGCGACCTCCATGCCGATAAAGCTGCTGCCGATCACCGCCACCGGTCCGCCATTTTCAATCGCCGCGATGATCGCCTGCGCGTCTTGCATCGTGCGCACGGTGAAGACCTCGGCATCATCGAAGCCAGGACCATCAGGACGGATCGGCTCCGCGCCCGTGCACAGCAACAACGTGTCGTAATCGAGCCGGTCACCGGTATCCAACGTCACCGTACGATGCTCGGCGTTGACGTGATCCACGGTGACATCCAGGCGAAGGTCGATCCGGTTATCCGCGTAGAACGCCTTGTCCTTCAGCGGCATCCACTCGGGCTGCGCTGTACCGGCCAGGTAATCCTTGGACACATTCGGGCGGTCATACGGCGCATCGGGATCGTCACTGATCATCGTAAGCAAGCCGTCGAAACCGAGGTCGCGCAGACGCTGCGCGGCGGCGAAGCCAGCCGCACCGCCGCCGACGATCACGATATGCCGTTCAGGGGTATCCGTGGGCTCGGCTGGCTCGGGTGCGGGGAGCTTCTCCTGGATGAACACCTTGCCGTCGCGCTCATCCACCCGCCAGCGATCCACGGGGGATAGCGCAGGGGCTCGCAGCGCGCGGCCCGTGAGCAGGTCGAAGCAGGCGTGATGCAGCGGACAGTGCACGGCGTTATCCACGCGCAACCCTTCGCTGAGATCGCCACCGTAGTGGCTGCATGATGCACTGATCGCCGCGAAGCCGCCCGCGATACGACCGATAATGACCGCGTCGTCACCGACGCGTCCCTTCAGCACGCCCTCGGCGGGGATGTCGCCCACGGGCACGCCCTGGGTGAAATCAGGGCCAGTGGGCTTCTCGGACGACTCGGACATGGCGGGCTCCTGGGGGCGCTGCGACGCCCGAAGCGGCTGGTGTCGAAAAAAATACGGCGCCGCCGAGTCTGGCTAAGCCGGGGCGCCGGGGATTGAAGGAATCCGGCGTCCACTATGACCGCCCGCGCGTGTGCGATTCGTTAGCGCCTAGAGAACGACGCAGGTATTACGGCCGGCTCGCTTGGCCGCATAGAGGGCCCGGTCCGCACGGTCGAAGGCGGCAGCGGCGCGCTCATCCGCACCGAAGCGGGTGAGGCCGCCCGACATGGTGACCTTCACCGGTTTCTGGCTTGCGTGGAATGCCAGGCCCTCGACCGTGGCGACGAGTTCGCGGGCAAGCACGAGCGCCTCGTCAACCGTGAGCCCGGCAAAGACCACGGCAAACTCTTCACCGCCGTAGCGGGCGACGAACGCCCGGCCTTCCAACGCCTTGGCGAGCGTGTTGCCGACAATGCGCAGCACGGCGTCGCCTGCGGCATGGCCGTAGGTATCGTTGATCGTCTTGAAGTGGTCGATATCGAACGCACCGATGCAGGCCTGTGTGCTGCCCTCACGCACGTCGGCTTCCAGCTCGGCCATGCGCCGTTCGTAGGCCAGGCGGTTGGGCAGCGCGGTCAGCGGATCGGTCAACGCCAGCTCGTGCTCGCGGCGGAGCGAATCCTGCAGCGTCGTGGTCTGCGTCTCGAGTTCTTCGACGCGATCGCGCATGCGTTCCGCACGCTCGCGGTACGAGGCCGTGCGGGCGTCTTCGCGCTCGCGGTAATCGCGGAAATGCTGGTCGATGACCGCCAGGCGCGCCGTCACCTGGTCGCGCAACGCGGAAACATCGCTCGCTTCCAGGGTCTGCGCCGCGAGTTGGCGCATCTCTTCACTCACCTGCTCACCCAGCGTCCGGCCTGGGTCACTGGCCGCCGTAGCGTCTTCGAGTTCGGCGACGAGATAGCGGGTCATATCACCCAGCCGGCCGCTGACTTCGGCCAGGAGGTTTTGCAGCTTCGCCACATCGGTGCGCAGCGCCGCGATGGCTTCGGCGTCTTCTGCCGAAGGCACCGCCTCGACGACAGCAGGAGCCGGTTCGTCAGCGGGAATGGCAGCGATGGCCGCCGTCGGCGCTTCCACCAGGCGCGGTTCCAGCGCGGCGACGGCTTCCGCCAGGCCATCAAGCAGAGGCTCCAGCGCTTCCGGCGAACACGCTTCGCGCAGGCCTTCGCCAAGCTGATCGAGCAGGCGATCGGCCGCATCGCTCTGGCCGCGGGCCAGCGCGGACAGGCGCAAAACGAGACGGCGCAGGCTCTCCTCGATGGCGCGGAAGTCGCGCTCATCGCGCTCCATCCGCTCCAGGGCGAGGTTGTATTTGCGCTCCCAGATGTCCAGCTCCACGCGATGCCTCGGTCTCAGCGATGTGGCTCGGGCGGGTGCCCGCGGCGCCACGATAAAGGGTGTGCGGTCAGTACAACAACCGCGCCAGTAGTTGCACCTGGTTGCCCCGCTCGCGGGGTGCCAGGCCGAAGTCCAAACGACCCGCCCGGCTCGCGTCCACGCGAAGCCATTCGGCGGTCAGGCGCAGCCAGTCCAGTGGCCGCCAGTTCAACGCCGCGGTGAGCGCGTGCCCACGCTCGCCGTCGGCCCAGGTGCGGAAGGTTTCGTAGCGCAAAGTCGGGCGCCACGCGCCCCGGTTCCAGCCGGCCAGCAGGAAGGCGGACTGGAAGCGGTAGCGAAAACAGCGATACGGCGGGCAGGCCTCGGTATCGCCATCCATGTCCTGGGCGATCCAGGTGACCGGACCGGTCTCCAGCTCGGCGCCGAGCGACCAGAAATGGGTACGCCACGCGTACAGGTGCTCGTCGCCGTTATACAGTCGGGAGGCTGCGGGATCGGCCCGGTTCTCGTAGCGGAGCACGCGCAGCTGGAAGCCGCGAGGCGAGGCCCAGCCGGCGTCGGCGTACCACCCGGTGCGCCCGCCGACGGACTGGTACGGCGCGTAACGTTCGTGGCCGCCTTCATCGTCCGGCTCGGGCAACCGGCCGCCGAGGCCCAGCGTGACATCGCTCAGCGACCAGCCACGTGCCGCGAGCGCCTGGCCCGCGACATCGTTATGCCGCACCAGGCCACCACCAAACGTCGCCGTGCCGGTTTCGCCGCGCCACTCCTCGTGGGCATCCACGCCGATGCCGCGAATCTCTTCGCCCACCCAGCTGTTGATCGCGGACGGCGTGATGGTCCACGGACTGGTCCAGCCGATGCCATCGTTCTCCAGCGAAATGGGCAGGAAGTAGACGCCTCCCTTTAGCGCGAAACGCCAGGCGCTGAGCGACAGCGGCCGGTAGCGCACGTAGACCTCGGGCACCTGCCAGTCGTTGTGGTCGGTGCGCTGCACCTGCACGTCGGCCAGGGCGAATACGGCGGGCGTGATCTGCGCGGTCACGACGATGCCGGCCGCGCCGAAGCGCAGGCCGTGCGCGTCATCGCCATAGCGTGTGCGGCCGGGGCCGCTATCGATGAAGCTGGTGTCGTCCGGTGCATCGACCAGACGCGCATCGGCGAACGCATGCACCTTCACCTCCTGCGCGTGGGCGAGGGAGGCAAAGCCGAGGGTGATGGCGAGCGCGAAGAGGTACGACCGCCTGGTCACGCCCCACCCGGCCCCCGCGCTCCCAGGCGCGCCACGAAGGAAGCAAAATCCGTCGGGCGGCCGATATGGAATCCCTGGGCGTGGTCGCACCCCGCCGCAGCGAGGAAGGCCATGCTCTCCGCATCCTCGACACCTTCGGCCGTCACCTGGTACCCCAGGCGATGGCCGAGCTCCACCAGCGAACGCACGATGGTCCGGTCGGTGGGGTCGGTGGCGAGGTGCTGGACAAACATCTTATCGATCTTCAGTTCACGGACGGGCAGCCGGCGCAGGTAAGCGAACGAGGTCTGGCCGATGCCAAAATCGTCGATCGCCATCTCAATACCCATATCGGCGAGCCGGCGGAGGACTTGAAGGGCGGCTTCGGGTTCACCGATGACGGCGCTTTCGGTCACCTCGAGCGCGATGGCCGTGGGCGGGACCCCGTGCGCGTGCAGCAACTCCGCCACCCGGTCGGGCAGCGTCGGATCGCCGATATCGCGGGCACTCAGGTTCAGCGACACGCGCACGGCGTGGCCGGCGTGGGCCAGCTCGGCCGCGTGGGCGATGCCGTGGGCCAGGACCCAGCGGGTGAGCCGGCCGATGTTGCCCGTCTCCTCGGCCACGGTAATGAACAGCTCGGGCGGCACCATGCCGCGGCCCGGGCGGTGCCAGCGAATCAGCGCCTCGGCGGCATCCACCCGGCCGTCGGACAGATGGAGCTTGGGCTGGAACCAGAGTTCGAGCGCATCGGCGTCGATGGCCGCCCTCAGCTCGCTCATGAGCGACAGCCGCTCGGGCCGGTGCGGATCCGATTGCGGGTCATACACATCGACGCCGCGCGTTGAGCGCAACGCCGCGAACTCCGCGACCTCGGCACGCCGGAGCAACGGGGCCGCGCGCTCACCGTGCGCCGGAGCCAGCGCAATGCCCACCGCCGGCCCCATGTCCATGCTCACATCGGCTTCCTGGTACGGCTGGCCCAGCGCATCCACCATGCGGAACGCCGCGGCGATCGCTTCGGCACGATCGGCACCGCGCAGCCACACCGCGAACTGGGTGTCCGTGGCGCGGCCGACGAACTGCTGGCCGGCCACGTGGCACAGGCGCTCACCGGCGTCGCGCATAAGCCGGTCGGCTAGCGCATGGCCTACGGTTTTTACGATGTCCGGCAGACGGGTCACACCGACAATCAGGAGCGCCCCCGTTTCACCCGGCGCGGAGGCGAGGTCGCTGTCGATCGCGTCCTCGGCCGCCGCGCGGTTGGGCAGGCCAGTGACGTCGTCGTGCAGGGCCTGATGGCGAATGCGCAATTCGCGTTCGCGAACGGCGTCGCCCATCGTGCGGAACGCCGTCGCGAGCTCACCGATCTCGTCACGCCGGCGCACATCCGGCGCATCATGGTAATCGCCGCCGGCAATGCGCCGCGCCGACGCGGCCAGGGCCTCCACGGGCCGCGACACGCCGCGGGCCACCAGCCATGCCACGAGCAAACCCGCACCGAGCGCCAACAGGAACAAGGCCAGCCACGCGTTCCACACCGGCTGGAACGGATGCAAGGCATCATCGAGCGAATAACCGAGCACGGCGTACACCGCGCCGCCCCCACGCGGTTGCGAGAGGGGCTGCGCCAGCACGAGGTATTCACGGCCCGCGATGCGGGCAAGGCGCGGTTCGGACGGCAGGTGTAGCCCCGCGCCCTGGTACTGCGCCGTCAGCTCGGAATGCGAGCTGCCACGCGCGATCACCGTATAGCCGTCCGTCACCGGTGTCGCCAGTTCCACGTCGCGCGGCAACGCGGAAAGCTGTTGCATGTGCGCGATGAGCGCGTCATCGACCGGAATGCTTGCCACCACGAGCCCCACGGGCTGCGGCGCATACACCGGCACGACGACGATCCACGAGGCTTTGCCGCCCGACACCACGATCGCCGCGGTGCGTTCATCGTACGCACGCGCGAGCAGGTCGGGCCATGTGAATGGCTTGCCCTCGTCAGCACCCGCGGTATCTACCTGCACCGTCCCGTCCAGGTGCAGCAGCTGCATGCGCGACGCGCCCACGCGGCGGCCATGGTTGCGCAGCACGGAAAGGATGGTGTCGCGATCGCTGGCCGCGATCGCAGAGCGCAAGCCGTAATCCAGCGACATGATCTGCACGCCGCTGGCCACGCTGGCGGAGAGGTCGTTCATCTGCGCGACGAAGGCCCGAGCGTTCGCCGCGAGCTGCCGGCCGCCTTCCTGCACCAGCTCCTGGCGCGCGACCGTATAGCCGAGCACGGCCGTGACGCCTTGCACGAAGACGAGGGTGGCGACGAAGAACAACGCCAGCCGCGTGCGGAAACCGGGCACCCGCATGGGCGGCTCAGTACCCGATGTGCTCGCGATCCATGGGCCCGCGCGGGTTTGGCAACAACGCAAGCACGAAACGCAGCGTGGTCGGCGAGCCTTCCGCCACCGTCACGCCCTGGATGGGCAGCGTGATACCGGGGCGTAGCTGCGGGTGCCATGCGTGCGCCGTGTACGGACCAGCAGCCACGCCATCGATACTTGCCCTGCCCTTCGCGTCGGTCACCGCGATCTCCTGGTCTTTCGTGACATAGAGGTATGTGAGCATGTGGTCATGAATGTTGCAGCCGACGGCGGCATTACCGGGATTCTTCATCACCAGCGGCGTCGAGCTTTCCCCCGGCGCGAGCATGTATTCGAATTTCTCGAGTGCCGAGAACGAGTACACGTGGTGCCGGGTGATGTCGCTGTTACGGAACACCACGCTGTCGCCCGTGCGCATCGCCGTCACGTACGGGATGAAGGTTTCGTCTTTCTGGTCGACGTAGCGTGTTTCCGCCGCCGGTGACCGGGCGGGCGTGCCGGCGTTCGGCGCGAGCGTCACCACCGCATCGGGGATGGGCTTGCCCGCGGGGTCGACCACCTCGATGGCGATGCGGCCCGCGAACGCGGGCATGGCGGTAAACATCGATAGCGTTGCGACAGCGAGCAGGCAGCGCATAGGGACTCCCCAGGTGATGGGGACCTAGCCTAGCCCACTTGGGGGGCTAACTTCTGACGGGACGCAGCATCCGGCAGATCCCCGCGATGGGTCGATAGGGGCCGCAGGGGTCGCTATGCCAGGGATCGGGGCGGTGACGTGCCGCGAGCGTATCGAACGAGGGCTGGCCGAGCCCACCGGCCGCGCCACAGGCCAGCGCGAGCGCCATGCCCGTGAAAAGAGTACAGATCGTGTGCCTGGCTACCATGTCGGCGGTCCCCCCCGCTGTCGTCGCCACCGACGTTAGGCCGGCCGGCGTGAAGGAACAATAGTCCGAATGGGAGGGAGCGTCTCTACGTTCGCCCGATCGCCGAGCACGTTCACATGCACATCGGCCAGGGCCGCCACCGCATCGCGGTGAGCCACCACCACGATCACCGCGCCCGGCAGGCTTGCCCGCACGCCGGCCAGCACGGCCAGTTCTGCTGCGGCATCCAGCGCGCTGGTAGCTTCATCCAGCACCGCCAGCACCGGCCGGCGCAGGATGACCTGGGCGAGCATCAGGCGTTGCAGCTCGCCGCCGGAGAGGCGGCTATCAGCGCCCTGCACCGCAAGGTCGAGACCCTGTCCTGACGCGTCGACCCGCTGATCCAGGCCCACCGTGCGCAGGACTTCATGGAGCGTGGTTTCGGAAGCGTCGGGATCCGCCCAGGCCAGCACGTCGCGCACGGTGTGCTGCCAGGGACGCACGCCCTGGCTCACATACGCGCCGCGGGCCACGTGTGCCTGCCACGCGGCGAAGGCCAGTGGTGCGCCATCGCGCGTCGCCGTGAACGCTTCCGGTACCGCCATGCCCGACAAGGCATCGACCAGGCTGCTCTTGCCGATGCCGGAGGCACCGGTGACGAGGATGAGTTCGCCGGGGCGCAGTCGCAGTCCCTCCAGCGTGAGGCCTTCGCGCGGCGGCTTCACGCGCAGATGATGGATCACCACCTCGCCGTTTGCGTCCTCAAGGGGAACGGGTGGTGTGCGTGCATCGAGCGCCATGTAGCGCTGCCACAGCGCGAGCGCCGGCTCCGCGGAACGCAGTTGCTGGAAACCTTGCCGAGTGGAAACGAGATACGGCAGGAGGCGCGCCAGAAGCAGACCGACCGCGATAAGGGCGGCGCTGTCCACGCCATGCCAGCGCTGTGCAAGGACGAATACCGCCGGGATACCCAGCGCCGCGCCGAGCTCCAGCACCATGCGGCTCGAGGCCACCAGCTCGAGCTGGCGCCGGTATCCCTCGCCAAGCCGGGCCGACACGTCGCCGTAGCTTGCCCGCTCCGCCGCCTCGCGACCGAACGAACGCACATGGCGCAGGCGCCGCGGGAAATCCTCGCTGTGCCAGAACAGACCGGTCATGTCGGTAACGTAGCGGCGACTTACGTCGGCGAATTCGCGACCCGCGATACGCGACGTGATGAGGATGGCCAGCAGGAGCGCCGGTATGGCGAGCATTAGCGTCGGCGATATCCACAGCGCGAAGGCGATGCTCACCAAGGCCGTGAGTACCGCTACCGCCAGCTGTTGCATCGCGCTGAAACCCTGCACGAGAAGCTCGCTGTTGTAGGTGAGCACGTTGGCGATCTCCGCCGAGCTCGAACCCGCGAGCCCCGGCAGCGTCGCCCCCAGCAAGTGCGCGTGCACATCGCGGCGCAAACGCACGGCGAATCGGGCAACCTGCGCCGCGCCCAGCCGGGCGGCCTGCCAACGCAGAAGCGCGAAGAGCACGCCGCTCACGGCGAACCAGCCCGCGTTCGTGAGAACGTCATCGCTCGCGAAGGGCACCGCATGGCCGGGTTGCACGAGGGGAACGAGCAGTACGGCGGAGACACTGCCACATACCGCCGCACCCGCCGATAGCAACGCATACGCCACGATGGAGTAACGCTCGCCCTGCGGCAGCAACGCCAGCAGCCCACGCCAGGCCGTCGGCATGCGCATACCTAGCCCACCGCTTCCTGCAAGCTGAGCCACGAGGCAAGCGCCTCGAGGGTCGCCCGCGGATCGGCACCGCGACGCAGTACCCACACACCACGCAGCAACGCCGTGTCCACGAAGCGGCGCCACCCCGGCTGCCGGGCCGCATAAGGCTGGTCGGCGGCGAGCTTCACCATCGCATCGTCGCGTGCGATCGGTTCGAGCAAGGGGCCATCGGTGCGTTGCGCGGAGAGCAGGATGGTGGCGACGATGTCCAGCGGTTCGGGCGCGGGGCGTAGTGCGCCTGCGCGCAGGTCGATCTCGAATTTCTCCACGCCACTGCGGCGCTGGATACGCGGCGACGCCATGACCATACGGCGTGCGGCCGGATCCAGCCAGCGCAGACTCTCGTCAGTGACATGCAGGTAATTGGGCACGCCCGTCGCGCGCAGCCGCTTCGGCTCCACGAAGACGCCGTCTTCGGCCATCACGTCGTAGCCATCGAGCGCGGCCTGCAGTGTGAGCGTGGATTTGCCAGCACCCGATGGCCCTAGCAGCAAGACACCACGGCCTTCGCCGCCAATGCAGGCCGCGTGCAGCGAAACAAGGTCCTGGCCACGTGCGGCCAGCAGGTACACCGCGAATTCGATCAGCTCGTAACGCACGTGGTAGGGATAGGCGAGGCGATCCTCGGAGACCGTGACCACGGCGCGTCGCTGCGCGGGCGAGACGATCACATGGTTCGATGCGTCGACCATACCCATGACCATGCCGCCACCGGACGAGGTCTGCACCGGCCCAGGCTCGCCATGGCTCCCGCTGGCGGAGGCCGGAACGAGCCGTAGCTCGATATGGAACACAGGCGGTACCGGCGCCAGGCGGTGGGCCGGGAGGCCGTCGTAGGCCGCGGCGGCAAGCGCAAGCAGCGCCTCGCTGTTGCTGGCGAAGACGAATGAAGCGCCCAGCACGGGCCAGCTCCGGGCGTAAGCCAGGCGCATCCGTTCGCCGAACGGGTCGGCGGCGAACTCGGGGGTATCGAATGGATCAGGGATGGCCATGGTCGAGATCGCCGGGATAACCGCCGTAGGTGCCGGCGGGCCCGGCGAAGGTTGTGCCGCCGCGCCCGGCAACCTGCCCACCGCAGCGCGGCACTCACGCCTAACCCGCATGACGCGAAAGGCGTTTACCCCATGCTGAATATCCTCGTTGGCCACTCCTACTTCCTGCGCTACGACCGCAAGCAGTGGGACCGCGGCAAGCCCTACCCGCCGCTGGCCACCCTGCAGATCGCCGCCCTGCTGCGCCGCATGGGCCACGCGGTGGGCTTGTTCGATGCCATGCTGGCCGAGGGCGTGGAAGAGTTTGCGCCGGTGGCCCGCGCCCAGCGCCCCGCTCTCGTGGTGTTTTACGAGGACAACTTCAACTTCCTGACCAAGATGTGCCTGGGCAACATGCGCGAGGCCGCGTGCCGGATGATCGCCGAGGCCAAGGCCGATGGTGCCCGCGTACTGGTTGCCGGCTCGGATGCCTCGGATCATCCGGAGGCTTTCCTCGATGCCGGCGCAGACGCCGTGCTTACGGGTGAAGGTATCGGCGCGCTGATCGAGTTGGCCAATCGGCTGGAACGCGATCCGCTAATCAGCTCTGAAGCATGGACGGATGGCCTGCCCGGTATCGCTACGCATTCGCCCACGGGCCCACGCGTGACGCGCCTTGGCATCGTCCCGCCCGATCCGCGAATCACCGGCCTGCCGGCGTGGGATCTGGTCGATATCCCGCGCTACCGCGAGTTCTGGATGGAGCGCCACGGCTACTTCAGCCTGAACATGGCCGCTTCACGTGGCTGCCCGTTCCGCTGCAACTGGTGCGCCAAGCCGATCTGGGGCAACCACTACAACCAGCGCTCACCGCTGGATGTCGCGGCGGAGATGACCTACCTGAAGCGCACGTACGCGCCCGACCATATCTGGATGGCCGACGATATTTTCGGATTCCACATCGATTGGGTGAGCGCGTTCGCGGATGAACTGCAGGCCACGAACGGCTCCATCCCCTTCATGATCCAGACCCGCGCCGACCTTGCCAGTGATCGCATGGCCAACGCGCTCGCGCAGGCGGGCTGCGTCGAAGCGTGGATCGGCGCAGAGAGCGGCAGCCAGCGCGTGCTCGACCGCATGACGAAGGGGACGAAGGTGCCCGATCTCATCGCCGCGCGGCAGCGCCTCGGTGCGCGCGGCATCCGCGTGGGCTTCTTCATCCAGCTGGGCTATCTGGGCGAAGAACTCGATGACCTGTTGGCGACACGTACGCTCGTGCAGGCCGCAGCACCCGACGACATCGGCGTCAGCGTGTCCTACCCGCTGCCCGGCACGAAGTTCTTTGAGGAGGTGCGCGCGCAACTGGGGCGCAAGACGCACTGGGACGACAGCGGCGATCTCGCCATGATGTTCCAGGGCGCCTATGACACGACGTTCTACCGCGAAGTCCGCGACCTGCTGCACCGCGAAGTGACCGACCCGGGCCATGCGCTCGATGATGACTGGTGCGAGCTCCTGGCGCGCGAGCACATGCACCGTAACGCCGAGCCCACGCAGGCCGCCTGGGCCCGCCGCGCAACCGGAGGGTGCTGACCATGTTGCCGCCGCTGCCTGTCCTGAAACGTGGCCTGGCCCTCACCACCGAGGCGCTGGCGGCGGAACTCGCGCTGGGCCGTTCCGGCACGGCACAGCCCGCGTGGAGCGAGCTCGAGTGGCGCCTCGCTGGCGCCGCCGCCGTAGCGCACGGCGTGTCACCGTTGCTGGCGGGCTTCTCCACCTGGGCGCCCGACGGCTGGCAGGATTTCCTCGCTACCCAGCGCGAGCATGTCGAGGTTCGCCAGCAGCGCATCGCCGCGTTGCTTAACGCGATCGATGAGCTCGCGCGGCGCATGGCGTTGCCGCTCGTGGCACTGAAGGGCGCCACGTTGCACGGGCTTGGCATCTACGTGGCGGGTGAGCGGCCCATGGCCGATATCGACCTGCTGGTACGCCCGCGCGACGTGCCCGTGGTGCAGGCGCTGCTCGGCGAACTCGGTTATGAGGAATCGTTCCGGCAGTGGAAACATCGCGTGTTCAAGCCGCGCGATGGCGTGACCGTACGCGGTCTCGGCGAACACCGGGATACGCCGGTGAATATCGAAGTGCATACGCGCATCCAGGAGCGGTTGCCCGTACGCACCGTGGATATCACCGAACAGATCTGGCCCGCCGACGCGCAGCCAGGCATCAATCCTTACCCTAACCGCGGTGCGCTGATGGCCCACTTGCTGTTGCATGCCGCGGGTAACGTGTGCGGGCGCAGCCTGCGATTGCTTCATCTGCACGATATCGCGCAGCTGGCACGGCGCATGCCGCGCGATGAATGGGCCACCTTGTGGCAAGGGAGCGAACTACCGTGGTGGGCGTGGCCGCCGCTGCGCCTCGCTGCGCGCTATTTCCCCGGCACCGTGCCGCGCAGCGTGCTCCGCCACCTGCGTCGCACCAGCCCGCCACTGCTCCGCCTTGCGGCACGCCGACAGACGATCACCAGCGTCTCGTGCTCGCATCTGTGGCTCAACCTGCTCCCCGGCGCGGAATGGTCACGCACGCCCGGCGACCTCACACGGCTGCTCGTCCAGCGCATCCGCCCCACCCAGGAAAGCCGCGAAGAGCGCGCCGACATGCTCCGCACGCAGGTATGGCTACAAGGCCAGGCGTGGGTCCGCCGCAACCACCTCACCCGCCTCATCACCGGCCTAACCCGCCCGGTACCGCGCATGGACACCCTCTACGTCGTCCGCGCCGCCCTGGGCGAACTCGCCTAGCCAGACACCCTTGCCGGAACACCCGTTGTAGGAGCGCGCTTGCGCGCGACATCTTTCGCCTCACGGCCCAGGCCCTCAGCTCTTCCGAGGACATCACCACGCAGGCAACCCCAGGCAACGCGCATTCACCAATTCCGAAGAATCTCAGCCTCTCTTGAAGAAACGGCGAAGCGCCGAACTGACGAAGAATTTGAGAACTCAGGACATCCGAACTCCAGCTCACGCGTAAGTTCGTGATCTACCTCTGGCACGCCTCTTAACATTCTCAATCCATCGATTTGAGAATCCGCGTGCTAGAAACGAAGCGCTCGAATACGCCCTAGACTCCGCGCCCTTTCGTACAACGGGCGAGGAGTACACATGCCAAGGAAACTAAGAAACTACGTCGGGATTTCCGCGCTTGCGGTGGCCGTGCCGAGTACGGCCACCGCCGTCGACATCCGACCGTATCTAGAGTACGAAGTCCCACGAAAAGGGCTGCCGACGCTTTGGTATACCGATGTGACCGAAGCCGGCACTGCCCTGGCAGAACAGGCGTGCCAGGAACGCGGCTGGACCGGTTGCACGCTAACAAGAACCTGGTACTTCAATTCACTCTACTTCGCCGAATACAGGTACACGAATGCCCAGGGTCGCGAACTGACTGAATCAAAGTATGCCTATCACTACTTCACCTGCGACGCACCTCCATCCTTGTACGTCATCAAAGGCAATCAAGAATGGGGCCCTTATCCCAACAGAAACCTCGCGCCTCCTTATCCAGCCTGGGGCGATAAGATCGTCTGTCGAGTCTCGTGGGACGCTGAGCAGGCCGCGGAGCGCCAGTCGGAACTGGGGTCAGGCGACTGCCTGACCCGTCCAAGCGTCGGAAACCCGATCAATGCCGGGCTGAACAACAAGTATCAAGAAGTCCTCGACATTGGCGCGAGCGGAGGTTCCGCTCTTGGCTTTACTCGCTACTACAACAGCGGCGCGGTTCTCGATGACGCGTCCAACCCAGACCTCGACCGGAAGACGATCCCAGCCACGGCCCGTCTGGGAGCCCACTGGCGTGGCACCTACGACCGTTCGGTTTTCGTGGCAGATGACGGCACATCCGTACGCCTGCTTCGTCATACGGGTGAACGCATACCGTTCGTGCTGAAAGATGGACGCTATCAGAGTAGCGTCGATGCACGCGGCCGCCTTGAGCGGATGGCCGATGGTTGGATGTATTACGGCAAGAATGGCCTGGTCGAACACTACAGCGCCCAGGGTCTTCTTACGGACATAAATCCCGGTGTTAGAGATCACATCCGCCTGCAATATGCTGCCGATTCACTTCAAGCATTCGATACTCAGGGCCGATCACTACGATTCACCTACGACGCCGTCGGCCGAATTGTCTCTGTGCATGACGATGCGGGCGTAGCTGTTTCGTACACCTATTCGAGCCCCGGCGATCTCCGCAGCGATTTGGTCGAAGCGACCTACGCGGACGGAAAATCCCAGCGATACACGTACAACGAGACGTCCTACGTCGGCGCAGACCTCCCTCATGCCCTCACCGGGATCTTTGACGAATCACTTCTTCGCTTCGCCACCTTCCGATACGACAAGGTGGGTCGCGCCGTTGGTAGCGAGCACAGCAATGGTATAGACCGATTCTTCCTCGCGCGACAGGCAAGCGGCGACGTGAAAGTCACCGATGCCCTCAATACTGAGCGCATCTACCGCTACGCCGACGTCAAGGGGGTCCGCCGCCTGGTAGGCGTCGACCAGCCTGGCGGTGCCGGCTGCGGCGCGGCGTTCTCCAAACTGGAATATGACGATCAGGGCGCGCCGAGTCGCACCACCGACTTCGACGGTCGCATTACCCAATATACGCACGATGAAGACGGCCGACAGACCAGCCGCACCGAAGGCGCGGGCACACCGCTTGCGCGGACCATACGCACGGAGTGGCACTCGACCTTCATGCTTCCCGCGCGGATTACATATCCCGGCCGAGAGGAGCGTTTGACCTATGACGACTCGGGCAATCTGACGCGCCGCGAGCTATGGGCGGCCATCGACCCGGCGCAGAAGGATGCCCCACTCACGCTCTCGCGGACCTGGAAATTCACTTACGATCCCGAAGGACGCCTCCTACAAGAGGAAGGTCCGCGCAGTGATGCCGCGGGTATGGCGGTGCTCCGGCGCTACAATTACCGTACCGCGCCGGCCGCCAACTGTGGCGCTTCTGGCCCGTGTGACTACCGCAAGGGCGATCTTGCTTCCATCGAGAATGCCCTCGGGCACAAGGACGAGGTCCTGCGTTATGACCCGGCGGGCCGCGTTCTTGCCAGGCGCTTGGCGAACGGCACGCTGATTGAAGACGAGTACACCAAGCGTGGGTGGCTCGCTGCGACGAGAGAGGCGCGCGCTGACGGCACCATCGCTACCACGTCCCTGACTTACGATGAACGCGGAAACATCACGTCCGTCAGCGACCCCGATGGCGTGACCCTTCGCTTCGAGTACGACGCCGCCAACCGGCTGGTGAAGTTGTTCAACCCGTCCAACCACAAGCTCTTCATCGAGCTGGATAAGGCGGGGAATCCCACCACCGAAACAGCGTACGACAGCTTCTTCCAACAGGCACAACTCAAGCGAACGTTCGATGCCCTCGGTCGCATGGCGACCGAGCAAAGGGCCGATGCCGGCCTGGAAAGCTTCGCCTACGATGAGGTGGGTCGCCCCACCGGTGCCACCGACGGTGATGGCCTGCGTAGCAGCGCGCGTTACGACGCACTTGGCCGGCTTCAGGAGACAATCGGTGACCTGGATGGCCGCAAGGCCACCATCAAAGCCACCCATGATCCGCTCGATCAGGTGAGCTCACTCGCTGACCCGGATGGCTTGACCACCCGCTACCTCACCACAGGGCTGGGTGACCTGGCGCACGTCGACAGCCCCGACGGCGGCGAGGGCTACGATGAGTACGATGCCGCCGGATTGATATCCCGGCACGAGGGTCCCGCCGGCGTCGGCAGCTTCCGCGTGTCCCGTGATGCACTCGGCCGGCCATTGACGCTCCGCTACTCCGATGCCACGTTGGATACCACCTTCATATACGACACACCTGACGCCGCATGCCCCGGCGACAAGCGGCATGGGCTCGGCATGCTCTCCTCGATGCGAACAAGCCGGGCGAGCACCGTGTTCTGCTACGACGCGGCGGGAAACATCAGTCGCAAGATCCAGCAATGGGGCACCGTGCGCAAGGGAATCGCCTATAGCTACACGGCTGCAGGTCGTCTCGCTACCATGAGCGTGGAGGGCGGCGCCACGGTGATCTATCGGTACGACATCGATGGAAAGGTCAATGGCGTGTCTGTCGATCAATCTGGCAACCGCCAGGACTTGATCACCCAGGTCGCCTATCGACCGTTCGACACCATCGAAAGCTGGACGTACGCGAATGGCTGGTATCTCTCAAACAGCCACGACAAGGGCGGCCGGCTCACGGGCTGGGGCGCTATCAATCCCAAGGGCTCGTCGTACTGGCTTGATCCATCGCCAGGCGGTCGTCTTCGAAAGGACGCTTCTCGACCGTATGCCTATGCTTTTGACTACGACGGATTGAACTACCTCAATGAAGTCTTGGACGACAAGACCGGGAAAAGCTTGCGTGCGTTCGACTACAACTTGAGTGGCGACCGCCTCGCCGTCCGGGCCAACGGCTTGACCGACGCCTATGCCTATCAGCCGGGCTCCCATCGCCTGACGCGCGCCGACGGAAAGGCACGGGAATACGACGCCGCTGGCAATTTGACGAAGATCGGGAGCGCCGTCCTAACCTACGATGCCACCGGTCGCCTAGCCTCGGCCAGCGAGCAGGGGAAGCTTCTCGTCAGCTACGGCTATGACGGCAAAGGCAACCGCATCGCTCGAAAGGTGGCCTCGACGACCAAGACCACCCTCACGCTTTTCGACGAGACCGGGCAGTGGATCGCCGACTACGACGAAGCCGGCAACGTCACGCAGCAAGCCATATGGATGGGCGACATGCCTGTGGGCCTCGTGAATGGAGGTAAGCTTTTCTACGTCGGTCCGGGCCACCTCGGCTCGCCCCGCGAGGTGCTTGATCCCGTGCGGAACGAGGTCGTATGGAATTGGTATCACAACGCCGACCCGTTCGGCTCAACACCTCCCAATGAGGATCCGGACGGTGATGGGAAGACTTTCGTGCTCGATATGCGATTCCCTGGCCAGCGGTTTGACAACCTGACGGGGCTGCATGCGAATGGGGCGCGTGATTACGATCCGGTGACTGGGCGATATATTCAGGTCGATCCTATCGGACTAGCGGGAGGTCCCAATCCTTACCTCTATGCAAAGGCTCAGCCACTCTTATATATCGACCCGTCGGGCAGAAATCCTGCAGTCTTCGCGCTCGTGATGGCAGCCGTAGGCGCCACTACGGCTGCCGCTGGCGACGCAGCGATCCAACTCGTCGGCATGTACCGGAGCAAATGGTGTAAACGGTTCAGTTGGCGCGAACTAGGTATTGCGACAGCGGGTGGCGCTTTATCGGGGGCAGCGCTCCCGATGTTTGCCTCCACGAGTCCTGTAGTAGCGGCTGCGGGTGCTGCGGGCGTGGGAGCGACGAGCAACTACGCTGTTCACGTCGCAAACGGAGGAGAGTCACTCGACAGGACCGCCGCGTGGGCAGTAGGGACTGGCGCGCTCGGCGGCGCGATCGCCGGACCCGCAGTCAGATTCTTTCCATACGGGACGGCGGGGACCGCGGCCTCGGCTCAAATGGTTGCAAGAAGTAACGCCGCAGCAGACATCCGGCTAAACGTAACCGTCGGCAACACGATACGCGGCGTCGGCGGCGCTACTGCTTCCGGGGCACCAGGCCCGTCCGGGACGTCGAATCCCGATTGCGGCTGCGAGAACTGACGCAATGAGTCATCGAATGGAACGCTCAACTGCTTTGCCCCAGCCGAGCCGGATTCTCGGCATTATTTTTCTGGGTATCATTTCCGTGCTCGCTGGAATTCCGCTCTGGGGCATCGCAACTGGAGAATCAAACATACCATATGTTCGTTATTTCGCCGCAGGCGCGGTCATTATTTTTATTACATGGATGTCAATCAAATGGGCGATCACGTTCTCAACGAGATTTTCTGACGACTCCATTGCACAACATCAGTTCTCCTGGCGCTCTTTCCCACCCCTGAAGAGAAAGACAATCTGTTGGGTTGATGTCACCTCGGTAGAGCTCGCTGGAATACTTCTCATAGTAAACGCGCGAGATAGAAAGATCGTCGTCAATTTATCTGCCTATCTACGATCAAACGACGTCACAAAGTTCGTCGATGAACGCTTCTCGGCCGCGAATTCAAACCCGGATCGACCGCATTGACTACTGAAACCACGCGGGTCGAGCTAATCCCGTGTTGGGAGCGTAGCCGACGACACCAAGATGGATCTCACACATACGATAGCCACTGTCTATCCGTTGGTCGTCGCTCCAAACGTCAGCTGTTCGCGGGTTACATCGATCGCGTCGCACGGTAGGCGAAGCGACCTCGGCCGGGATAGTTCTTGTTCTGCCGAACGGCACAGAGCCGAGCATCCTTTAAAGGTCGATCTACCGATTCCGATGTCAGGTATTAACAAAAACGAACGGGCCGGTCGCTAGTGAATATGAGCCACATGAAAGAAGCTGGGCGGACAAACATTTCTCCGAGCAAGATCTCGATGCTGGTAGTGAGCGCATCCAGCCTCGCGTTTCTTGCCGGAGGGTTATGGCTTCACGCCGTAGCGATCACCGCCAAAGCGCCACTGCTTCACGCAATTGGCCTTGTTTGCCTTGGCCTCCCGCTGTCAGCCATCAAGAAGTCAGTGGAGGCTTACTCCGTGGAAATTACAGCCTCCGGAATCAGTCAGCTATCAATTTCCATTCGACACCTAAGGATCATTAAGTTGAAGGTGGTTTGGTCGGACGTCATCCGCGCACAGCGAGACAATGAATACTTCTCTATCTCATCGCGCTCGACGACCTTAAAGATTGACATGACAGAATTCTGGAACGCACGCCTCGTAGAAACGTACATCACAGATCAACTCGGCTCGGCAGGGGTTCTCGTTGAAAGTACGTAGTCGGCTCTTGCAGCCAGACAACCGGCGTCCTTTGACTGAGAGGCTCGCAATGACGCTACCACGGTGGGTAACGGAATAATGAGGAGGGTATGGATCTACACGGCATTCGCCACCCCGTTGTGCTTCGCTAGCTACTGGCTCGAACACAAACTCGGTACGCTCGCACTATTCGCTCTGGCGGTCCCCTATCTCATCTTCTCACGTTGGATAGCGAATCGATCTGGGAGGTGATCCCGTACCTTCTCGACGCCCCCTGTACGAGCGCGCTTGCGCGCAACATCTTTTGCGGAAGAGCTCAGGGCCTGAGCCGTGAGGCGAAAGATGTCGCGCGCAAGCGCGCTCCTACAGAAGATCTGCGTTGGTGGTGGCGGCTTTTTGGGGGCGGGGGCTGGCGTACTGGCGGATGAAGGCGGCAGCTGTGGCGTCGGCGTCCTCTGTTTGGGCGCGGTAGTGGGCGGCCGTCGCGAGGCGTTGGCGTAGGGGTTCGTCGTGGGCGATACGTGCGATCGCGTCGGCGAGGGCGTGGGCGTCGCCCGGTGGCGCGGTGAGTGCCGCGTGGGGTGCCCATTCCACGTAGTGCCCGACAGCGGTGCCTACGGAGGGAACCCCGAGGACGGCGGCTTCGAGTAGGACCAGCGGGCCGGCTTCATGCCGGGACGACATGACGAGCAGGTCGGCATCGGCCAGCAACGGGCGTAGCGCGGACTGCGTGCGGAAGCCGATGAAATGAACGCAGGCGGCGAGGCCGAGGTCTTCCGCCAGCCGCTGGATCCGTCCGTTGAGGGTATCGACGCCCACGACGGTCATGTCGAAGCGCACGCCCTTCCCTTTCAGCAAGGCAAGAGCGTGCAGCAGCGTCGTCTGGTCCTTCACCGGGTTGAGGCTGGCTACGTGGATGAGTTTGATGGCGTCTTGCGTGCGTGGGCGTGGCGCAAGCGGTCGCCAGCGGTCGAGGTCGACGCCCAGCGGAATCCGTGTGGCGTGGATGCCGAGCTTATGCAGCGACTCGAGGATCGGCGTGCTTGCGGCGGTGACGCCACCCGCGCCACGTAGCACCGCGGCTTCGCTTACGCGGCTACGCACACGGCGGCGGCCGCCGTAGCCGATGTCGTTGAGCGCGACCAGTTCGCCGCCTGCGATATGCACGTGGTACGGGATGCGCAGCAAGGTGCCAGCGATGGCGGCGACCTGGCCGCAGGTGCCGGAGAAGAGGGACTGCATGGCATTGAAGGGGGCGGTGCGGTGTTCCTTGAGGATCGCTAAGGTGGTGCGTAGGCGGAGCCAGCCGGTGGGGCGTCTCCACCTCGGAGGTTGATCGCGCGCAAGCGCGCTCCTACCAGGAGCGCTCGGCCAGTGGTCGCCTATGTTGTGGATATGGGCGCCGCGGAGCATCCAGCGGGCGGGCTCCGGTTCCTGGTGGAAGACGAAGACGTGTACCTCGTGTTCGCGGGCCAGGCGTTCGATGAGCGCGAGGAAAGCAGGGATCACGCGCTCTTCGCCGCTGCGATCCACGCCGCCTGGCAGGATGATGCCCAACTTCATGCGCGCACCGGTTCGGCGGATGCGAGCTGCGCATAGGCAGAGGCCCAGCGGCGGCCGAGGGCGCGAAACGAAAGGTGGGACTGGAAATGGTCGCGGATGAGTTCGCGCGGTGAAGGGCTTCGCGCAAGCGAGAGCAGCGCATCCCCGCAGCGCGCGGCGTCGGCCACCGGGTATAGCCGGCCTACGGCGCCATTCCCGGTAAGTTCGCGAAACGACGGAATATCGGTCACGACGGGCGCTGTCCCGCAGGCGAGCGCCTCGAGCAACGCGAAGCCGCAGCTTTCAGCGTGGCTACCGCTGACGTAGATATCCGCCGCCCGCATCCAGGTCTCCACGGCTGCATGCGGTACCGGACCCACCAGCGACACGCGATCGCGGAGAAGGTCGTCGCCATCGACGCGCGCCTGCACGGATTCGCGCAGCGGGGCACTGCCGAAGAGCAGGCAGAGCCGTGCCGCCGGCACCCGAGCCGCAAGGCGCGCAAATCCTTCCAACACGGTTAAAGGATCCTTGTTCTCGTTGAGGTGGCCCACCCAAACCACGAGCGGCGCACCGCTGGCACCGGCAGCCTCTCGTGCGATTTCGCGGCTCCCTGGCGTGAAACGGCAGCTGGACTCGGGGATGGCGAAGACACGCATCGTCGGCGGAAAGAGCCCGGCGACGTCGAAGCGTTGCGCGAGCGACGGTGCGGTGAATGCCACGGCGTCTACGCTACGCAACCAGCGACGCCATGCGGGGCGCCGCCACCACGCCGGCACGCGGTCGGCATGATCCTGCAACACGAGAGGTAACGACGGCATCGCCTGGGCGATCACGTAAGCCTCTTCCGCACAGGCGAGGCTATGGATATGCAGCACGTCCGGCACGCCGGTACGCAACAGCTCGACGACGCGCCGGGCGCGCGCATGCGCTGTCGCGAGACCCCCGACCGGAAAGAAGTGGTAGTCGACGCCGTGGCGGCTGAAGCGTGCTTCGTCGTGCGCAGCTTGCAGCACCGTGACGCGTGCCCCTCCCTCGGCCACGGCTTCGGGAATATCCGCGAGCGAGGGCCAGCGCACGAACAGTTCCGCCGGCGACACGCCAGCGGGCGCGGTGTGCAGGTTGAGCTGGGTGACGCGCACGCCCCACCCCACCTAGATACCGGAGACTTGCGGCAGGCGCAGCTTCACGAGGCGATTGGCCAGGTTCAGCTCCCAAGGCTTGTCGTAACGACGGCGCTGGTAGCGCCAGGCGGCCAACGCGCTCAAGCCACGCTTGGCCCACGTCGGTGAGCGCATGTCCTGCACGGTCGGGAACCGGCAGCGCAGCACGGTGACGAAATCCTGGATATGCCGGCGCAGGTCGTCGGTAAGCCACGGGGCATCCGCATGGCACGCGTAATCGACCCAGCGCTTTTCGGTCCATTCTTCCGGCGAAGACGGAAACACCATCGGCTCACCATTCAGATCCAGCAACGGCATCGACGCGCGCTTGCCACGATCCTTCTCGTGCTTGCTGCTCTCCGGAAGCGGCGTGTAGATGTAAACAATGATTTCAGACGCCGGATTGATCCGCTTCAATTCGCGGATGAACTCGAACGTGTGCTCGGTTTCTTCCTCGGTGTTCTCGGGCGGGGCGACCATGAACGAGAGTTCCGGAATCACGCCGTGACGCCGGCACAGCTCGGCCACTTCGAGCGTCTGGTCCGGGCGCGTGCCCTTGCGGATCTCCTTCAGCATCGCGCCGCTCGGGGATTCCGCCCCGATGTACGCCATCTTCAGCCGGCTCTTGCGCACCAGCTTCCAGCTGCTCTCGGAGAGCTTCAACAGCGCGTCCGAACGCGCATAGCACCACCACGGCATTTCCATCTTCGCCATGACCTCCAGCAACGGCACCATCTCTTCCTCGCGATCGAAGAAGTTGTGGTCGAAGTACTGGATGGAATCCGCGCCGAGTTGATGCTTCAGGTAAGAGAGATCGCGCTCCAGGCGTGCCGCCGCGGGAAGCTGCGTGGTGCCGCCGAACATGGCTGCCACACCGCAGAAGGTGCATCGGAAGCGGCAACCGATCGCCGCCTGGTGCGCGGCGGTACGCCGACCGAGAAAGGTGCGGGCCAGGTAACGGCGGGGGTCGCCCAGCTTGTCGTACGGCAGCACCACGCCCGGGTCGGTGAGATGGAACTTGCGGTTCGGGTTGTGCACGACGTTCCCCTCCGCATCCTTCCATGACATGCCCGCAATGCGCGAGACGTCGCGATCCGGCCGCGCCAGCGCGGCGATGAGGTCAGGCATGGTTTCCTCGCCCTGCCCGCGCACGGCGTAATCCACGTACGGGGCTGATAGCGCGGTATCGGTGTATAGCGTGGGAAAGTAGCCGCCCCAGATGATCGGCAGGTGCGGGAAATGCTCGCGCACCGCCTTCGACACCTCGATGGAAGGCGCCATCTGCGGACCGCCCATGACACTAATACCTACGGCATCCACACGCTGGGTGGCGATGGCGCGCAGCGTGGCATCGACGACATCGCGGTCGACATTGCCATCGACGATCGTGCTCTGGCCGTGGCGATCCAGCGCGGACGACAGGTTCAGCAACGCGAGCGGAAAGCGCGCGCCCTGGCGGGAGGTGATCGTCGGGTTGACCAGCAGGGTATGGGACATGGTGTCGTTCGGTTAATCAGGCAGGCGGCGCAGGCGAAACACCAGCGCTACGGGAACATCCAGCGCCACAGGATCGAAACGGGCGCCCGGCGGGATATCCGCCGGGTCGAGCATGGGCTCGGCGACCGCGTCGATGGCCAGGCCCACGCGGGCGCAGGCCGTATGCCAGTGGCTGTAGTAGTGAGTGGCATGGCGGACGGCATAACGTTGCCCTTCCGCGCGGAAATCGCGCTGCCAGCCCAGCGCGGCACCCACGGGATGGAAGTCGCTGACCACCAGGGTGGCGCCCGGCCGCGTCACCCGGGCGAATTCGCGAAGCACCGGCTCAAGCTGCGGCACGTGGCCCACGGCCAGCCCGCACAACAGCACATCGGCGCTCGCATCCGGCAGCGGCAATGCCGTGAGATCCCCTTGCGCAAGGGCGATGCGCGCCATCGCCGGCGCGTGTTCGAACAGCGCGGTGGCGCGCGCAAGCATCGGCGCCGAGAGGTCGACACCCACCAGGGTGGTGGCACCGCGCGCCATCGCATGGCGTAGATAACGGCCGCTACCGCAGCCAGCATCCACGACGCGCTCGCCATCCAGGCTCGGCGGCATGAGGGCGAGCATCGCGCGCTCTTCCGCATGCATGACCGGGTTGTGCGCCTGCGCGGGGTACGAGGCAGCCCAGAGCGCATAGGCCGGCGCGGGATCGAGCGTGGGGATGGCGGTATCCATCTCAGTGCACCTTGCTTGTCACGCGCTCGAGGCCTGGCTCAAGGGCCATGAGCGCCGGGTCGGCGAGCGCCGCGGCGATGAGCTTGGGGCGGCCGTCGAGCGTGACGGCGATCGATTCCACACCGGTGGCGTCGAACCAGGGAGCAAAGTCGGGGTCGGCGATACAGGGACGGCCGGCACGGACCACGGCGCGGAGGTCGGCGCGGCGGAGGTGGTCGAGGAGCGTGGCGTGGTCGCTAGGGCGACCGCGCGCAAGCGCGCTCCTACAGACGATGAAATCGGCGTGGGCGCCGGGGTTCAGGGTGCCGCGGCCTTCGAGGCGGAAGATGCGGGCGGCGTCGGTGGTGACGAGGCCGAGTAATGTGGATGCCGGGAGTTCATCGCGCTCGCGGATGCCGCAGAGTTCGTCGAGGAGATCGCGGGCACCAGAGAGGCGCGAATCACTGCCTAGCGTCAGGCGGCCCGCCGCGGCGAGCGCGCGCGGGTCGAGCGTCGTGCCCAGCAGGTTGCGGTTGCTTGATGGGCACCAGACCACGGCGGCGCCGCGGTCGATCACGCGCGCGACGCCGGAAGCATCCAGCCCCACGGCGTGAACGAGCACGCTGTTCGCGCCGAGGCAGCCCATCGCATCCAGTACATCGAGTTCGCCGTGCGCGACGGCGTCGCTGCCCTCGGCCAGGTGGATGATCCACGGCGCGTCCGCAGGCGTGGCGGCGTAGCTCTCACGCACCGGTGGGCCGAAGGCCGGACCACCCAGTGCGTAGCTCCACCCGTGGTCCCGCAGCAGCGCGACAGGGAAATCCGGGGTGTCCAGCTCCGCGTGCCATGGATCGTGATGAACGACGCAGGTCGTGCCGGCCAACAGGTTCTTCAACGCACCGTGGCGCATCCGTAGAGCCTTCGGCACCGCGAGCGCGGCCTGCACGTCAGGCGCGTCGAAGTGTGCCTGGAACGCATCGATCCAGGCGTAGCTGTTCGGGAATACCTGCCCGCCGGGCAAGGGTGGCACGCCATTCACCTGCAGGTGCTCGTGCCCGTTGATAAAGGCAGGCACCACCACGTGGCCACGCAGGTCGATCTCCACGGCGCGGCGTGGCGGCCGGTCCGCGAAGTACGCCCCATCGATCGCGGGCGCATGTGGATGCAGCCCACGGGACGTCAACGCCATCGCGCCGCGTAGTACCGCACCCGTGGCATGCCGCCCGCTCAACGGCGGTGCATCACGATCAGGAAGTGGTCGCCCATGTCGCGTAGCAGCGGCAAGCCACCCCAACGATCATCCGCGCGACCCAGGCGTTCGTAGAACGCAGGCCGCCGGCGCACGCGATCCACCATGTACGGCGGCGGCAGGAACAGGCTGAGCGCACGATAGCGGCTCAGCGTGAAGTGCTCGGAGAACGCCGCGTAAAATTCGCGTGGCAGGTAGTACCACGTCCAGATCGTGTGTTTGTTCATCCCCACCGGGGTAACCCCACGCGCACCGCGCACGAGCGCGCGGCGGAAGCGGCCGCGCATGGCGTAATGGCCTACTTCCCACGGGACGATCCGGCCCATCACCGAGAACACCAGCGACCCACCGGGACGTACCAGGCGCGCGCATTCGGCAGCTACGCGGCGCAGGTCGGGCGCGCAGTTCAATGGACCGAAGTTCGAATAGATGCCGTCGAACTCGCCCTCGATCTGGTCGAGTTCCTGGATACCGACGTGTACGGCGTTGAGTCGCGCGGAGACACCTGCCGCTTCGGCACGCTCACGCGCGCGCTCCACCATCCGTGGCGACCAGTCGCTCGCCGTCACCTGGAAACGGCTGCGGGCAAACTCCACCGCATCAATGCCGGTACCGCAGCCGAGATCGAGCAGGCGCGACCCCGCCGGGAGTTCCTCGCGCACCGTCGACCACAAGGTCTGGCGCATACGCTGGATCAGTTCGTTGTTTCCACGTGGGCCGTCGTAGTCAGCGGCCACGCTATCGAAGGCTAGCTGGGTTTCATGCAGGCGTATGTCGAGCGGCGTCCGCGCTGCCGTGTCGTGCCTCGTAGTCATCGCGTTCTCCGCCGTACGGGTTATCTGCCCAGTGAGTGCCCTCTGCGGGCCCGGCGGTTGAACGGCGGCGTGCATCCGCAGCGATCGACACCAGCACGCCTGCCAACAGGCCACCCAGTACGCCCAGGCCTGCGACCAGCGGGATCATCGGCACCACGGGCGCCTCCGAAACCTGCACCGGCCAGGGCATGGAGGTGTCGAAGGTGTAGTTGCCTTCCAGCCGTGTACGGATCTCACCGCGGGCCTGCTGCAGGTCACGGATGCCTGCGTCGGTGCCGGCTAGCGAGAAGCTGGCAAGCGCGCCATCGCCATGCCCGACACCCAGCTCACCGCGCAGACGCTCACGGTCAGCCAGCGCCGCGTCCAGCTCGCCGTCGATTTCCTGCAAGCGCTTTTGCGCCGTGGCTAGTGGAACGACACCGAGCGACTTGTGGATCCCACGCAGATGATCCACGGTGGCGATCGCCAGCTGGCGCGCATCGCCGGGGGAATAAGCACGCACGGTGATGTGCATGAGGTTGGCGTAGGGCTGGGCCTCGAGCTTCATGCTGCCCCGGTACAAGCGGGCTTCAGGGCTCTTCAGGGGAATACCGATGCCAGCGAGCACTTCGTTCTTGAAGCCATTCGTCTTCAGCCGCTCCATCACGCGGATCAGCGATTCAAGCTTCGGGTCCTGTCCCACGGGTGCCGTGCCGTTCTGCCCCACCTGCACCCAGGCATCCACTTCCCACTGACGCTTCGCCGTGGCGAGGTAGCCCACGACGAGCGCAAGCACGATCACGAAGACGCCAAGGAACCACCAGCGTTGCCTGCTCAGCAGCCGCCACATGTCGATAAGGTAGATCTCGTCCTGTTGCATGGGGATATCGTCGTCAGTGAGTGAGGGTAAGGTCGTGCGGTTCGGCCCGTGCCCGCGAGGGCAGCCAGGCCGCGACCACCTGCAGGACAAGGCACAGCCCGAGGAAGCCGAAGTTCATCCAGATGAACGCCTGGGGCGCGAACGGCGCCATCACGCAGACGTAGGCCATGCGCAGGAAGACCAGCAGGGCGAACAGCGAGTGGGATCGCGTGAACCGGCGTACGCTCCAGCACATCAGCGCATAGAGCACGGCCATCGCCGCGAGCGCGCCGCCGGGGCCCCAGGCCACGAGGAATGGCATGAATTCGCTGCCGACGTTGACGTTGGAGGCATCCAGCGGCAGCAGCACGGTCGCCGCGGCACCTGCCCCCGGCACCATCTGGGCGAGCAGGATGTCGGCATTCTGGAAGCCCTTCGCCATCATGGAAGCGAAGTTGTAGGGGCCCGCGCTGATATACAGGAGCAACCATTGAATCCCGGCTGGCGCGGCGCGGTAGACCTTGCCGAATGGCAGGTCGACGGTATCGACGGAGCCGGAACGCAGGATGCCGAGGAGCGAAAATGCCGTGGCGCCAGCCAGACCAAGGACCAGCATGGAACGCCATGGCAGCGGCCGCTTCGGATCGCGGCGGAACATCGTCACCATGGCCAGCCCAATGACCGCGGCGAACAGACGGTTACGGTCCACGACGAGGATGGGAAAGGCGAATCCCGCAAGGATGAGCGCATAGCGAAGCGGCCGGTGGTGCGTGCAGAGCATGCCGACGACGGGAAGGATCCAGCACATATCGGCGATGCGCCGAATGTGTTCGTGGCCGCCTTCCATCGTGGCGTACAGCGAAGGATCGTGGATCAGCGCCACCGGAAACAGCGTGACATCAAGCAGGCAGAAGCCCAGCACGCCCATGGCGAGCGCGAGCGCCACGAAGCCCTCACGCGTCCCCGCATAGTCGACCGCGACGGCACCCGCCCATGCGGGCAACCGGTCGGTGCCAAAGGCATCGGCGATCAAGGAGCCGGTCGCGCCGAGCGCGAGCGACACCAACCCATCGCCATAGCCTGCGGGCAAGTCATAGATGGCCGCCGTCACCGCGCACGCGACCAGCATCGGCCACGCGATGTACGTGGAAGGCAGCCGGAGCAAGCGTCTCATGCGCGTTCCGCATGGGGGTGGACGGCCACCGGCCGGACCGCTGCCCAGGCTCGCAACAACGCATAGCAGGCGAGCCGCAGCGCGACGGTGGCGAGTTTGCCCTGGAGGTAGGCCACCTTCGCACCGATGTAATGCACCTGCGCGCGCAGCAAGGTGCGCGAGGGTTCATCGAACAAGACCATCCGCTGGATGGCGACCTGGCGCGATTCCTCGAGATTCACGATGCGCGTGGCGCGGTGTCGCGTCTTGCTGAAGTTCGCGCCATGCAGCCGGTAGGCACATACCGGCACGTCGATGAAACCCAGCGCATCGTGCGCAGCCAGGCGCAGGAACAGATCCCAGTCATCGATGCGCAGGCCTTCGGTCCAGCGTGCGACCGTTTCCAGGGCGGTGCGGCGCAGCAGCGTGACAGGACCGCCTACGGCCCAATGGGTAATCACCGCACGGCGGATACCCTGGTCCGTGGCGTACTGCCGCTTGTCCGCATGGTGAAGCTCGGTCATCCCGCTCGCATGCAGGCGGTGCCCGTCGCGATCGACCACGATGGAATCGCCAATGACGGCTCCCTTGTGCGGGTGCGCCAGGAGGTACGCCATCTGCGCATCCAGCCCGCCAGGCAACAGGTAATCATCACTCGCGCCCAGGCGGTAGAACTCACCATGCGCACGCGCCGCCAGCTCGTTGAGCGTGGCCGTGATGCCCTTGTGCTCGCGCTGGGCGAACTCAATGCTGATCTCATGGCCATGCCGGTCGATCCACGCGAGGATCCGCTCACTGGTCTTGTCGGTGGAGCCGTCATCGATGATGACGATCTCCTTGGCCGGATAGCCATCCTCCAGCACGCTGTCGAGACAGCGCTCCACGAAGGCTTCGTGGTTATAGGCGGGGATGAGGATGGATACGAGTGGCGGCGTCCTCATGCAGGCAGCCCTCCGAGATAACGTCGCGCGACGATCAGGTTGAAAACAAGGTAGGCGAGATAATTCAGCGCAAACGCGATCATCGCGCCCGGCAGTCCGTAAGCCGCCGTGGCCACGTAGACCAGGCCGAGGTAACTCATGGCGAAGACGCACTCGGACACGATGTAAAGCCCCGTCATCGCCTTGGCCAGCATGATGTACGACAGTACGAACGCCGCGATCTTCATCACGTCGCCCACGAGCTGGGCCGCGTAAAGGTCATTCGCCGGACCGAAGTCGGCACTGAAAAGGAGCCCGGTGATCCAGGCGCGAAGCAGGTAAACCAGTAGCGCGCTCACAACCACCGCGGGGAGCAGCACGCGCGCCGCGGCTTTCAGCTCATCCATCAGCGCGGTGCGATCATGCGTGGAGGCGAGCCGCGGCAGGTAATAGATGTTGATCGCGGTGACGAAGAACAGCAGGTAGGCATCGGAAACGCGCGTCACCGCCTGCCAGTAACCCACGTGATCCCAGCCGAAGTTCGCCGCGAGGTGGTCGCGCACGGCGATGTTCACCAGCGGCGAGAGCAATGCCGAGGCGAGACTCATGGCCGAGAAAGCGGCGAGCCGTTTCACCATGGCCGCATCGAAGCGCATGCGCAGCATGCCGGTACGGAAATACGGGCTACGCCACCATGCGGGCAATCCGACGACCAGCCAGAGCAACTGCCCGGCCACAACGGCGAGCAACACGCCATACAGCGCCAGCCAGTGTGCCAGCCACAGCGCCATCACGACGCTCAGGAACGAACCCAGCACCTGTACCAGCGCCAGCCGGCGCACGTCCATGAACCCGTTGATCACGGCGAGGATGTAGTTGGCCAGCGCGATGCCAAACTGCGCGCACGCCAGGAGACGTACCAGGCTGGCGTACGCCGGATCACCCAGCAGGGCGACCGCCAGCGGCCGGGAAAAGCACAGGGCCGCGACCGCCATGATGCATGACGCGACCATCGCGTAGCCGAGGGCGGACGCGAGCAGGCGTGAAAGCCGCTCCGGGTCGTCACGGTACTCGGCCACGTATTTCACGACGCCAGCGCTGATACCGCCACCCGCAAGCACCGCAAGAATGGAGACGAGGCTCATGAACTGACCCAGCCGACCGACGCCAGCCGGCCCGGCGGTTGCAGCAACCAGCTTGACCAGGACGAGAGCCGCACCCAGCCGTGCCGCCGTACCCAACGCCGACCATGCACCCGCCCGCACGATATTCATGCGGACTGCTCCGGGAACGTGTTGCAGGCATCGATCACCTGCTGTACCTGCGCATCGGTGAGCACCGGGCTCATGGGCAGGCTCAACACCTCGCGATGCATCTGCTCGGTCAGGGGCAGGGAGCGATGGGCCAGTTCGGCGTAAGCCGCCTGGTGATGCGGCGGCACGGGGTAATGCACCTGGCTCTGGACACCCTGGTCACGCAGGTGCGCCTGCAGCGCATCGCGTGCCGCACAGCGCACAACAAAGAGGTGCCACGCGTGGGCTTCCCCGGGCACAAGCTCAGGCAAGGCAATGCCTGGGTGCACGATCCCCTGCTGGTAGTGCCGGGCGATCTCGCGCCGGCGGTTCGTGTCCGCATCGACATGAGGCAGCTTCACCCGCAGCAGCGCGGCCTGGAGTTCGTCGAGGCGGGAATTGACGCCGCGCATCGGGTGGTCGTATTTCACCTCGGAGCCGTAGTTACGCAAGGCCGTGACATACGCCGCAAGCTGGTCGTCATCGGTGACCACCGCCCCGGCATCACCCAACGCGCCAAGGTTCTTGCCGGGATAGAAACTGAACGCCGCGGCATGACCAAACGCGCCGGCACGCACACCGTGTTCGCGCGCGCCGTGTGCCTGCGCCGCATCCTCGAGCAGGAGCAGGCCGCGGCGGCCAGCGATCTCGCCCAGTGCGGCCATGTCGGCCAGGCGGCCGTAGAGGTGTACCGGCATGATCACCCGCGTTCGCGGCCCCACGGCCGCATCCACGCGTGCCGGATCGAGCGTGAACGTCACGGGATCGGGCTCCACGGGTACCGGCTGCAAGCCATTCGCACTGATGGCAAGGAAACTGGCGATGAACGTGTTCGCCGGAACGATCACCTCGTCACCTTCGACGAGCTCGCCCATCTCACGCCACGCACGCAGGACGAGCGCCAGCGCATCCAGCCCGTTGCCCGTGCCCACCGCGTGACGCGTGCCGCAGTACGCGGCGAATTCGGTCTCGAAGGCCGCGACCTCGTCCCCAAGCACATAGCGCCCCGAGTCGATCACGCGTGCCGCTGCGGCCTTTAGCTGGTCGGCGTAACGTGCGTTCACCTCGCGCAGGCTGAGGAACGGCACATCCTCCCGGCTGACCGGGCTGAGCATGTTCAGCGCCGTGGCCATGCACCGGCGACCTCGTGACGGGCTGGCGACTGGACCTCGCGCAGGAACTGCTCGTAGTCCCCGATGTAATCGGTCGGGTCGTACCACTGGTCGGCCAGCACCATCACAACGCAGTCTTCGCTGAAGTGATGCAGCTCGCGCCAGACCATGGGACCGATCAGGACGCCACTGGTCGGATCGTCGAGCGTCACCTCGGCGGGGCCGGTCCCGTCATCCAGCAGGAAGGTCACCGAGCCGCGCACGGCGACAGCAAGCTGCGTGAGCGAACGGTGCGCATGCTGGCCACGCCGGACGGCGTCCTGGGTGGCAAAGATGTAGTACACGCGGCGGATCTCGAACGGCACATCCCGCGCGCCTTCAAGGGCGACGAGCATGCCTCGGCTGTCGCCGTGGGTCTGGAACGGTATACGAGCAATATCCATGGCGAATCCCGGCGTGCCGCGGTGGTCATGGATGAGTGCGGGCCATCCCTGAAAAAGGTTGCGCAGGGGAGGGGCGCAACCTTTCGGCACCCGCCCGGGCACTCATGGTCACGCGTCGCCCGGCTGGCGGGCGCCCTGGGGAATGCCCTGCATGGCCTGGAACACCCAAGACGATCGTCCGGTAGCGTGGCCGCGCTCTTTGCGCGTGCTGCACTGGCTCACCGTACTGTGCGTCATCGGCGCCGCCGCGCTGATTCTGCTCCGCGATGAAGTGTCGGGCCGCGCGCTGCGCATGTGGCTGCTGGAAGGCCACCGCCATTTCGGCCTGCTGGTGCTTGTCCTGTTCGTCGTCCGCGTCGTCCTGCGCCTGCGTACCGCGCGGCTACCGCCCAGCCCCATGCCGCGCGTGATGCATATCGCCGCCGTGGCAACCCATGTGGCGCTTTACCTGTTGCTGCTGGCGATGCCCCTGATTGGCTGGGCGATGAGCGGCGCCGGCGACCACGACGTCCACTTCTTCGGCCTGACCCTGCCGCGCCTGCTCGCGCCGGACGACGACCTGGCAGATCGCCTGGAGGCCCTGCATATCGACGCCGCGTGGGCCCTGCTCGGCCTGGTCTGCCTGCATATCGGCGCCGCGCTCTTCCATCACTTTGGCCGTCGCGACGGCTTGCTGCACCGGATGTGGCCACGCAAGGGCGCCTGAGCGCCTGCCGCCACCTTAACCCCAAGGAGTTCCATCCCATGCCACTGTTACCGTTCCGACGTCGACCGCGCGCCTCCGGCCACGCCGCGTGGTGTGCGGCTCTTATGCTCGTCTTGTCGTTCGTGAGCCACACCGCGCAGGCGATCCCCGCGTACGCGCGGCAGACCGGCTCGGCATGCGCCGATTGCCACGCTGGCGCCTATGGCCCGGCGCTCACGCCCTACGGCATGCGCTTCAAGATGAACGGCTATACGGATACCGACGGCCAGGGCACCAAGATCCCTGTCGCGGTGCAGCTCACCGAAAGCCATGTGAATCCGAAGACCGGCCCGAGCGATACCACGCTCAGCGAAGGCGATCTTTATCTCGCGGGCCGCCTGACCGACAACATCGGCGGCTACGTCAAAGTGGAAGCGGATCACACCGGCCACAACACGTACAACACGCGGCTCAGCAATGTCGACCTGCGCTATGTCGCGAAGGAACTGAAGATCGCCGGGAAGGACACGATCGTCGGTGTCACCGTGAACAACAGCCCGGGCTTCACTGACCCGCTTAGCGTGCTCCCCAATGCGTCATTCCTGGCACCAGGTGGTGCCACGGGCACCCTGCTGAGCCCCGGCGCGCCCAACACGCTCACGAATCGCGTGATCGGCGCGAGCGTGTACGCCCTGTACGACAAGAACTGGTACGCCGAAGCCGGCACCTACCGCTCGTTCCAACGCGGCACGCAGGATGATCTCGGCTATTCGCTGGGCGGCGACCCCGGCAAGCTCAGTGGCACCGGTTATTTCCGCTTCGCGTACATGAAGGACATGCGCACGCAGTTCTTCTCGGCCGGCGTGGTGGGGCTGACCACGAAGCGCGAGCTGCCGCGCGGCGCACCGAAGGACAACATCAACGACTTCGGTTACGACCTGACCTACCAGTACCTCGGCAACCGCGAGCACATCGTGCAAGCGAGCTACGTGAACATCTACGAGCGCCGCAAGTACGGCCAGGCCCTGCTCAACCCGCTCGTACCCGGCTCGCTCGCGTCGAACCGTGGCTCGGCACGCGACCAGGTCGGCTCGGTCACCTACACGTTCAAGCAGACGTACGGCATCCAGGTCTCGCAGCTGAAGAGCACCGGCGATAACGACAACGTGCGCTTCCCGCCATTCGGTAACCCGGATAGCACCATCAATCTCTTTACGCTGTTCTGGGCGCCGTTCGGCAAGGACGATAGCTGGATCACCAAGGGCAACCTGAAGCTGGCCGCCACGTGGTTCCGCGTCACCCGCTTCAACGGCCGCAGCTCCAACGTGTTCGGTGCGCCACCGGGCGTGCGCGGCACCAATGCGTCCGACCTCAACGCTTTCACGCTCTCCGCGAGCATCGCCTTCTAGCCATGCAGGAAACCGACGAGTGACTCCCCCACACCTCCCCACCCTGCCCGCGCGCCTGATCGCCGCGGGCCTCCTCACCGGCTGGTTGCTGGCTCCCCTGCCCGCCACCGCCGGTGATGCCAAGGCAGGCCAGGACGTCTTCAAATCCGAATGCGCCGAATGCCATAGCGTCGCCGAGGGCCGCAACAAGAAGGGTCCCAGCCTGTTTGGCATCGTGGGCCGGAAATCCGGCAGCCTCCCCGACTACAGCTATTCCGATGCCCTGAAGAACATCGGCTGGACGTGGACGCCGGAACAGTTGCATACGTATCTATCGCAGCCTGCCAAACAGGCGAATCCCGGCACCAAGATGAAATACGATGGCCTCGACAACGCAAAGGACCTCGACGACCTGTTGTCTTACCTGGCCACGCTGCACTAAGGAAGGAACGAGCGCGGCGCCGGTGCGAAGGCGTGCGATGCGCAAGACGAACTGATGCCAGACAACCTGCCCTCCCACGAGCCAGGCACGGCCGAGGCCCGCCGCGACGTCGCCACGCCGCGACGCCGGCTGGCCGTGCTCGTGGCGCTTTCCGCGGCAGGCGCCCTGCCCGCGCATGCCGGCGACTGGACCGGCACCGTGGCCGTAAGCTCGCAACTGGTGGATCGCGGCGTCGCCGTGACCCCGCCGGCGCCCATCGCGCAGGGTGCGGTCAGTTGGGTGTCGCGCAATGGCTGGTCGCTGGGCGTTTCCGCCAGCTACCAGACCCGTGACCCGGGCCGGCTGGCGGAGACCCTGGCCCAGGTGGCGAAGTCCTGGACCCTTTCCGACGACTGGCAGGTCCAGGCCGGCCTCCTCGATTACCGCTACCCCGGCGGTGGCACCGGCGTACGCACCTACGACCGCACCGAGCTCGGCGCCAGCCTGATCTGGCGCGACGTGCTCACGGCCAGCGTCTCGGCCATCAAGCTCGCCCACCGCAGTGGCGGCCTGCGTGGCGCCGCCGATCTCGGCTTTCGCTGGCCATTGGCGTGGCATGTCTCAGCCACCGGTGGGATCGGCCTGGCCCAGTACCTGGCCCCGCTCAGCCAGTACTATCCCAACCGCCCCAACCGCTACAGCTACGGCCATGGCGGGCTGGTCTGGCAGGCGGATGGCTGGCGTGTCGAGCTGATCCATGTGTTCACGAACCGCGAGCGAAACCGCGGGGAACAGCGGGTTTCCCCCTGGACGGCCACGGTAGCGCTAACCTTCTGAGGCCATGGCAACCATTGGCGCCTTCGAGCGCACTTACGGTCCAGGCAACCGAACGTAACACCCAGACCATGCCCCAGGCCGATACCGACGCCCAAGATCGCCAGCTGCTGCAGCGGATGTCCGCAGGAGACCGCGCGGCCCTTTCGGTGATGTACCGCGGCTACCACGGCCGGCTCACCCGGTTCCTGGCCCGCCTGACCCGCCGCCCCGACATCATCGAAGAAGTGATCAACGACTGCTTCTGGATCGTCTGGCAGAAGGCGGCGAGCTTCCAGGGTGAATCCCGGGTCTCCACCTGGATCATGGGCATCGCCTACCGTTGCGGCCTCAAATCCCTGCGCCAGCACGGCAGCGAGCCAGTGGATGAGGATAGCGTCCCCGAGGAGCGTGTTCCCTCGCACGATCCCGGTGACGACCGTGAGCTGCGCGACTGGCTGGGCCGGGGCATGGAGCGCCTTTCGGCCGACCAGCGCGTAGTGGTGGAACTGGTTTACGGGATCGGGCATTCACTCGATGACGTGGCGGCGATCATGCAATGCCCCGTCGGTACCGTGAAGGCACGCCTTTTCCACGCGCGCGTGAAGCTGCGCAACGTACTACCGGGCCTGGCGGGTGAAGCCGCCATGTCCAAGGAGAAACTGCCATGACCCGCCCCACCCCAGCCGGCAGGGACTGTGCCCGCGCCTGGGAAGCGATGCCCTGGATCCTCCAGGCCACCGCCAGCCGCGAACAGGAAGCCTGGCTCAACAGCCACCTGGCCACCTGCGACAACTGCAGCGCCGAGTTCGAGCAGCAGCAGAAGCTCGCTCGCGCCGTGCAGCTGCCGCCCGAACTTGAACTCGATGCCGAACAGGGCCTGCAACGCCTGTTCGCGCGCCTCGATGTCGATGACCCGCAGCAGGCCGCGCCACCCGAGCGCCCCGCCAGCCACGGCTGGCTGCTGCGCAGCCTGGCTGCGGCCGTGGTGTTGCAGGCCATCGGCCTCGGTGCGCTGGGCCTGAAATTGTGGGCGACGCCGGAGCACGCCGCGCCGGCCGCCTACCGCACGCTCAGTAACGATGCACCGGCCGCGCCGGCCGGCGCGATCCACGTGGTGCCGGACAAGAGCATGAACATGTCGGCATGGAATGCACTGCTCCAGGCGCAGCACCTGCGCGTGGTGGATGGCCCGAACGGCGTGGGCGCCTTCACCGTCGTGTCTGAAGATGCATCGATCACGGCGAAGCAGGCCTCCGATCGTCTGCGTACCAGCGCCGGCATCCGCTTCGCCGAGCCGGTCACCGGGACGCCATGAAGAAAAGCGTGCTCCTGTTGATGCTGGGCGCGGCGGCACTCGCGGGCTGCGCCAGCACCCGGCCCGCCGGCGCGGCGTCGACCACGCCCACGCAGGCGGCAGCGCAGGATCCGGCCACGGTGGCCGCCAGCATGGATAGCTCGCGCGATATCGTGCTGGCCGTGTCCAATCCCCTGGAACCGGCGGCGACGCACGCGGGCTCCAGCTTGCTTGGCTACGCACCCGCGCCGAATTACGGTGCCGGGCAGCGTGCGCGTTCCCTCCTCTCCGACCTGCGCCACCAGTACGGGTGGAACGAAGTGGGTGGTTGGCCGATCCGCGCGCTCGGCGTGTACTGCATCGTGCTGCGCCCGCCGGCAGGCATGGATCGCGATACGCTGATCGCTGCGCTCTCGAAAGACCAGCGCGTGGAGCTTGCCCAGCCGCTGCAGGAATACGCGGTGTATTCGTCGCCACCGCAAGCGCAAACGACCGACGAAGAACACTACAACGACCCGTACACCGATCTGCAGCGTGGTTTCGTTGAAACGCACGCGGCGGAAGCGCACGCGGTAACCCAGGGCGATGGCGTGCAGGTAGCCGTCGTCGACACGGGCGTCGATACCTCGCACCCCGATCTGAAGGGCCATCTCGCCGGGATTCGCGACGAAGTTTCCGACAACGACAAGGCCTTTGGCACCGACCGCCACGGCACGGAAGTCGCGGGCATCATCGCGGCGGTTGGCAACAACCACCAGGGCATGGTGGGCATGGCGCCGAAGGCGAGTGTCAGCGTCTACAAGGCCTGCTGGTACGCCGATGGCAGCAACGCTGCGCGCTGCAATTCCTTCACGCTGGCCAAGGCGCTCGCGGCGGTGAACGACACCGATGCGCGCATCGTGAACCTCAGCCTCGGCGGCCCCGCTGATCCGCTGTTAGGCCGTTTGCTTGCGCAGCTACTATCGCAGGGCCGCATTGTCATCGCCGCCCTGCCGCCGGATGGCAAGGTGGGTGGCTTTCCGGACAGCGCACCCGGCGTCATCGTGGTCCGCAGCAGCGCCAACGGACCCGCGCCACCGGGCGTGGTGAGCGCGCCCGGCAACGACATCCTCACCACCCAGCCGGGCGGCGGCTACGACTTCACCTCCGGCTCCTCGATGGCCACGGCCCACGTCAGCGGGATCGTGGCCTTGCTGCTTTCGGTCGCCCCGGGCCTGGACGCCAACGGCGTCCGCGACATCCTGCTACGCACCAGCGCCCCGACCAACGGTCTGGTCCAGGTCGACGCGGCCGCCGCCGTAGACGCCATCCCCAAAAAATCCCTGGCCAAGCGCTGAGGCCCTTGCAGGAGCGCGCTTGCGCGCGATCCAGGGCCGCCGCAAGCCCCCATCGCGCGCAAGCGCGCTCTTACGGGGGTAAAATGGCCGGATCATGCGTATCGGCCCCTATTCCATCGCGCCCGCCGTGGTCCTCGCGCCCATGGCCGGTGTCACCGACAAGCCGTTCCGGCTCCTGTGCAAGCGCATGGGGGCCGGTCTCGCCGTGTCCGAGATGACCACCGCCGACCCGCGCCTGTGGAATACCCGCAAGTCGCTGCGGCGCATGGATCACGATGGTGAGCCGGAGCCGGTGAGCGTCCAGATCGCCGGCTACGACCCGGGCATGCTCGCCGACGCCGCCCGCTACAACGCCGATAACGGCGCGCAGATCGTCGACATCAACATGGGTTGCCCGGCCAAGAAGGTGTGCAACGTGTGGTCGGGTTCGGCGCTGCTGCAGGACGAGCCGCTGGTCGCGCGCATCCTCGATGCCGTGGTGAAAGCCGTGGATATCCCGGTGACACTGAAGATCCGCACCGGCTGGGATCGCGATAACCGCAATGCACTGACCATCGCACGCATCGCGGAAGACGCCGGTATCGCCGCGCTCGCCGTCCATGGCCGCACGCGCGCGGACAAATACGAAGGCGATGCGGAATACGCCACCATCGCGGCGGTGAAGGCGAGCGTCTCGATTCCCGTCCTGGCAAACGGCGATATCACCACGCCGGACAAAGCGCGCGAAGTGCTTGCCGCCACCGGCGCCGATGCCGTCATGGTCGGCCGCGGTGCGCAGGGGCGTCCGTGGATTTTCCGCGAGATTGCCCACCATCTTGCCACCGGCGGCTATCTTGCCGAGCCCACGCCCGACGAAGTGCGCGACATCCTCGTCGGCCATCTGGAACATCTCTACGCTTTTTACGGCGAAGTGATGGGCGTGCGCATCGCGCGCAAGCACCTCGGCTGGTACGCAAAGGATCGCCCGGAAAACGCTGCGTTCCGCCACGTGGTGAACCGCGCCGAAGACGCCGCTACCCAGCTCAGCCTCACCCGCGATTACTTCGACGCGCTGGCCACCGGCACCTCGCTGGCCGCCTGACCGCCCACACCGCTCCCCGCCCTTTTTCCTCACACCGCTCCCCGCCCCTTTTTTGTAGGAGCCCACCCTGTGGGCGACGCCGTTCGCGAAAAAGCCGCAGGGTCTTCAGCGCCGTCGCGAAAGATGTCGCCCACAGGGTGGGCTCCTACAGGGCGGTGCGAACGAGCTGTGAGGTTCTGCGCGTCAGGTCGGGAGGCGTGCGAGCCAGCGCGCGATGTTTTCCGCGTAGAGGCGGATGGAGCGCTGTGCTTCGGGTGAGCCCGCAATACCGTCACCGGGCGCTTCGCTCACGAAGCTTGGGCAGCCGAGCGACGGGTCCCAGTTGTAGTCGGCGAAGTGATGGAACGTGGATTCGGCAATCGCAGGGCCGTTGCCATCATGCGGCTCGAAAGCGACGGCGATGTTGAAGCGCCGACCGCTCACCTGGCTTCGCCCGGTCGCGATGACGCGTGCGGTGGCGTCGTTGTCCGGCTTCCCCACCGCGCCTTCGTGCGGATGCGCAGGAAGGAGCCGCAGCGCGCCATCTGCCGCGGCGCTATCACGCAACACGGGATGCACCGGCCCGTCCACTTCGATCGTCTGGAAATCGCCGTTGGCGCCCGAGTGGTAATTGGGCCAGGAGATATTCGTGGTCACGGTATCGTCGATCTGATGCCGCGATGGATCAGGCTCCTGGTTCCTTGAATGGAAAAAGTGCGCGGCGCCAATGCCACCCAGCGTGCACACGGAGCTCCCCAGGTCCATGTGATCGCGGGCGACGAACAGGCCGCCGCCACGCTGCCGGAAGCGACCGATCGCTTCGCAATCCTCGGGGCTCAAGCCATCCCCGACATCCACGGCGAAGAGCCACACCTGGTCGTAGCCTGATGTATCGAGCGTGGCGAGCACCGGATCCGGCGCGTCGACCGGCCCCCGATCGCGCGCGGTGACGTCGAACAATGCCTGGCCGTCCTCGCCGCGGATGCTCGCCAGCGTCTCGCGCAACAGCGAGAAGCGTCCGATATGCCAGTCGTCGGCCGTCGTGGGAATGGTGGACTGCAGGAGGATGCGTTTCATGGGCCCGTACTCGCTACCAATGAGCCCGAGCGTACTCGGATTCGTGCAGCCAGGTCGCGAAGCCGACCGTACATGTTTGTGCCGCTGCGCAGGGAACCAGGGAGGATTCTTCCAAGACGGCGCCGAAATACGGCTCCGCCGCGTCGACGACCACCTCGTAGGGTGATTCGATGTCTTCCAGAAAGCGCTTTACGATGACCGACAATCGCTCGCGCTCGGGGCCGGCCAGCTCAACCGTGGCATTCAGCGGCCGCCCACACGCGATCTGCGCCAGCGCTTCCGCGACATCCCGCGATGCCACCGGCTGGATATACGCGGGCGAGAGCCGCAACGCCTGCGCAGCCACTCCACTGGCCTCGATGATCGCCAGCAGGAATTCATAGAACTGCGTCGCGTGCAAGATGGTGTACGGGACGCCGGACGCGCGGATCATGTCTTCGGCCGCCGCCTTGCCACGGAAGTACGGACTCGAACGCAGGCGATCGGTGCCTACCACGGAAATCGACACGTGGTGCCGCACACCGGCCTGTGCTTCGGCCGCCAATAAGTGGCGAGCACCTGCGCTGAAGAACGCATAGGAAGACTCGCCATAAGGCGCTTCCGAATTGCTTGCGTCGATCACCACCTGCGCGCCGCGCAGGACCTCGTGCAAGCCGACACCGGTGACGATGTCCACACCCGTCGCACGGGATGCCGCGATGGCTTCGTGGCCCCGTGCGGCCAGGAGCGCAACGACCTGCCGGCCGACCAGGCCGGTACCGCCTATCACGACGATTCTCATGGGGGGCTTACCTGTTGCGTAGTCGCGGATCGCGCGCAAGCGCGCTCCTACAACGGCAGGTTAGGCCCTTACCGCACGGCGGCGGTAGCCTCGGGAGGGGACATAGGGTGTTGCCTGTGAAGCGACAATGGGCCCGCCGGCCCTGCCATTCCCCTGTAGGAGCGCGCTTGCGCGCGATCGCCTCACGAAGCGGTGAGGCGGCGGGTGATCGCGCGCAAGCGCGCTCCTACAAGGGCGAAGATCAGGCTTTCTTCAGGGCCGCGGCGAGCTTCTCGCGGTCGAGTTCTTTTTCCCACGCGCAGACCACGATCGCTGCCACGCCGTTGCCGACGAGATTGGTCATGGCCAGCCCGGTGCCGAGGAAGCGGTGGATGCCGAGGATCAGCACCATGCCGGCGACCGGGACGACCGGTACCACGCTGAGCGTGGAGGCGAGCATCACCAGCGCCGCGCCGGCCACGCCGGAAGCGCCTTTCGAGGTGAGCATGCCCACGATGGCCACGGTGATCTGCTGCTCGATGGTCAGGTCGATGTTCAGCGCCTGGGCAATGAACAGGATCGACATCGTCAGGTAGATGTTCGTGCCATCAAGGTTGAACGAGTAGCCGGTCGGGACGACCAGGCCCACCGTTTCCTTCGGGCAACCGGCTTCTTCCATCTTGCGCATGAGCGGGGCCAGCACCACTTCGGACGACGACGTGCCCAGCACGATCAGCAGTTCGTCCCGGATGTAACCGCAGAAGCGAATGATGCTGAACCCGCAGATACGCCCGACGATGCCGAGGATCAGTACCACGAAGATGATGCACACGACGTAGAAGCTGCCGATCAGCTCCATGAGCGGCACGAGTGCGACCACGCCGTACTTGCCGATCGTAAAGGCAATGGCACCGAACGCACCGATCGACGACACCGCCGTGATGTAGTGGACGATCTTGAAGAACACCTGCGCGCCGGCTTCGATCACGTCATAGACCGGCTTGCCCCGCTCACCCGTAGCGGCCAGTGCGCAGCCGAACAGCACGGAAATCAGCAGGATCGACAGCACATCGCCCTTGGCGAACGCGTTAACAAACGTCGTAGGGATGATGCTGAGCAGGAAATCGATTGATTCGATGTTGTGGCCCTGGGCCACGAACGAAGCGACTTCATTCGACTTCAGCGTGGAGGGATCGACGTTGAAACTCGAGCCAGGATGAAAGATGTGACCCGCCACCAGGCCGAAGAACAGCGCCACCGTCGAGATAACCTCGAAATACAGCAGCGCCTTGCCTCCCACACGGCCGACCTTGCGCATATCGCGCATGCCGGCGATACCGGTGACCACCGTGCAGAAGATGATCGGGCCAATCACCATCCGGATCAGCGCGATGAACGCATCACCGAAGGGCTTCATGGCCACGGCGTACTTCGGCGAGAGGTAACCGAGGATGACGCCAATGACCACCGCCACCAGCACCTGCACGTAGAGCTGGCGATAGAGCGGCTTGCGCGGGCGCGCTGGCGGGAGGGCGGTGGTATTGGGCATGGTCACGCTCTTCAGGCGAAGTCGTACAGGCGCGCGGGGTTATCCACGAGCAGGCGGTGGCGCAGGGCCTCGTCGGGGCAGAAGCGGAACATCAGGTCCACGAGGCCACCATCGTTCGGCATATCCTTGGAAATGTTCGGATGCGGGAAATCGGTACCCCACAGCACGCGATCCGGTGCCGCCTCGATCAAGGCCTGGGCGAACGGGATGGCATCATCGAACGGGCGCTTGCCTACCGAGACGCGCTCGGCGCCGCACACCTTGACCCAGGCCAGCGGATTATCGCGCATAAGCGCCAGCAGCAGGCGGAACGGCTCCTGCTCCACGCCCTTCGCGGCCTGCACGCGGCCCATGTGGTCGATGACGAAGGGTACACGGATCTTCGCCAGCACATCCTGCAGTTCCACGATGTCCTGCGCATCCAGGTGCAGCACCACGTGCCAGCCCATCTCGGCCACGCGGTCGAGCACGCGCCAGAACACCTTCATGTCCGGGCGGCCACCCAGGTGCTGGACGAAGTTGAAACGCACGGCCCGCACGCCGCCGTCGTTGAGCACCGCGAGGCCCTTCTCGTCGATACCGTCATCGACGATGGCCACGCCCTTGTAGCGGCCGTTGCTGCGCGCGATGGCGTCGAGCATCGCCGTGTTATCGGTACCATGGCAGCTCGCCTGCACGATCACACCGCGGTCGAAGCCGAGGAAATCGTGCAAGGCCACGAGGTGTTCGTACGGTGCGTCCGGCGGCGTGTAGCTGCGATCCGGGGCGTACGGGAAGCGATCGGCCGGACCGAACACATGGCAGTGCGCGTCGCACGATTTCGGCGGCATCGCCTGCAGCGGCCTGGTCGGGTTCGGGTCGGGCGGCAGGCAGCCCTTGAGCGGATTATTCATTCGGCAGGTCGTCCACATAGCGCAGGCCGGCTTCCGCCAGGCGCGGGCGCATTTCGTAAATATCCAGGCCCAGCTCGCCCGCCGCAAGGCGTTCGCGCTTGGCTTCTTCGTTGAGCACGCGCTTGCGCGAGGCCGCGATGGCGCGTTCGACCGAGGCGTGCGGCACCACGACGACGCCATCATCATCGGCCACGATCGCATCGCCGGCCTTCACAAGCTGGCCGCCGATCACCACCGGCACATTCACCGAGCCGAGCGTCGCCTTGACGGTGCCACGCGCATGCACGGCTTTGGCCCACACGGGGAAGCCCATGCGGCGCAGCTCGGCGCTATCGCGCACACCCGCATCGATCACCAGGCCGACGACCCCGCGCGCCATCAGTGAGGTGGCGAGCAGGTCCCCGAACATGCCATCGGTGTTCTCGGTGGTGCAGGCCACGACGAGCACATCGCCGGGACGGCACTGCTCCACCGCCACGTGCAGCATCCAGTTATCGCCCGGCTGGGCCAGCACGGTGACGGCCGAGCCGGCGATGGCGCGATCCTGCTGGATCGGCGTGATCGGCGGCAGGAACAGCCCCACGCGGCCCTGGGCCTCGTGCACGGTAGCCACGCCCATGGAGGCGAGCGTATCGGCCTGTTCCGGCGTGATGGAGGGACGGTTGCGAACCACGACGCCCATCATGCCAGCGTGCCCTGGGTCACGTGCGGGAACACGCGCTGGAACGCCTCGGCGTACTTGATCTTGAAATCGGAGTTACGCGTCGCCTGGGCGCCGCGCTGGAGGCCTACGCGGGTGTAGTACTCCCACAGGTGCTCCTGGGCACGCATGGTTTCGAACGCGGCCTGCTTCTTTTCCCACACCGAGCTGATGTCGAGGAACAGCTCCGGCTTCCACTCGCACTGCTCCGGCTGGTGCGGCTCGAACAGGTACACCGGCGGCGCGCCGATCACCGGCACTTCGGGATCGTGGCCGTGCGCCTGCGCGACGACGCGTGCTTCCTGGGCGATATGCGTGGCGAGCGGGTGGTCGAAGTTGTACGGGTCCTTCAGCGAATGGCTGAGCACGAACGAGGGGCGCAGTTCGCGGTAGACCTTCGCCAGGTGGAAGACAACATCGAGATCGGCGCGCATCGGGTAGTCGCCGATATCGAGGAACTCCACGCTCGCGCCGAGGATGCCTGCGGCTTCCTGCGCTTCGGCGCGGCGGTCGGTCTTCACCTTGTCCATCGTCATGCCAGGCTGGCGCCACAGCTTCGCGGATTCACCGCGCTCGCCGAACGAGAGGCAGACGATATGCACTTTCCAGCCTTGCTCGGCATGCAGGGCGATAGCACCGCCGGCGCGCCAGACGAAGTCAGCGGAATGGGCGCTGACGATCAGCGCAGTCTTGTTCTCGGACATGGGGATAGAACTCCGTGGGAGGGTATCAGCCGGCGGGGCCGGACCAGATCGAAGGGGAAACCGGCACCGTGCCGCGCATGAGCAGGCGGGCGGTGCGGAGCAAGGCGGCGCGGACGACACGGCCGTTTTCCAGGCCGAGTTCCACGCTGAATTCGCCGGTGGGGTGTTCGATGGACAAGGTGCGTGCGTCGCCCTGCCCGGCCACCGCGACATCGGCGGCGACGGTGCCAGGCATCACCGCGGCGGTTGCCACGGTGACCGCACCAAGAACGCCGATCGACGTGTGGCAATCGTGCGGAATGAACGTGCGCGTACCGAGCGCGCCGCCGTGGCGCGGCTTCGATACCAGGGTAATTTTGGGCACCGGCTTGCCGGAGACATCGCCGAGGTTCATCAGCGGACCGGCTTTAAGGCGCAGCGCTTCGATGCGCGCTTTGAGCGCGGCGTCCGCATCGAGGTCGGCCGGCTTTTCTTCACCTGTGATGCCGAGGTCGGCGGCAGCGATCAGCATCACCGGCATGCCGTTATCGATCAGCGTGACTTCGACGCCATCGAGGATGTCGCGCAGGTTGCCCGTGGGCAGCAGCGCGCCGGCGAGCGAGCCCTCGGTGTCGAGGAACCCACAGGTCACCGGTGCGGACGGACGCGGTACGCCATCGATACGCGCGTCGCCGTCATAGACCGGGCGACGGCCGGGGGTCTGGATCGTGATCTCGGCGATCACCCCGGTGTTGACGGTGCGGACCCGGCGGGTGGTCGTGCCTTCATCGGCTTCGAGAAGCCCGGCTTCGATGGCTGCCGGCAGCGCCGCCGCAAGCATGTTGCCGCAGTTCGGCGTGGTATCCACCTTGCCCTCGGCGATACCCACCTGGCCGAACAGGAAATCGAGATCGGCCGCGCCATCGGTCGGGATCGAGAGGATGCCGGTCTTGCTGGTCAGCGGCTTGGCGCCGCCGAGGCCATCGATCTGGCGCTCATCGGGAGAGCCCATCGCGGCGAGGATCACGGCATCGCGGGTTGCGGTATCGGCGGGAAGGTCGGCGGCGCGGAAGAACGGCCCCTTGGAGGTGCCGCCGCGCATGTACCAGCAGGGAATTTCGTGCGACATCGGGTTTGCATCACGCTATGCCAGGAACAGGGACGATGGTCCTCACCCCGGGCTGCCCGAACAACGCGATACGCCGCCTTTCAGTTATGCGTGAATTGCATGCCTTTGCCTATCGCATGCAATTGTTGCATTGCACAACCTAGCGACCGGGGTTGAGCCGGCCTTCGCTGATCAGCTCGTCGACGATCTCCAACGCCTTTTCGGTAATGGCGCTGGTCGGGCGCTGGGTGGGCGTGGCCACCACGAGACGGGTACTGATCTGCGGCATGACGATGGGCGCCGCACGCAGGTCGTGCTCGCCACGGCGGCTGAGCAATGCGTTGCGCGAAAGCACGCCGTAGCCCACGCCCCGCTCCACCAGATCGAGCAACGAGCGCACGGAATCGATTTCCAGGCGGATATCGAGTGCCACACCGTAACGCGCGGCATCGGCTTCGATGAGCTGGCGTACCGAATGCAGCGGCGAAGGGATAATCAGCGGGTACTGGCCCAGCGTGCCCAGCGGTACCGCGTCGGGCAGCGTCCGCCCGTCGCGCGTGGTGCCGATGAGGTTGAGTTCTTCGGAATGCACGTGGCGGAAACGCATGTTCGCGTTCACCGCGGGGTTGTAGAGCAGTGCGCAATCCAGGCGGCCCAGCTGCAGCCATTCCAGCAAGCTCGCGCTGAGCGCTTCGACCACGCTGATCTGGGCCTGCGGATAGCGCTCGCGGAAGCGCATCACCAGTTCGACGGTCAGTGCGGAGCCCACGCTGGGGGGCAGGCCGATGGCCAGCTTGCCGGCGTAGACGCCGCGGCTCTGGCCCAGCGAAAGCCGGGCCACCTCCACCTGGCGCAGGATGCCGCGGCCATGCTCCACGAGTTCACGTCCCGCTTCGGTGGGCACCACGCCGCGTCCGTTGCGCTCCAGCAGGTGGGTGCCCAGCTCGATTTCGAGCTGGCGCACCTGGCGGCTGAGCAGCGATTGCGAGACATCGAGGGTCGCCGCGGCACGCGTGAGGCTGCCGAATTCGACGATACGGATGAAGCTCTGGAGATGTTTCAGATCCAAGGTCACGGCGCGCGGCAGCCTGGGTCACTCGATTATGGGGGTTTTACTGGCTGCCGGGGCCGCCAAGCCAAAGCATGACGCGCAGGCCGATCACCAGCGCATTCGCCGGTACGCGCTTGACGCCCACCGTATTGCCCAGGACATCGGGGTGCACGATGTACTGCAGGTTCGGCGTGATCCGCAGCGCTGGGGTTAGCTTGTAGGTGTAATTGAGCTCGGTCATCAGCTCATCGCGCTTGAAGTGCCCGTCACCCTTGTTCCTGGTGATCAGGTCATCCTCGAAACCCACCGCCTTGCGGCTGAAACGGAACCAGGTGGCCTGGAGGCCAATAGAGTCGGTCGGGCGGGCGCTCGACAGGCCGGTCCAGAGGAAACCACCCGTCGACTGCAGCGTGTAGTTTTCCGCGTTATCCAGCGGGCCGGTGGCGGAAGCGAAAACGGCGAGGTTACGCGTATCGCTGTTTGGGTCGGGCTTGTACACCACCTTGTCGGCGAGCACATACACGCCGTAACGGCCGCCGTCGTAGCTTCGCGCGGTACCGCCCACGAGGCCGCGGTGCAGGCCCTTCGTGTTGAGTTCCGGATCGGTGAACGGTGCGGAGTTGTACCAGCCACCAATCTTCAGGTGCTTCGGATACGGGTCGGTCTTGAAGCTGGTTTCGTAACCCACTTCGACGGGGATCAGCACGCCGGTGGAATCGTTGAGGCCGAAGTTCAGGCCGTTGTTGTTACGGCGCTCCGGGTTGATCTCGAACGCGCCGATCGACACATAGCGCGCATCCGGCTGGTATTTCACGCGCGCGCCCCAGTTCACGTACGGGAAGCCGGTGAAACCGCCCGAGGTGTTGGTGAGCTGGTACGGGCAATCCGGTGCGCTCACGAAGCGGCAACCGTACGTCGAGCGGCCGAACTGCCAGGTGGCATTGATCCGACCGGCCAGCACATTGATGTGGCTCGCCTTGAAGTCCTGTTCCCAGGTCAGCTGGGCCAGTTCCCACTGGCGTTTGGGATACCAGTAGCCCTGGATCTTCTGCAGCACGCCGATATCGTCGGCGGCGACGCTGTGGCCGTAATAGCGCGAAAAGGTGAGGTGGATCTTGCCGCCTTCGATACCGGCAAGCTTGGCCATATCGAAATCGGCACCGCCGACGGCGCCACCGCCATTGGTCGCACCGAGTCGCTCGCCACCGCGCACGCTGGCTGCCCAATCGTTCGCCCAGACAAAGCGAAGCGAAATACCTTCGTCGCGAAGCTTGTCGACGGGGCCTTGCTTACCCTTCGGCGCGTCCGGCGTGGCCGGCGTGGCCTGGCGCGGCGCCTGGGTATCGTTATCGGGCGTGGTCTGCGCGACGGCGCCGGAAGCGGCGAGCGCGGCAAGAAGGGCGAGCGTGGTGCGGCGTAGCGTCATCGAATCAGGTCCCCATGCCGTTGAATCGGCGAAAGCGGGGGCGATGCTGGCGGCCCCGCCCCGTGGGAACAACGCGATACGCCGCCTTTCAGGTATGCACGTTATGCATGTTTCGGCTTACGCCATGCATTTTGTGCATTGCACAATGGATTCTTGCGCCTCGGCGGCGGCGCGGAGGACGTCCGGGAGGCCTAGTGTGCCGTAGCGCAGCACGTAAGCCTCGAGCGTCTGGCGGAACAGCGCATCGGACGACCAGCGGTCGTGAACACTGCCTTCCGTACCATAGGCCTGGACCAGCAAGGCCGCGCACTCGCCGCGGTAGCCCAGCGCAAGGAAGGTGGCCGCGGCCCGGGTGGCGTTGCCCAGGGGGGCGGGCATGAAGCCGGCCACGCCCGGCTCGTCGGCATGGAACGTGCCCTCGCCGAAGGCAAGCTTCAGCCCCAGCGCGTCACGCAGGCGCTGATCGAAATCCTCGCCCTTGTAACGGCAGCGGTCGCTCCACCAGGTCCAGTAATGAATGGTCTCGCCCAGCGCATGCAGGGCGGTCGCGGAAAGCGCAGGGCCGCCTTCCAGCGGCGTGCCGCTGATGACGAAGGCGACGCTTTCGCCCGCCGCCAGGCGCACGTGCGTGGCGACCACGTCGGCGCCCGTGCCCAGCGGCCGGGAGCTCGCGAGATACCAGCCATCGACCGCCTGGGCCTCGTGCTTGCCCGCCGAGGCGAGTTGCGCCGCGCAGACGAGGCGGAACGAGGCCTCGCCTTCGGTGCAGGTGATGATGCGGACGAAACGGCCCGCCGCCACGGCCTCGGCCTGGCCCGGCCGGCCCTCGGCCACGGCCATGAAGTCGGCCACGCGCAGTTCGGCGCCCTCGGCGTGGCCCACGGTCTCCAGCACGTTCGTGCCGGGCACATAAGCACTCACCCAATGCACATCCCCATCCATCTGCAGGCTCAGCAACGCCCGCTCCGGATGGGATGGGCGCAGCAGCCCCGCCTGACGATCGAGTGCCAGCGAGGCAAGCGCGGCATCAGCGGTCACCCGCCCATGGCCACGCATATCGCCAATGGCAAGGCCGCGCGGGGCCGGGGCGCACGCGTGGACGGCCGCAAGCCGGGACTGTGGCATGGACATAGCGAGGGTTCCGTGGCGCCTGGGGAGGGACGCCGAGCGGCGCGGAGGTTGGGGGTTCAAGCGAAAAATCCGCGTGAATCTTTTGTTCTTTCCTTACGCGGCTGTTTATTTCGCCCCGAGCGCCCGGCGTAGAATGGCGGCACACCAGAACCTCTTGTGAATCAGGCCCATGAGCGACAAGCGCGTCCCCGGCATCGACGATTACGACGGCCCTGCTGGCGGGTGGGGTGCCCTCGGCGCCGTGGCCCGTGCCCTGAGTGGGCAAATGGCGATCGCGCGCGAATCCATCGCCCTGCACAAGGTGAACCAGCCGCATGGTTTCGACTGCCCCGGCTGCGCGTGGCCCGATCCGAAAGAGACCTCGTCGTTCGAGTTCTGCGAGAACGGTGCCAAGGCCGTGTCGTGGGAAGCCACCGCCAAGCGTGTGCGCCCGGAGTTCTTCGCAAAGAACACCGTGGCCGAGCTGTGGAAGCTCAGCGATTACACGCTCGAGGGCCTGGGCCGCCTGACCCATCCCATGGCCTACGACGCGGGCTCGGATACCTTCCAGCCGATCGCATGGGAAGAAGCCTTCCGCCGTATCGGCGCCGCGCTGCAGGCGCTGCCCAATCCGAACATGGCCGAGTTCTACACCTCGGGCCGTGCATCGAACGAAGCGGCCTTCCTCTACCAGCTGTTCGTTCGCGAGTACGGCACCAACAACTTCCCCGATTGCTCGAACATGTGCCACGAGGCCACCAGCGTCGGTCTGCCCAAGTCGCTGGGCTCGGGCAAGGGCACGGTGTTGCTCGAAGACTTCGACCACTGCGATGCCATCTTCTGCATCGGCCACAACCCCGGCACCAACCACCCGCGCATGCTTTCCACGCTGCGTGAAGCGTCCCTGCGCGGCGTCCCCATCGTGGTCATGAACCCGATGCCCGAGCGTGGCCTCGAACGCTTCACCTCGCCGCAGCACGCGTCCGAGATGCTCACGGGCAAATCGGTACGCATCGCCTCCACCTACTACAAGGTGAAGATCGGCGGTGATGTGGCCGTGCTCAAGGGCATGATGAAGTACCTCGTGGAGGAGGACACCATCGCTCGCGACGCCGGGCTTCCTCCGGTGATCGACCACGCGTTCATCGCGGAAAACACCGAAGGCTTCGATGCGCTGGTCGCGGACGTGAGCGGCACGGAGTGGGCCGATATCGAGCGCACGAGTGGCCTGACCCGCGGCGAAATCGAATACGCCGCCTCCATCTATGCGAAGGCCAAGGCAGTGATCGTGTGCTACGGCATGGGCATCACCCAGCACCAGCACGGTACCGAGAACGTCCAGCAGATCGCGAACCTGCTGCTCATGCGCGGCAATATCGGCCGCCAGGGCGCAGGCATCTGCCCGCTGCGTGGGCATAGCAACGTGCAGGGCGATCGCACGGTGGGTATCACCGAGAAGCCGAACGCCGATCTCAACGAAGGCATTCGCCGCACGTACGGTTTCGAACCACCGGTTGAACACGGCCACGATGCGGTCGCGTCGCTCCTCGCCATCCGCGATGGTCGCTCGAAGGCGATGATCGCACTGGGCGGCAACCTCGCCGTCGCCATGCCGGATACCGAAGAAACCTTCCAGGCGATGCGCAAGCTCGATCTCGCCGTGCACGTGGCGACCAAGCTCAATCGCTCGCACCTGCTGCTGGCGAAGGAATCCTTCATCCTGCCCTGCCTGGGCCGTACCGAACTGGACGAACAGGCCACCGGCCCGCAGGCCGTCACGGTGGAAGATTCCATGTCGATGGTGCACGCCTCGGCCGGCACGCTCACGCCTGCCTCTGAGCACCTGCGTTCTGAACCGTGGATCGTCGCCGGGATCGCAAAGGCTGCTCTTCCGCACACCCGTGTGGCATGGGACACGCTGGTGGGCGATTACAACCTGATTCGCGACGATATCGAGAAGGTCTTCCCGATCTTCTTTGACTTCAACAAGCGCGTGAACGTGCCGGGTGGCTTTCGCCTGCGTGTCGCCGCCAGTGAGCGCGACTGGGCGACGCCGAGCAAGAAGGCCCAGTTCCTGCTGGCGCGGGGCCTCGATGAAGACGACCGCGTGGAGGAAGGCGGGCTCATGCTCACTACCATCCGCTCGCACGACCAGTACAACACCACGATCTATAGCCTCAACGATCGCTACCGCGGTGTCACCGGCCGGCGCGATGTCGTGTTCATGCACGCCAGCGACCTCGCGGCGCGCGGCCTGAAGCATGGCGACCGCATCGATATCTTCGCCACCGGGCGCAACACCGCGGATGGCCGCCAACGCGCGGTGCGCGGCTTCACCGCCGTCGCTTACGACATCGCCGAAGGCTCGGTCGCCATGTACTACCCGGAAGGCAACGCGCTTATCTCGCTGGAGAACCACGATAGCCATTCCGGCACGCCCACCTACAAGTCGGTACCGGTGCGCATCGTGGCATCGACGGAGCCAGCCGGCTCACCGCGGCGGAAGAAGGCCACCCATGCAGCATGACCTGACCCCACCCGCCGGTAGCGCACGGCGCACCGTCACGCGCTACGAGCGCGGCCGTCGCGTCGAGGACCAGGACCGCCTGGCGGAAGAGGTGCCGGTGGCCCTGCACTTCGACGGCAAGCCCTTCGCGGTGATGATGGCGTCGCCGGTCGACCTTGAGGATTTCGCCCGCGGTTTCGCGCTGACGGAAAGCCGCGTCGACGATGTGCGCGATATCGAATCGATCGAGATCCACGAGATGCTCGAGGGTATTTCGATCGATGTGCGAACCCGCGCTCCGACGGATGCCAGCGTCGCTGCAGCCAACATGGCGGCCGTTGAACGCATGGCCGCCGAAGCGGGGTCCATGGCCGATACGGCCGTGGCCATCGAAGCGGCGGCTGACGAGGCCTCCTCGTTCGGCGCGCGTGAGATGACTGGACGTAGTGGCTGCGGCATCTGTGGCACGCGTGAACTCGAAGATGTGATTCGCCGCCCTCGGCCGGTTGCCGCGGGCACGAGCGTGTCACCGGACGCGATCGAACGCGCCCTCGAAGCGCTCCGGGCGGAGCAGCCGATCAACGCGTTCACCGGCTCGGTACACGCCGCGGCATGGGCTCGGGCCGATGGGTCGCTGATGGTCGTGCGCGAAGACGTGGGCCGGCATAACGCACTGGATAAGCTGATTGGCGCCATGACCCGGCGCGGCATCGATCCGCGCGAAGGTTTCGCCCTGATCACCAGCCGCGCGAGCTACGAGATGGTGACCAAGGCCGCCGTGGCGGGCATGACCGTACTGGTTGCGATCTCCGCCCCCACCGCTCTGGCCGTCAGCCTGGCCACCGAATGCGGCCTTACCCTGGTCGGTTTCGCCCGGCCCGGCCGCTTCAACGTCTATAGCCGCCCCGAACGCATCTATTCCCCCCCGCTTTGATGTAAACCGCCCTTGTAGGAGCGCGCTTGCGCGCGATCGGGGGCTTGCCGCAAGCACCCATCGCGCGCAAGCGCGCTCCTACAAGGGTGCGGCGTTGTCCGGGGTGCGGCGGCGTCAGGGGTTACGGCGGCGTTTGATGCTGTCTTTGACGTCGACGTCGAAGAGGACGGTGGTCGCGACGGTGTCGTGGCCGGGGATGTCGAAGACGAGGCCGTCCTTGCTGGGAAGGCGTGCCTTGAGGTCGAGGAGCTGGGCGCGCGGCACGGCGAGGCGCCACTCATGCGCATCGCCCTCCAGCGCGCAATGGCCCGCATCGGTAGCGTCGATCGCATAGCGCATGGTGAAGGCGCGGCCGAACGCCGTGGAACCGAGCAAGGCGACATCGCCGAGCAGTTCGGCCAGTTCATCCTCATCGATGCGGACACGGATCGTGTCGTTCTCCAGTTGCACTCTCATGGATTCGCCTCACGCCATTCATCGGGGGTGTTGCAGTTGGCCAGCGCCGTCGTGTCGACCTGGTCTAGGGAAAGCGTGGCGACGCCGATGCGTGCCTGCAAGGCAGAAACGGAACACGCCCTGCCCTCGAGCTCCACGAACTCGGCCAGGACCGCGCGCGTGGTGCCATCCAGCCTGAGCCGCATAGGCAGCGGATGACCCGCCCAACGCGTGGCGCGCATGCGCCGCTCATCGCGTAGCGGCGCGAGCGTGGCGGCATCCAGGTGCGGCATGTCGACCGGGACCACGAGCAGTTCGTCATCAATCAGCTCGGCGACCACGCTGGCGATGCCGCCGATGGGACCTTTATCTGGCCAGCGGTCGGCGATGCCATCGTGCGCTGCACCGCTGATCACGACGGCACCCGCGCCAGCTTCCAGCAACACGTCCCGCGTGCGCTCGAGCAACGTGCGCTCACCGACGCGCAACAGCGCTTTGTCTTCGCCCATGCGCGACGAACGGCCGCCGGCGAGGATCACCCCGATCACGGCGCGTGCGCCGGGTCGAGCGGCCAGGCATCGACGACCTCGCCAAAGGCACTGTCCGCCGTCAGCCACGCGTTGGCCTGCGTGAACGGCACGATGCGGTAAGCGGCCTGGTTGCGCTGCACGCGGGCGACCTGGCGGCCCGCTTCGTCGGCCTCGAGCCGGCCCAGCGCGAAGTGCTGCAGGCCGGGACGTACGTCGTGGCTCTCGGCGAGACGCACGCGGCTGGGTACCTCGGGTGGTAGCGCGGCCATCGCGCGCAGCACGGGCGCCACGAAGAAGCGGTGGCCGACGGCGACGGCAATGGGATTGCCGGGCAAGCCCAGCACCAGCGGGCCGCCGTCGAAACGCGCCGCGAGGATCGGTTTACCCGGACGGATGGCTACCTTGTGGAAGAGCTCGCGTGCGCCCATCGCGGCCAGCGCCGAAGGCACGAAATCAAAGCGGCCCGCTGAAACGGCACCCGTGCTGAGAATGAGATCGGCACCGCTGGCGCGCATGGATTCGACCGCTATGCGGAAGGCATCGCCTGTATCCGGAACCCGGTGGCGTGCGAGGAGTTCGACGCCCCACGTGGCCAGCATCGCTTCAAGGAACGGCCCGTTCGAATCGTGGATGCCGCCTTCCGGCAAGGGACCGCTCGCGTGCAGTTCGCTGCCGGTGTTGATGATGGCCACGCGCGGGCGGCGCCGCACGAGCACCGTCTCGATGCCTAAGGCGGCCAGCAGCATGATGGCCGCCGCGTCGATACGCCGGCCGGCGGGAAGCGCCGTGTCGCCCTGCCCGACGTCACCTCCGGCTGCGCGGATGTTCTGGCCACGCTTTTCCGCCTGCAGCAGGCGAACGCGTTCACCATCGCGCTCGCAGCGCTCGACGGGGATCACGGTATCGAAGCCATCCGGTACGCGGGCACCCGTGGCGATTTCGCATGCCTCGGCGCCTGGGTAGGCGGTGGTGTGGTCACCCGCGGCCTGCATGCCGGCGATGGTGAAGACCGCGCCGACCGGGAGGTCGCCCTCGCCCTGGCGAATCGCGAAGCCATCCATCGCAGCGTTATCGAAGGAAGGCAGTGAAAGCGGGCTGCGCACCGGTTCGGCGAGGATCCGGCCCATGGACACGGAAAGGCCCACCCGCTCGGTCTCGAGCGGGTGGGCCTCGTTCATCAGTACGGCAAGTGCTTCGGCATAGGTAAGCATGTTGCCAAGCCTACCCTGTAGGAGCCCACCCTGTGGGCGACATCTTTCGCCTCAACCCGCCGCGGGCCCTGTGGCGGCGTCGCGAACGGCGTCGCTCACAGGGTGAGCTCCTACAAGTGCGCCTTTAGGCTTGCTTGCGGGCTTCTTGGACCGTGGCCGGGCGGTAGGCGTGGAACGCTACCGTCGCGGCGGCGCGGCCCTGGCTCAGGCTACGCAGCGCGGTGCTGTACCCGTCGAGCTGGGCCAGCGGCACATCGGCTTCGATCTCCGTGCGTTCCTGCTTGTCGGTCAGGTTCACGATCTGGCCGCCACGGCGCTGCAGGTCGCCCAGCACATCGCCCACCGCCACACCCGGCGCGGTCACCGATACGCGCATCACCGGTTCGAGCAGCACGGTACCGGTCGCCTCGAGGGCAGCCTTCACCGCGATCTGCGCGGCACGATGGAACGCGCCTTCGTTCGAGTCCACGGCATGCGCCTGGCCATCGAGGACGAGCACTTCCGCGCCCACCACCGGGAAGCCACGCGGGCCTTCCAGCAGGGCCTGTTCCGCACCCTTCTGCACCGCCGACTGGAACTGCTTCGGGATCACGCCACCCGTGGTGCGATCCTCGTAGCGGTTCGCATCGCCTTCTACCGGCGATACCGACAGCACCACTCGCGCGTACTGGCCGCTACCACCGGTCTGCTTCGCGAGCTTGCCTTCGATCGGACCCGACGGACGGGCCGGCGTCTCCTGATAAGCCACGCGCGGCGAACCCGTTCGCACCTGCACACCCCATTCGCGGCGCAGGCGCTCCACCATCACTTCCAGATGGAGTTCGCCCATGCCCCAGACGAGGGTTTCGCCGGTTTCCGGATCGGTGCTGACGCGGAAGGACGGATCCTCCTGCGCCAGGCGCGCCAGCCCGTTGCCGAGCTTGAGCAGGTCGGCCGAACGTTCCGGCGAGAGCCGCCACGACAACACCGCGGGCTGGGCCTGGATGGTTTCCAGGCGCAGTTCATGGTGCGGATCGGCGAGCGTTTCACCGGTAGCCACGTCCTTCCAGCCCATGATCGCGACGATGTCGCCCGCCTCGGCGATGTCCACCGCTTCGGTGTCGTCAGCGCGCACGACTGCCAGGCGGCCGATGCGCTGCGTGCGATCGGTGCCGCTATGCCACACGGCGTCGCCCACATGCAGGCGCCCCGAATACACGCGGAGGAAGGCCAGCGGACCATGCGACTGGTTCACCACCTTGAACACGAGTGCCGCGAACGGGGCGTTCGCATCGGGCGCGACCTGCACATCACCCTTGTCGGTGTGTGCGACCACGGACGGACGATCCACCGGTGAAGGCAGATACGCGACGAACGCATCCAGCAGCGGCTCGATACCGACGTTGCGGAACGCCGAGCCCGGCAGCACCGGCTGACCGATGCCCGCCAGCGTCCCGCGGCGCAGGGCTGCCGTCAGCGTGGCCGCATCAATGGGTTGTTCCGCCAGCCAGAGTTCCGCCAGGGCTTCGTCCTTGTCGGCCACGGCCGCTACGAGTTCCGCGCGCGCATTCGCATGCATCGCACGTTCCGCGTCGGTCCACGGCGTGATCACCGGCGTGCCCTTTTCGTCGAACAGCCAGGTGCGCTCCGCGACGAGGTCGTAGAGGCCCACGATGTGTTCACCCTCGATCACCGGCTGGGCGACGACCCACGGGTTGGCGCCGAGCTTCTCGCGCATCTGTTCGAGCGTCGCGTCGAAATCCGCGCCGGGGCGATCCATCTTGTTGACGAACGCCATCAGCGGCACGCCATGCCGGCGCGCCTGGTGCCATACGGTTTCGGATTGCGGCTGCACGCCGGCCACGCCGGAGAACACGACCACGGCGCCGTCGAGTACGCGCAGCGAACGTTCCACTTCGATCGCGAAATCGATGTGTCCCGGGGTGTCGATCAGCGTCAGGCGATGCGGCAGGCCACCTTCCGGCGTCCAGTTCGCGCGCACGGCGGCGGCGCCGATCGTGATGCCACGCTCGCGCTCGAGTTCCATGTGGTCGGTGGTGGTCGCGCCATCGTGCACCTCACCGGTGCGATGGATCGTGCCGGTCTTATAGAGGAGGCGCTCGGTGAGCGTGGTTTTACCAGCGTCGACGTGGGCGATGATGCCGAGGTTGCGCCAACGGCCGACGGGGATGGTGGTTTCGCGGGTACTCATGGTTAAACGGTTCCATTCAGGGCGCCAGGGGCTCGACGTCATGTCTTCGAGCGAGGCATTCCCCGAGGCTTTCCCGTCGCCCCTGGCGTGGATGGGGACGGGTCAGGATCGGGGATCGCGGCAGTTCTTCATGGCACGGTGCTCCGGTAACGGGCTTGGAAATTCGGGGTTCGGGAAAATTCGGGACAAAAAAAAAGCACCCTTGCGGGTGCTTTTGGTGTTGCTGCGAGGTCCGGCGCCTTACGGCGTACGGCCTGCCACGGCGCGCGCGCACCCGCGACGCGCCCATGGGGCGTTCGTAGTCAGGTGGATCAATGCGTGCTTGCAGGCAGACATGGCGGATCTCGGTGAATTGGGGGCGGATCGTACGCCTGGGCCCGTGGGGCTGCAAGCGCTCCCTGTCAGGTGGGGTTGGGGTTCGTGGTTTCAAGGGCCATGTACGCTATGCAACATCCTTTGATGACCCACACGGAGTTCCCCCATGCAATACGTGAAGTTGGGCAAGACCGGGCTTGATATTTCGCCGGTGATCCTTGGCTGCATGACCTATGGTGTGGCCGAGCGCGGCAACCATGCCTGGACGCTCGACGAAGAGCAGAGCCGGCCTTTCATCCGCAAGGCGCTCGATCTCGGCATCAACACCTTCGACACTGCGAACATGTATTCCGATGGCACGTCGGAAGAGATCGTGGGCCGCGCACTGAAAGATTTTGCGAGGCGCGATGAGCTGGTGATCGCCACCAAGACGTTCTACCCGTGGCGCAAGGCGCCGAACACGGGAGGCCTCTCGCGCAAGGCGATTTTCCAGTCGGTCGATGATTCACTGGGCCGCCTCGGCACGGATTACATCGACCTGCTGCAGATCCATCGCTTTGACCCGCATACGCCGATCGAGGAGACACTCGAGGCGCTGCACGATGTCGTGAAGGCCGGAAAGGCTCGTTACATCGGCGCATCATCGATGCACGCGTGGCAGTTCGTGAAGATGGTTTACACCTCACGCCTGCACGGCTGGACAGAGTTCGTCAGCATGCAGGACCACTACAACCTGATCCAGCGCGAAGAAGAGCGCGAGATGATTCCGTTCTGCCAGGACCAGGGTATCGGCGTGATTCCGTGGAGCCCGCTGGCACGTGGCCGTCTTACCCGCGATTGGGATGAGTCGAGCGAACGGCAAGAGAAGGATGTGTTCGGCGGCACGTTGTATAAGGCGACGGAAGATTCCGATCGCGCGATCGTGGCGGCGGTGAAGAAGCTCGCCGATGAGCGTGGCGTGCCGCGCGCGCAGGTGGCGCTGGCGTGGGTGGCGCAGCGGCCGGGGATTACCGCGCCGATCGTCGGCGCCTCGAAGGCGCATCATCTCGATGATGCTGTCGCGGCATTGAGCCTGAAGCTGACGGCGGATGAGATGAAGGTGTTGGAAGAGGCGTACGCGCCGCACCCGATTGCTGGATTCGCGTAAAACCAAGCCCTTGTAGGAGCGCGCTTGCGCGTTCCTACAGAGGGTTTCTGCGTTCCATGGCGTTTTCGATCGTATCGGCGGCCACGCGGGCGCCGTGTTCGGCGCGGAGCGATGCGCCGATGGCGGCGGCGCGGGTGGCATATGCCGCGTCATCGAGCAGAACGCGCAGCTTCGCCGCGGCGCGGTTTGCGTCGTAGCGTCGCGCGGGAAGGATCTCTCCTACGCCAAGGCGTTTCACGCGTGCAGCGTTATCGGGTTGGTCGAAGCCGTGGGGCACAACGAGTGCCGGACGGCCTGCGCGCAGTGCTTCGTGGGTGGTGCCGATGCCTCCGTGGTGCACGACGGCGCAAGCTCGCGAGAACAGCGCGCCGTGGGGTGCGTAATCCACAGCCAAGATGTCATCGTCCAAAGGCCCCAGCTTCTCGCGCAACACAGGTGAACCGGTGAGCAGGACGGCGCGACGTCCCAGTTGCCGCACCGCGGCCATGCTCTCGCGGAGAAAGGTCTCGCCGGCGTGCACGGCCGCCGAGCCCAGGGTGAAGACGACGGGGAGCGCCCCCTCATCAAGCCAACGCGCCAATCCCGCCTCGAGCGTATCTGCCGATGGGAGATAGCGGCACTGCCCCGTCATGATCGTCCCCGCAGGGGCATCCGGCGGCAACGCGCCCAGCACGGGCGAATACATCGCGAGCACCCCATCACGCCCGTGCTGCCCTCGATGGAAGGGATCGCCACCGGCGGCAACCGGTGGCAACCCCAGATGGCGGCGAAAAGCACGCACATCGGCCGTCCACGGGCTCGTCACCGTCTCGACCAGACGCACCAGCCCGCGCGCCCGCATCGGCGACACACGTAACCAGCGATCAAGCCACGCCACACCCGTAGCCGGTGGATCAAACGGCGACAGGAACACCGACGGCGAAAGCACCGCCGAGAACCACGCCACGGGCAAGGTCTCGCCCAGGATCTGGCCCGCGAACGCCAGCGTCGTCGTGACGACGGCATCCGCTTCGCCGCAGAAGGTTTTCAGTGCGTGATAGCTCGCCGCCACATCGGCCGCCGCCAGGTCACGCACCACGAAGCGCGGTCCGCGCCACGGATGGAATGCCCGCGCCGCGAACGCCGCCTTGTCCTCCGGCTCGGCGATGCCGCTGGCCATGACGAAGTCCAGCCCGGCATCCAGCACCGCATCGCGATGGATCGCATGGGCACCCACGGTCACGCGGTGGCCGCGCGCGACCAGCTCCTGGCCCACGGCCAGCAGGGGGAACAGGTCGCCCTGTGACCCCACCGTCGCGAACACGATGTGCCGTTCCGCCATGCCTGCCTCCGCCCGATGCCTGCCGCCATGGTGGCGCATTTGGCCCCAGCGTAGCGTTAGTCATGAGAATCAATAATTTAGGACAATCACAACGACGCAATGGGGATGAAATCTTGCCCGATCCGGCGCAGCACCCCACCCGCCCGGAGGAGGCACGTTCGCGGGCGACGGGGCTGAATGTCCATGCAATCGTCACCCTCGGGGCGTACCCTTGCCGCTGCAAACCGGCACAGGTGCGTGTATCATGGCGCGCTCTTTTATCTCTTTATCCGTAAAGAAGGATATATACCCGCGATGAGCAACTACCTCTTCACCTCCGAGTCGGTCTCCGAAGGCCATCCGGACAAAATCGCCGACCAGATCTCCGACGCCGTCCTCGACGCCATTCTGGCGCAGGATCCGCGCGCTCGCGTGGCCTGCGAAACGCTGGTGAAGACCGGCGTGGCCATCGTCGCGGGTGAGATCACCACCAGCGCCTGGATCGACCTCGAAGCGCTCACCCGCAAGGTCATCCTCGACATCGGCTATGACTCCTCGGAAGTCGGCTTCGACGGCGAGACCTGCGGCGTGCTGAACCTGATCGGCAAGCAGTCGCCGGACATCAACCAGGGCGTGGACCGCAAGAAGCCGGAAGAACAGGGCGCTGGCGACCAGGGCCTGATGTTCGGCTACGCCACCAACGAAACCAGCGAGTTCATGCCGGCCGCCATCCACCTGAGCCACCGCCTGGTGGAACAGCAGGCGAAGATCCGCAAGAAGAAGAACTCGCCGCTGCCGTGGCTGCGTCCGGACGCGAAGAGCCAGGTCACCCTGCGCTACAACGAAGCCGGTGAAGCCATCGCCATCGACGCCGTCGTGCTCTCCACCCAGCACGATCCGGGCGTGAAGCAGAAGGACCTGATCGAAGGCGTGCGCGAGCTTATCCTGAAGCCGGTGCTGCCGGCGAAGCTCCTGCACAAGGACACCAAGTTCCACATCAATCCGACCGGCAAGTTCGTGATCGGTGGCCCGGTGGGCGATTGCGGCCTGACCGGCCGCAAGATCATCGTCGACACCTACGGCGGCTGGGCCCGTCACGGTGGTGGCGCGTTCTCGGGTAAGGATCCGTCGAAGGTCGATCGTTCGGCGGCCTATGCCGCGCGTTACGTCGCCAAGAACATCGTGGCTGCCGGCCTGGCCGATCGCTGCGAAATCCAGGTCAGCTACGCCATCGGCGTGGCCGAGCCGACCTCGATCTCGGTGACCACCTTCGGCACCGGCAAGATCTCGGACGACAAGATCGAGAAGCTGGTCCGCAAGCACTTCGACCTGCGCCCGTTCGGCATTATCAAGATGCTCGACCTCGTACACCCGATGTACCAGGCGACGGCATCCTACGGCCACTTCGGCCGCAAGCCGTACGAAGTGAAGGCCGCCGATGGCAGCACCTTCACCGCCTTCTCGTGGGAAAAGACCGACCGCGCCGAGCTCCTCCGCGACGCGGCTGGTCTGGGTGGCAAGGCTGCACGCAAGGCCTAAAAGGCCTGCCGGGTAGGAGCTCACCCTGTGAGCGACGCCGTTCGCGATAGACCCACAAGACGTGTGGGGCTAGTGGCGAAAGATGTCGCCCACAGGGTGGGCTCCTACAGTAAATAGCGATTCAGACGGGCGCCCGCGAGGGTGCCCGTTTTCGTTTCATACCCGCGCAGGTCACGGCAGTTTCATCGGCAGGATGAGACACCGGGGGTCGTTCCACACGGAGACATCCCCATGGCCATTCGCCTCCCGCGCCTGCTGCTCGCGGCCAGCTTCGCTGCCACCCTGCCCTTCGCCGCGCTAGCCGCGCCCCAGGAGAAGGACAGCCAGGGCGGCACGCCCACCGATGCGGCGTTCTACCAGAACGCGACAGGCGCCAACGTCAGCGAGATCGCGCTCAGCCAGCTTGCGGTGAAGCAAGCCTCGTCGGCCAAGGTGAAGGCGTTCGCGCAGAAGATGGTCGATGACCACACCAAGGCCAATGACAAGCTGGTAAGCCTGCGCAATGGCGACAAGGGCTACAGCACCACGACCGAACCCGTGCCGGATGCGCAGAAGGAGCTCAACGCGCTGAAGCTGCTCAACGGGACGGACTTCGACCGTGAGTATGCGAAGACGATGGTCGCCGACCACGAGAAGGCCGTGGCGATGTTCGAGGTAGAAGCCGAGAAAGGCTCCAACCCCGCACTGAAAGCCTTCGCAAAAGAAACGCTACCGACCATCAAGGAACACTACAAGATGGCCAAGGCCCTACCCAAGAAGTAGCCCGCCACCCGTAGGAGCCCACCCTGTGGGCGACATCTTTCGCGAAAACGTCACAGGCCCTGTGGCGATATCGCGAACGGCGTCGCCCACAGGGTGGGCTCCTACGATTAGTTGTGGGGGATCAGGCGTTGCGGTTGCTGCCGGAGAGCACGTCGACCCATACGGCGAGTACCAGGATCACGCCCTTGATGATCATCTGCCACGAGTTGTCGACGTCCATCAGCTGCATGCCGCTGTCGAGGCTGGCCATGACCAGCGCACCAATCAGCGCGCCGTAGACCGTGCCGGAACCGCCACGCATGGAGGTGCCGCCGATGAAGCACGCCGAGATGGCATCCAGCTCACCGCCCGTGCCGGCCGAGGGTGAACCGGAACCCGTACGCGCCACGGTGATGATGCCAGCGAAGGCGCACATCAGGCCCATGATCGCGAAGACCACCAGCTTCACCCGGGCGACGTTCACGCCCGAGAGGCGCGTCGCCTCCATGTTGCCGCCCACTGCATAGATGTGGCGGCCAAACACGGTCTGCGTGGAAACGTAGGTAAACACGGCGAGCAACGCCAGCAGGATCATCACCGGGATGGGGATGCCGTTGGCATCATTGAGCATGCGGATGAAGCCAAAGATCACGGCCCCGATCACGACAAGACGGACGACATCGATCCAGAGCGCAGCCTGCTGCAGTCCCAGCTTCGTGCGGCGCATGCGGCGGCGCACCGTGATGGCCACCATGGCGAGGAAGATCAGGCCGCCCACCCACTGCGACAGACCCACCGGAACGAAGCCCTGGCCCAGCTGCACCAGGTCGTCCGGCGCCGGCGCGATCGTTGAGCTACCCGTGATGTAAAGCACGATGCCGCGGAAGGCGAGCATGCCACCCAGGCCGACGATGAAGGATGGCACCCGCATCTTCGTGACCACGAAGCCGTTGAACGCGCCGATCAGCATGCCCAGCACCAACACCGCGCCGATGGATGGCCAGGTGCCCCAGCCCATGTTCACGGTGAGGATGGCGACGACGCCACCGAGCAACCCGAGCTGCGAGCCGATCGACAGGTCGATCTCGCCGGCGATAATGATGAACACCATGCCGCAAGCCAGCATGCCGGTGATCGCCATCTGGCGGAACAGGTTGGAAAGATTGTTCGGGGTGATGAATGCCTGGTCGGTCTTCACATGGAAGAAGACCCAGATCACCGCCACCGCGATAAGCAGGGCGAGGATCTTGTAACGAACGAAGAGTTGCTGGATTTTCTGGGACTGCATGGAAGGCTTCCCTGGTGACGCGTGGAATGGTGGAATGGATCAGGCCGCGTGCGCGGGCCCTTCGGCGGCATGCGAAATCGCTGCCGCAAGGACCTGCTCCTGGGTCAGGCCAACGTTCTTGAAATCGCCGCGCAGCTTGCCTTCGCCCACGACCAGCACGCGATCGCTCACGCCCAGCACCTCGGGCATTTCCGACGAGACCATGATGATGGCCACGCCCTTCGCGGCCAGCTCGAACATCAGCGTGTAGATGTCGTACTTGGAGCCGACATCGACGCCACGGGTCGGCTCATCGAGGATCAGCACTTTCGGCTCGGGCAACAGCATCTTGGTAAGCACGGCCTTCTGCTGGTTGCCACCCGACAGCCCCTGGATGGCGAGTTCGGGGCTGGCCGTCTTCACCCGCAGGCGCTTGATCTCCTGGTCGACCACCTGCATTTCTGCCTGGCGGTCGATCTGGCCCGCGTGCGCATAGTGCGAAAGCGTGGCGAGCGTGATGTTGTCACCCACGCCGAGCAACGGAACGATGCCCTGGCGCTTGCGATCTTCCGGCACCAGCGAGAGGCCCGCCTTGATCGCCTGCTCGGGGTTCTTCACCTTGATCGGCTTACCCTCGAGTACGAGCTCCGCCTCGTAGCGGCCCGGGTAAGCGCCGAAGATGGCCGAAACCAGCTCGGTTCGCCCTGCCCCGACGAGGCCCGCGATACCCAGGATCTCGCCGCGTCGCACCTGGAACGAGATGTCGTCCACGCGCTTGCGGTTCGGGTTGGCGACATCCCAGCAGGTGACATGCTTTGCTTCGAAGATGACCTCACCGATATCGTGCTCCATCTTCGGGAACAGGTTTTCGATTTCCCGGCCAACCATCGCGGTGATGATGGTGTGCGTCGTCATCTCGCTCATCGGCTTGGTCACGATGTGCTTGCCATCGCGAATCACCGTGACGGTATCGCAGACACGCGCCACCTCGTCGAGCTTATGCGAGATATAGACGCAGGCAACGCCGTCGCGCTTAAGATCTTCGATGATTGACAGCAGCGTATCCGTCTCGGACGAGGTCAACGACGACGAGGGCTCATCCAGGATCAGCAACCGGGCATTCTTCACCAGTGCCTTCGCGATCTCGAAGAGCTGCTGGTAGCCGCCGCCGTAGTTCATGACGGGCGCAGCGACGTTCACGTCTTTCAGCTTCAGCCGGGCCAGCAGCGCCTCGGCCTTCGCGTACATCGCGTCGTAATCCATGACGCCGCCGAACTTGCGGATTTCATTGCCGAGGAAGATGTTCTCGGCAACGGAAAGCTGCGGCACCAACATCAGCTCCTGATGGATGATGACGATGCCGGCATCTTCGCTATCGCGCACCGAGTGCGCTTTCAGCGGCTTGCCATCGAACAGGATCTCGCCTTCCCACGTGCCGTACGGGTATACGCCGGAAAGGACTTTCATGAGGGTGGATTTGCCGGCACCATTTTCGCCGCACAGGCCCACGCACTCGCCTGGCCGCACGGCCAGGTTGATGCCATTGAGCGCGCGCACGCCGGAGAACTCCTTGACGATGTTGCGCATCTCGAACAGGTATTCGCTCACCTGGATACTTCCTCAGCTACGCGACCAGCCCACTGTGGTAGGAGCCCACCCTGTGGGCGACGCCTTTCGCGAAAGAGCAACAGGGCCTGTTGCGGTTGGGCGAAGGGCGTCGCCCACAGGGTGGGCTCCTACGGGGGAGTTCGCTTTAGTTACCGACCTGCGCCTGGGTGTAGAAGCCGTCCTTCACCACGAGGTCGACGTTCTGCTTGGTCAGCAGGGTCGGGGTGAGCAGGATGGTGTTGATGTCCTTCGAACCGTTGTTCATCTTCGACGTGAACTTCGGGGTCTCACCCTTGGCGAACTGGACGGCCAGATTCGCTGCATCGGTGGCGATGGTCTTGATCGGCTTGTACACCGTCATGGCCTGGGTGCCTGCCTTGATGCGCTTGACCGCGGCAAGATCGGCATCCTGGCCCGAGACCGCCACCTTGCCGGCGAGCTTCTGGCCGTTCAGCGCGGCGATGGCGCCGCCGGCCGTACCGTCGTTGGAAGCCACGATGCCCTGGATGTTGTTCTTGTTGGCCGTGAGCGCGTTTTCGATGATCGACTGCGCCTTCGATGCCAGCCACTCATCGGTCCACTGCTGGCCGACGATCTTGATGGCGCCGCTCTTCACCAGCGGATCGAGGACCTTCATCTGGCCCTCGCGCAGGATCTTGGCGTTGTTATCGGTCGGCGCGCCGCCGAGCAGGAAGAAGTTGCCCTTGCCGCCGGTGGCATCGACCACGCCCTTCGCCTGCATTTCGCCCACCTTCTCGTTATCGAACGAGATGTAGGCATCGACGTCGGCGTTGAGGATGAGGCGATCGTAGGAAATCACCTTGATGCCCGCCTTCTTCGCCTCGGCCACGACCGTGGTGAGCGTCTTGGCGTTGAACGGCACGATGACGATCACATCGACCTTGCGCGAGATGAGGTTCTCGATCTGCTGGATCTGTTTCTGCTCGTTCGCATCGGCCGATTGCACCGAAACGGTGCCACCCTTGGCCTCGACGGCCGCCTTGAAGTAATCGCGGTCGCGGGTCCAGCGCTCGACGCGCAGATCGTCGATCGAGAAGCCGATGACCGGCTTGTCCTTGCTTGCGTGGGCCTGCGGCGCGAAGACGCCTGCGGCCACCATCGATACGGCCAGCAACGTGTGTAGGGCCTTTTGCTTCATGCTGTTCTCCATCTTCTTATGGATCGCCCTTTCAGGACGGGCGGAATGCGTCGCCAAGGGCGGCGTCGATATACAGCGGCTTGAGTTGTTCGTAGGAGCGACGGAACAGAGGGTGGCGCGTTTGCAGGAAATAAGCATGACGCGCTGCATCGGGCTCACGCACGGCTAACGTTTCCGGCATGGGGCAGACCTCGTCCAGCGAGGCATCGGGCTCTACGGCCAGCCGCGCCAGGCGAGCAGCGCCCAATGCAGGCCCCACCTCGCCGCCGGCACGCAGCACCAGCGGCTTGCCGAGGATATCGGCCAGCATCTGGGTCCAGTAATGGCTGCGCGAGCCACCGCCGATCACGGTGATCTGATCCGACACCAGCCCCGTGCCCTCCACCGCCAGGAGGCCATCGAGAAGGCCCAGGCCCACGCCTTCGAGCGTGGCATGGGCAAGGTCGGTGCGTTCGGTATCCGGGCCCAGGTTCGTGAACGAGCCGCGGGCATGGGCGTCGTTGTGCGGCGTGCGCTCGCCGGTGAGGTACGGCAGGAACAACGGGCCATCCTGGCGCCAGCCGGTCCGTTCAGCGTCAGCGAGCAACGCCGGCACATCCGCATACCCCGTAAGGCGCGCGGTGAAGTCGAGGCAGCTTGCCGCATTCAACATCACCGACATGAGGTGCCAGGTCGACGGCAGCGCATGGCAGAAACTGTGCACCGCCGTTTCAGGGCTGGCCCGGAAGCCGTCCGACACCGCGAAGTACACCCCGGACGTGCCGAGCGAAAGCATGGCCTGGCCGTGGCGGACGATGCCAACGCCCACGGCACCCGCCGCGTTATCGCCACCACCGGCGGCGACCGGGACGGGACGCATACCCCACCGTTCGGCCAGTTCCTTGCGCAGGCGTCCGGCGGGCTGGCTACCCTCGAGCACCTCGGGCATGTGCGAGCGATCCAGCCCCGTCGCGGCAAGCATGGCGTCGCTCCACTGACGCTTGCGCACGTCCAGCCACAATGTGCCGGCGGCATCCGACGCGTCGGTCATGTAGTCGCCGGTGAGCCTGAGCCGCAGGTAATCCTTCGGCAGGAGCACCTTCGCCACGCGGGCGAAGATGTCCGGCTCGTGCTTGCGTACCCACGCCAGCTTCGGCGCGGTGAAGCCGGGCATGGCGAGGTTACCGGTGACCTCGCGGAAGCCGGGCACCTTTTCCAGCTCGGCGCATTCCACGTCCGAACGACCATCATTCCAGAGGATGGCCGGGCGGAGGACCGTATCGGAGGCATCGAGCAGCGTCGCGCCGTGCATCTGGCCCGAAAGGCCAATGGCGGCGACGTGCTGCGCATTGACGCCCTTGAGCACCTCACCCACCGCGGCTTCCGTGGCTGCCCACCATGCAGCGGGATCCTGTTCGGACCAACGCGGCCTGGGGTGGGAAACGGTAAGCGGAGAGGAGGCGCTGGCGCACACAGCGCCAGCGTCGTCGACGAGTACGGCCTTGACCGAGGAGGTGCCGAGATCGATGCCCAGGTACAAGCGTGCTTCCATGACGGGTTTCATATCACCCATAGATATAACGGTTGACGATATTTTCGAGCAACTCCTGCTGGCCCGAGACGTGCTTCGGGTGCAGATCGCGCGCAATAGCCTCATCGCTTAACGAAGCGAGCGTGAAGCCGCCGTTGAGGATCTTCGTACCGAAGTCCGCATCCCACCCGGCATAACGCTTTGCCTTCAACTCGGCGAGGGTGTCTTTCTCAATCATCTTCACCGCGCGTTCCAGGCTCAGCGCCAGCGTGTCGATGGCACCGATGTGGCCGTGGAAAAGATCGGCCGCGTCGTGGCTCTGGCGGCGGACCTTGGTATCGAAGTTATAACCACCCGTGGTGAAACCGCCGGCCTTGAGGATCTCGTAAGTGACCAGGGTCATTTCTTCCACGCTGTTCGGGAACTGGTCGGTATCCCAGCCATTTTGCGGATCACCGCGGTTGGCATCGATGGAACCGAAAATACCGAGGGCAATGGAGGTGGCCACTTCGTGCTGGAACGAATGCCCGGCCAGGGTCGCGTGGTTGGCCTCAAGGTTGGTCTTTACTTCGTTTTCCAGACCGTAGGCCTTGAGGAAGCTGTAGACCGTGGCGGAATCGTAATCGTACTGGTGCTTGGTGGGCTCCTGCGGCTTGGGCTCAATGAGGATCGTGCCCTTGAAACCGATCTTGTGCTTGTGCTCCACGACCATCTGGAAGAAACGGCCGAGCTGGGCACGCTCGCGTTTCAGGTCGGTATTGAGCAGCGTGTCATAGCCCTCGCGGCCGCCCCACAGGACGTAGTTCGCGCCACCCAGGCGGTGGGTGGCTTCCATCGCGTGGCGCACCTGCGTGGCCGCATAAGCGAAGACTTCCGGCTGCGGGTTGGTCGCGGCACCCGCGGCATAACGCGGGTTGCTGAACACATTGGCCGTACCCCACAGCAGCTTCACGCCCGTTTCGGCCTGCTTCTTTTCCAGCACATCGACCATGGCCGCGAAGTTATTGCGGTAATCAGCGAGGCTGTTGCCCTCCGGCGCGACGTCGGTGTCATGGAAGGTGTAATAAGGCGCGCCAAGACGGGAGAAGAAATCGAAAGCGGCATCGGCTTTTTCGCGGGCCTTGCCCATCGGATCGCCCGCCTGCTGCCATGGGCGCTCAAACGTACCCGCACCGAACACATCAGAGCCCGGCCACACGAACGTGTGCCAATAGCAGACCGCCAGGCGCAGGTGCTCGGCCATGGTCTTGCCCAGCAGGGTGCGATTGGCGTCGTAATGGTGGAACGCCAGCGGGTTATCAGACCCCGGACCTTCGTAGCTGATCTTCGGGATGCTGGAGAAGTACGACATAACGATTCCTTGACGAACGAGGGGACGAAGCCCACTGATGCTCGCCAGCGGCGCGTTTTGGCGCAATTGCGATTTCCGTTGAGCCTGCCTGCCTTTTTCCTGCCGCGTTGCGTCATGGCCTCCAGCGCCATTCTTTGCTAGTTTTCCTGTTCATGGCACCGCATCGCATCGCACTGCTGTTCAATGCCAACAAGGTCTATGACCGTCAGGTCATCGCGGGTATTGGGCATTACCTCAATAGCACCCGTGTGGAGTGGGATCTCTTCCTCGAAGAGGATTTCCGCAGCCGCATGCGCGACATCCACCAGTTCAAAGGTGATGGGGTCATCGCTGATTTCGACGACCCCGAAGCCGAGGAAGCGCTGCGCGAGCTGCACATCCCGGTGGTCGCCGTCGGCGGTTCCTACCACGATCCATCGCATTACCCGGTGGGCGTCCCGTATATCGCCACCGATAACGCGCGCCTCGTGCGCCTGGCCTATGATCACCTGATCGAGCAGGGCCTTAGCCGGTTCGCGCTCTACGGGATCCCGACCACCACGGCGAGCCGCTGGGCCCAGGAACGCGAGCACGCGTTTCGCCACATCGTGGCCGCCGAGAATGTCGAGGGGATCCTCTACGAGGGCTCGCCCACCAGCGCGGGTGGCTGGGGCGAAGCCGTGGAGCACCTCGTCGAATGGCTGGCCGGCCTGCCCAAGCCCATCGGCATCATTGCCGTCACCGATGCCCGGGCGCGCCAGCTCCTGCAGGCCTGCGTGATGGGAGGCATCGCCGTCCCCGAGCAGGTGGCCATCGTCGGCATCGACAACGACCCTATGGCGCAGCTGCTCAACCGGATCCCGCTCACCTCGGTGATCCAGGGCGCGGAAGAAATGGGCCGCACGGCCGCCCATGTGCTGCACCAGATGTTGCGCGGCATGGATTGCTCGACCACGCGGGTGATCGTGCCGCCGGTCGGTATCAACGTGCAGACCTCCAGCCGGTTCCAGCCCATGCGCAGCCCGCACGTGATGCGAGCCAGCCACTACATCCGCCAGTACGGCTGCCTGGGTATCAAGACCGAGCAGGTGGCCGATTACGTAGGCGTCTCGCGCACCGTGCTCGAAGAGCACTTCAAGCGCGAACTGAAGCAGACCGTGCACCAGGCCATCCTGAAGCACAAGCTCGATACCGCCTGCGACCTCATCGTGCACGGCGATACCACGCTCGCGGATATTGCCGTGCGCTGTGGTTTCACCTCGCTGCAATACATGTATGCGGTATTCCGTCGTGAGTACGACTGCACGCCGCGCCAATACCTTGAAACCCACCGAACGACGACGGCCGACACCTGAACGACGGCCGGCACGGAACGCTTTCCCCGATGCCTATCTCTGAACCCACCGCCTGGGGCCAACTGCCCGACGGACGCCCCCTCCATCGCTGGACCCTGCGCAATGCGCGCGGTGCGCGCCTCGATATCACCGACCTCGGCGCCACCCTGCTTTCGTGGCAGGCACCTGATCGCCAGGGCGTCTTCGGCGAGGTGCTCCTCGGCCATCCCGACGCCGCCCATTACCTCGCGGCGAACGCGTTCATGGGCGGGATCGTCGGCCGCTGGGCCAACCGGATCCGTGGCGGCCGTTTCACGCTTGATGGCATCGACTACAAGATCGACCGCAACGATGGCGACAACCACCTGCACGGCGGCCACGACGGCTTCCATGCGCGCCGCTGGGATGTGGAGCCCGAGGGCGATGCGTTGTTGCTGCGGCTTACCTCGCCCGAAGGCGACGGCGGCTTTCCGGGTGAAGTGCAGGTGCAGCTGCGCGTGGCGCTGGACGATGACGGTGCGCTCGACCTGCGCTATGCAGCGACCACCGATGCCCCGACCCCGCTCAGTCTTACCGCCCATCCGTATTTCAACCTGAACGACCGCCGGGCTGATATCCGCGATCACGTGATCCGTATCGATGCCGAGGAATTCCTCGCGACCGACGAGCAGGCGATCCCCACCGATCGCCAGCATGTGTCGGGGACGGCCTTCGACTTCCGCGAAGCGGCGCCGATCGGCTCCCGGCTGCACTGGCCCGATACGCAGTTGCGCGCAGCCGGTGGGTTCGACCACTGCTATATCCCGCGTGGGCCGTCGAATGCCGCGCCACGCGTCGTAGCGGTGGTGACCGAGCCGTCGAGCGGGCGCCGCCTCACCGTGGCCAGCGACCGACCGGGCCTGCAGTTCTACAGCGGGCAGAAGCTGGCCGGCCAGGTGAATCGCGAAGGGCGGCCGTACAGCGCCTTCGCCGGCTTCGCCCTGGAGGCCGAGGCGTTCCCCGACCAGGTGAACATGCCCGAGGCGGAAGGGGCCATCCTGCGCCCCGGTTCCACCTACCACCAAACGACCCGATACCTGCTGGACACCCTGTAGGAGCGCGCTTGCGCGCGATGGGGCCCGCGGCAAGCCCCGATCGCGCGCAAGCGCGCTCCTACGAGAACCGACGCGCGTTTGGGTCCCGGGCCGGGTAAAATGCCCGGATGTCTCTTATCCAGATCCTTGGCCTCGACTACAGCGTCGGCGGCCCCCTCCTGCTTGAACACGTCGATCTCTCGCTCGACCTGGGCGAGCGCGTCTGTATCGTCGGCCGCAACGGCGCCGGCAAATCCACGCTGATGAAGCTGATTGCGGGCGAGCTGAAGCCCGACGACGGCGAAATCCGGCTCCAGGGCGGCACGCGCGTGGCGCGACTTACCCAGGAAGTGCCCCAGGACACAGCAGGCACCGTGTTCGACGTGGTGGCCGAGGGCCTGGGCGAGCTGGGCCACCTGCTGGCCCGCTACCACCACATGCTCGACGCAGGCGATATGGACGGCCTGGGAGAGGTGCAGTCGCAGATCGAGGCCCATAACGCCTGGGATCTCGATGCCCGCGTCGAAGCCATCATCGAGAAGCTGGAACTGCCGGGCCACACCGACTTCGCCGACCTCTCCGGCGGCATGAAGCGCCGCGTGCTGTTGGGCCAGGCCCTCGTGCGCGACCCGAACCTGCTCCTGCTCGACGAGCCCACCAACCACCTCGATATCGAGGCCATTGCGTGGCTGGAAGGCTTCCTGAAGAGCTTCAGCGGCGCCATCGTGTTCATCACCCACGATCGAAGCTTCCTGCGCGCGCTGGCCACCCGTATCGTCGAGATCGACCGCGGTGCGGTTTCCAGCTGGCCGGGCGATTACGACAATTACCTGCGCCGCCGCGAAGAGCGCCTGCACGCGGAAGCCCAGGCCAACGCGCACTTCGACCGCAAGCTGGCCCAGGAAGAAGTGTGGATCCGCCAGGGTATCAAGGCGCGCCGCACCCGTAACGAAGGCCGCGTACGCGCGCTGAAGGCGATGCGCAACGAGCGCTCCGAGCGCCGTGAAGGCCAGGGCAACGCCAAGATGACCATGGCCAACGCGCAGGCGTCGGGCCGCAAGGTCATCGAAACGAAGCACGTGACCCAGGCCTACGATGGCCGCACGCTGATTCGCGACTTCTCGACCACGATCATGCGCGGCGACCGCGTGGGCATCATGGGGCCGAACGGCGCCGGCAAGTCCACCCTGCTGAAGATCATGCTGGGCCAGCTCGCACCTCAGGAAGGTACCGTGGTGCTGGGCACCGGCCTGGAAATCGCGTACTTCGACCAGCATCGCATCGCGCTGGACGATCGCATGAACGCGCTCGATAACGTGGCCGAAGGCCGCGAATACATCGAGCTCAACGGCCAGCGCAAGCACATCATCGGTTACCTGCAGGACTTTCTGTTCTCGCCGGAGCGCGCCCGCGCGCCGATCACCCGCCTCTCCGGCGGTGAGCGCAATCGCCTGTTGCTGGCCAAGCTGTTTGCCCAGCCATCCAACCTGCTGGTGATGGACGAACCGACCAACGACCTCGATGTGGAAACGCTGGAGCTGCTCGAAGAGCTGCTCGGCGAGTACACCGGTACGTTGTTGCTCGTGTCCCACGACCGTGACTTCATCGATAACGTCGTGACCAGCACGCTCGTGCTCGAAGGCGAGGGCGAGATCGGCGAGTACATCGGCGGCTATAGCGACTGGCTGCGGCAGAAGCCGGTGGTCGCGGCAGCGAAGGCCGCGGCGGCTGCGACGGCGAAGCCCGTGGCAGCACCCGCGCCGGCACCTGCTGCGGCACCTGCCCCGGCGAAGAAGAAGCTCTCGTTCAAGGAGCAGCGCGAGCTGGATTTGCTGCCGGCGAAGCTTGAAGAGCTGGAGACCGCGATCGCAAAGCGCACCGAAGCGATGAACGATCCGAAGTATTACCAGCAGGATGCCGCGGCGATTACGCGGGCCAACGATGAGCTGGCGAAGTTGCAGGCTGAGCTTGATACGGCGTTCGCACGATGGGAGGAGCTCGAGGGCTGATTGCCCTCGCGGCTGCCTCGCTTCGTTGGCTTATCGCGCGCAAGCGCGCTCCTACAAGAGATCTGCGGTGTTTTTGTAGGAGTGTGCTTGCACGCGATCGATGTACCTCAACGCCAATTAAAGGCGGAACACTTCCACCACGCGCGCCAGCTCGGCCGCCTGGTCCTCCAGGCTCTTCGCCGCTGCCGCGGCTTCTTCGACCAGGGCCGAATTCTGCTGGGTGGAATCGTCCATCCGCGCGACAGCCTGGTTAATCCTGCCGATCTGGTCGGACTGATCGGTCGATGCGCGGCTGATATCGCCCATGAGGTCCGCCACGTCGCGGATGCGCCCGATGACCGCCTGCATGTTGTGGCCCGCTTCGGTGACCAGGCCATGGCCCGCGTCCACCTGCGCAACGGATTCAGTGATCAGCGCTTCAATCTCCTTCGCCGCCGTGGCGCTGCGCTGCGCCAGGTTGCGCACCTCTTCCGCCACCACCGCAAAGCCCCTACCCTGCTCGCCGGCGCGCGCCGCTTCCACGGCCGCGTTCAACGCCAGGATGTTCGTCTGGAACGCGATGCCGTTGATGATCCCGATGACGTCAGCGATGCGCTGCGCCGAGGCCTGGATACCGTTCATCGAGGCCACCGCCTCCGCCATCGCGCCGGCTTCCTGCTGCACGGCCACGCTCGCACCCTCCGCCAGTTCGCTCGCGCGCGAGGCGTTGTCGGCGTTGTCACGTACCGTGCGGGTGAGCAGGTCGAGGCTGGCGGCGGTCATCTGCAGCTCGGCGGCCTGGCGCTCCGTACGCATGGAAAGATCGGTATTACCCGCCGCGATCTCCGAGGTGCTGCTGGTCATGCTGCCGGTGGCGCGACGTACCGAAAGGGCGATCGAACCCAGCCCATCGCCGATCCCGTCGATGGCGTTCATGAGCTGGCCGATCTCGTCGCCACGGGTTGAGCCAAGGCGGGCCGTGAGGTCGCCTTCGGCCAGGCGGCTGGCCGCCTGCACTGCCGCCGATAGCGGACGCGTGATCCGCACACGGATGGCAATGAACAACAGCACGCAAAGCACGGCGATGATCACGACGCTGCTGATGATGGCCGCGTTTCGCAGGTGGCGCACAGGCGCATACAGTTCATCGGTATCGACCGTGCCTGCGACCATCCAGTGCCATGACGGATCGGTAGCAAAGACCGCAAGCCGTTCGACCTCGTTGCCATCCATCACCATGCGATAGCGCGCCTCGCCCTTGCCGCCGGTGAGCATCGGCGCGTACACCGGCTTGCCATCCACGCCCAGCACCTTGAGCGCGGCACCGTCGGCCTTCGCGGCAGGATCGGCGAGCGCAGGGTCGACGATATACGAGCCATAACGCTTGCCGGCGCTCGCGTCGAGCACCGAATAGTGCCCCGTCTCGCCAATGCGGATGGACGAGATCTGTTGGCGCAGCGCGTCCATTTCCTTGCTGATTTCCACGCCGACGAACCACGCGCCGATCACGTTGCCGGCGGCATCGCGGATGGGCTCGTACCGCGTGATGTAGGGCTTGTCGAAGAGAATGGCCGGGCCGCCGTAGCCCTTGCCGGACAGCAGCAGGGGGAAGGCGGGGTGGGCGTGGTCGATCGAGGTGCCGACGGCACGCGAACCATCCTGCTTCTTCAGCGACGTGGTGACGCGGATGAAGTCCTGGCCATCGCGGACGAACATCGTGGCCACGACGTGCGCGCGGTCGGAAAACTCGTCCACGACCGTGAAATCGCCATTGATCGGCTTGCCACCGAGCGACATCGTCGGCACGGTGCGGTCACCCATCTTCACCCGGTGCATGGTGTCGGTGGCGAGCTTTTCGGCGGGGAAATAGGTTTCGAAGACGGCGAGGAAGCGATCGGATTCCGCCAGCAAGGCGCCGCTGAAGGTATTCACCATGGCGATGATGGACTGGCTGCCGCGACCGAGGTCATCACGCGAGCGGGTCTCCAGTTCACGTGAGACCTTCGTGGTAACGAGCACGGTCAGCAGCGCAATACCTAGGGAAACGATGGCCACGACCAAAAGCGTGAGGCGTGCGCCCACGCTGAGGCCGCGCCAGCGGGCACGACTGAGGGTGTCTTTCATGATGAGCCTGCGGAAAGCTGAGGGCCCGCAAATTTCGGGCATGTAAACCCGTTTTCGGCAAGGTTTTACCCAGCTTTAATCGCATGGCGCCGTGAGACGCGTATCGCGCGCGGATGCGTATCGCACACATATAGGAGCCCACCCTGTGGGCGACGCCGTTCGCGTAGGAGCCCACCCTGTGGGCGACGCCGTTCGCGAAAGAGCCACAGGGCCTGCGGCGTTATCGCGAAAGATGTCGCCCACAGGGTGGGCTCCTACGGGCGACCCAGCGACCCAACAATGCAACCCGGCGACCCGGCGACCCAGTGACCCAGCAATGCAACCCGACAAGCCGGCAACCGGGCAACTGGTGCGTAGGGTTAACCGGTGTTCTGCAGGCCCTGCGAAACGCCATTGACGCAGGCCACCAGGGCACTGAGCAGCGCGTCGTCCTTGCCGCCGGTGGCGCGCCAGCGCTTGAGCAGATCGACCTGGAGCAGGCTCATCGGGTCGACATACGGGTTGCGCAGGCGAATGGAGGTGGCCAGGCGCGGCTCGCGCTGGAGCAGTTCGTCCGCCCCCTTCAGCTTCAGCACCCAGCGCACCGTGCGCTCGAACTCCTCGCGGATCTTCGGGAAGAACCGCTGGTGCAGCGGCCCGGCCAGTTCCGAGAACGCCTCGGCAATCGCGATATCCGCCTTGGCCAGCACCATCTCGACGTCGTCGAGCATGGTGGCGAAGAACGGCCACTCATGGGCCATGCGTGCCAGCACATCCTCGCCGCTTTCCTTCGCCACGGTGTCCAGGGCGCTACCGAGGCCGTACCAGCCGGTGAGTACCGCGCGGCACTGAGTCCACGAGAACACCCAGGGGATCGCGCGCAGGTCTTCCACACCCTTCATGCTGCGGCGGCGTGCCGGGCGCGAGCCCAGGGTCATACGTTCGATCACGTCGATGGGCGTGGCACCGCGGAAATAATCGACGAAGCCATCCATGTCGACGAACGCACGGTAGGCCTTGCGGCTTTCATCGGAGAGCCGGACCATCACGTCCTTCCACCCTGACTCGCGCACCTCGGCGACACGTGGGCGCAGCGAAGCGCGCATCACGGCCCCGAGCGTCTGCTCCAGGTTGCGCACGGCGAGCGCGCGAATGCCGTACTTGCGGTGAATCACTTCGCCCTGCTCGGTCACGCGCAGCACGCCGCCTACCGAACCACGCGGCGAAGCCATCAGTGCTGGGGTAATACGCGAACCACCACGGCTCGCCGAGCCGCCACGGCCATGGAAGAACGCCACGCGAATGCCCGCCTTGGCCGCCACCTCGAGCAGTTCCACCTGCGCGCGTTGCAGGCTCCACTTGGAAGCGACCGTGCCGCCATCCTTGCCGCTATCGGAATAGCCCAGCATCACCCACTGGCGATCGCCGCGGGCCTTCAGGTGCGCGCGATACACAGGGTCATCCAGCAGCGCCTGCAGGGTGGCCGGGCCGCCCTTCAGGTCGTCGATCGTTTCGAACAGCGGCGCCACGTCGAGCGGCACGCGGCCGTCTTCGAGCAGGCCGCCGCGGCGGGCAAGGGCCAGCACGGCGAGCACATCGGCTGCGGTCTCGGCCATGCTGATGATGTAGAGCCCGGTCGCTTCGGTGCCGTAGCGCTTGCGCGCATCCGCCAGCGTGCCGAAGACACCGCGCAACATGCCGGCCGCTTCGTTCCCTTCCCCGGCCACGAAACTGCGCTCACCCGCGGCGAACGGGCGGAGCGTCTTCACCCGTGCATCGACATCGCGATCGGCCCAGCCGGCATCGTCGAGCAATGCCGCCAGCGCCTCGTCGTGCACGCGCGCATCCTGTCGCACATCCAGCCGCGCGAGATGGAAGCCAAACGTGCGGGCCCGCCACAACAGGCGACCCACCGCGTAAGCGCCCGCGTGGCGGCCGCCGTGGTCGAGCAGGCTCTTTTCGACCAACGCAATGTCGTCGATGAACTCGCCCGCCGATGCGTAAGCATCGTCGTCCTCATGCAGCGTGGCATCGAGACGCGCCGCCACGAAGGTGAGGAACGCGCGATACGGCATATCCGCATGCCGTGGGCGGATGCGCGCGGCCGCGTCGGGTAGCCGCTCGCGGTAGTCATCGAGGCGGCGGCCCAGCTTGTCGTCGAGCTTCACGCGGTCGCTGGTCTGGCTCAGCAGGCGGCCCAGTTCGTTTACGCCCTCGGTGTAGCGCTCAAGCACCAACGCGCGCTGCGCGGCGAGCGTGGCGGCGATGGTATCGGCGTTGACGTTCGGGTTGCCGTCCATGTCGCCGCCCACCCAGGTGGCAAAGCGCAGCACGCGCGGCACGGCGACGTCATCGCCGTAATGCTCGGCGATGGCCTGCTCCAGCGCTTCGTACAAGGCGGGCAGCACGCGGTAGATCGGGCGGGCAATGTAGAAGCCGACATGGTCGAACTCGTCGGAGACGCTGGGCCGCACCGGCGACGCTTCGGCCGTCTGCCAACCCGCGGAGAGCGCCATCAGGATACGGGCATCGTCATCGCGCAGTTCCTGCGGGGTGCGCGTCGGGTCGAACTCATCGACGAGGGCGCGGACGATCTCCTGCTCTTTCTCGAGCAGCGAGCGGCGCACGGCCTCCGTAGGGTGGGCGGTGAAGACGGGCTCCACATCGAGCTTGCCCAACAGGGTAGCCAGCTCGTCGCGGGTAACCCCCTCGGCCTTGAGCTGGCCGAGCACGGCGGAAAGCGACTCGGGCTGGGGCGCCTGGCCTTCGCGCTGGTAATCGCGGCGGCGGCGGATCCGGTGGACGCGCTCGGCCGTGTTCACCGCCTGGAAGTAGGTGGCGAAGGCCCGGGCCAGGGCCTCGGCATCGCCGGCACCCAGGCCAGTCAACGTACCCGCCAGGGCGTCTACGGCCGCGCCGCTGCGGCGGCGGTGGATGGCGGCGGTGCGGACGGCTTCGACCCGCTCGAAAAAGGCTTGCCCGCCCTGCTCGGCCAGCATCTGGCCTACCAGGGCGCCCAGGCGGCGTACGTCCTCGCGCAGGGGGCCGTCGTGGGGGAGGAATTCGGGATCGCGTGCGGCTTCCATCAGTCACTCTGCTGGGGGACGAACCCCGAGAGTACATAAAAAAATGTATTCATCTGATCATCCGGATTCCGAGATATACTCAGGGACTGTTCTTGCCCGCCGAGGGGCGCTGCGACCGGAGGGGTTTTCCCCCTGTGGCCAGGCTCGGCACGGCTTCCCGTAGAACGGCGCCCCCGTAACCATCCGGAGCTACGCCACCATGAACGCTGTCACCAAAGACAACGCCTCGCAGGACTTCAAGGTCCGCGATTATTCCCTCGCTGACCTCGGCCGCCGCCGCATCCGCATGGCGGAAGAGGAAATGCCGGGCCTGATGCAGATCCGCGCCCGCTACGCCGCCGAGAAGCCGCTCAAGGGCGTGCGCCTCTCCGGCTCGCTGCACGTCACCAAGGAAACCGCCGTGCTGGCGGAGACCCTGCGTGAGCTGGGCGCCTCGGTCCGCTGGGCTTCGTGCAACATCTTCTCCACCCAGGACGACGTCGCCGCCGCCCTGGCCGCTGGCGGCCTGCCGGTGTTCGCCTGGAAGGGCGAGTCGCTGGAAGAGTATTGGGACTGCACGCTCGACATGCTGACCCACCCGGGTGAGCTCGGCCCGCAGCTCATCGTGGACGACGGTGGCGATGCCACCCTGTTCATCCACAAGGGCGTCGAGCTCGAAGACGGCAGCGACTGGGTCAACACCCCGAGCGGCAACCACGAAGAGCAGGTCATCAAGGATCTGGTCAAGAAGACCGCCGCCGCCCGTCCGGGCTGGTTCAAGAAGATCGCCGCTGAGTGGAAGGGCGTCTCCGAAGAGACCACCACCGGCGTGCACCGCCTGTACCAGCTCGCCGAAGCCGGCAAGCTGCTGGTCCCGGCCATCAACGTCAACGACTCGGTCACCAAGTCGAAGTTCGACAACCTCTACGGCTGCCGCGAATCGCTGGCCGACGGCATCAAGCGCGCTACCGACCTCATGGTCGCCGGCAAGGTCGCTGTCGTCTGCGGCTACGGTGACGTGGGCAAGGGCTGCGCGCACTCGCTGAAGGGCTTCGGTGCCCGCGTGATCGTGACCGAGATCGATCCGATCAACGCCCTGCAGGCCGCGATGGAAGGCTTCCAGGTCACCACGATCGAAGACACGCTGGGCCTCGGCGATATCTACGTGACCACCACGGGCAACAAGGACATCATCACGCTGGAACACATGGCGAAGATGAAGAACAACGCCCTGGTCTGCAACATCGGCCACTTCGATAACGAGATCCAGATGGATCGCCTGAACGCTTCGAAGGATGCGACCCGCGAGAACATCAAGCCGCAGGTCGATCGCTACACCTTCGCTTCGACGGGTAACAGCATCTACATGCTGGCCGAAGGCCGCCTGGTGAACCTGGGCTGCGCCCACGGCCACCCGAGCTTCGTCATGTCGAACAGCTTCTCGAACCAGACCCTCGCCCAGCTCGACCTGTGGGCGAACAAGGACAAGTACGAGAACACCGTATACCGCCTGCCGAAGAAGCTGGACGAAGAAGTCGCCCGCCTGCACCTCGCGCAGATCGGCGTGAAGCTCACCGTGCTGACCCAGGACCAGGCCGATTACATCGGCGTGCCGGTGGAAGGCCCGTACAAGCCGGACCACTACCGCTACTAAGCGGTACGGCAAGGCTCGATACGAAGAGGCGCCCCATGGGGGCGCCTCTTTTTTTGTGCGTTATCGCAGCGCGTATCGCGTGCTTGTACGGCCCTACAGTTGGCCGGGCGGGACGGGGCCACCAGTGTGCGAGAGCGGGGATTGTTCGAAGGGGATGGGTGCTGCGCCTTCGCCGCACAGGTGACCTTGCAGACCGGTGCGCAGGACCAGCTTGCCGAAGGTGACTTCGACGGCTGTCGCGTCGACGCAGCGCCCCTGGTCATAGACGTCGCCCGATACCCAGCGCAATGACATGCGCGCCGTCGCGCCTGGCTCAAGGCGGACAGGTACGACCACCGGCCCGGGATGCATGCCGACCGGTGCCTGGCGCTTCACCGGCAGCACGAGGCCCTTCGTGTCCTTCATCGCCACCATGGGCAGGCCGATCAACGTGCAGGCCTGGCTGCCGCGGTTAGCCACCACCAGCCAGGTGCCGCTGTGGGACATGCCGTTGAAGTCGCCCTCGCTGGCGTCGACAGACAAGCTGACCATGGCCTGGGTGCAGGGCGGAACGGCAGGAGTAAACGCGGGCATGGGCATTCCAGGGGATTCGTGGCGATACCCGCATCTTGCCTTGCGCGGCTGAATCCCCGATTAGCCATCTTTCCATCTGGATGGAAAGATATATACTCAACGCATCGCTTCCAGGTGCCTCGCCATGCCCGCCGTCAGCTTCGAATTCTTCCCGCCCAAGACCGACGAACAGCGCGACCAGCTCAACAAAGCCGTGGAACGGCTAAAGAGCCACGCGCCTGACTACGTTTCGGTCACCTTCGGTGCGGGCGGTTCGACGCTGAGCTACACCGGCGAAACCGTGCGCCAGCTACGCGCGGACCACGGCCTGTCGGTCGCGCCGCACCTTTCCTGCATGGGCGGCAGCAAGGCCGAGATCCGCACCCTCCTCGATGAGTACAAGGCACGTGGCTGCCGCCGCATCGTGGCGCTGCGTGGCGACCTGCCCTCGGGCATGGCCACGCCGGGCGATTTCCGCTACGCCGCCGAGCTGGTCGCCTTCATCCGCGAGCACAGCGGGGACCACTTCCACATCGAAGTGGCCGCCTACCCGGAAACCCATCCCCAGGCCGAGAACGCACTGGATGACCTGCGCCACTTCAAGGCGAAGTGCGATGCCGGCGCCGATGGTGCGATTACCCAGTACTTCTTCAATCCCGATGCCTATTTCCGCTTTGTCGACGACGTGACCCGGCTCGGCGTGAAGCTGCCGATCGTCCCGGGCATCATGCCCATCGCCAACTTCAGCCAGCTGCGCCGGTTCTCCGAACAGTGCGGCGCGGAAATCCCCCGCTGGATCGTGAAGCGCATGCAGGCCCACGGCGACGACGCCGCCGCAGTACGCGAGCTGGGTGCCGATGTCGTGGCAGAGCTTTGCCGCCGGCTGCTCGATGGCGGCGCCCCGGGCCTGCACTTCTACACGATCAACCGTGCCCGGGCGACGACGGCGGTCCTCGAGCGCCTGGCGTGATCGCGTGACGGCAAACGTGCGCGCCGTCACCTATCGCTAAGCTCCGCTCGCGGATGATGGCGGCTCGTGCCACCACCTGCCGCCACCGTGAACCGCGCCGCCCTCCTGCTCCTATCGCTCATCCTGCTGTTCACCGCCCTGCCCGCCGCCGCCCAGACCGAGGTCCACCGTTGCGTGGGCAAGGACGGCAGCCCGGTGTTCACCGACCAGCCGTGCAGCAACCTGGGAGCGCGCTCGATCGCCCCTCCAGCCGCCTCCAGCACGGCGGCGCCCGAAGGCACCGCACCCAGCACTGGGCTACTTTGCGCCCAGGACATGGCGACTCTCCGAGTGGCGGTGGCTGAGGCGTTTAACCGGCGCGACGCCAACCGCATCGGTGGGCTGACACTGTGGAATGGCTACGGCAGCGACGGCGCGGTCGACAACATCCGCACCCTGGACGCCCTCGTGAAGCAGACCCTGCTCTCCCTGGAGGGCGATGAAGCCTCGGGTATCGAAGCCGTCACCCGCGTCCCCGGAGGGGGCGGCGCCTCCCGCCATGTCCACTTCAGCGTGACCCGGGAATCGGGCTGCCTCTGGCTGCGCCCACCGGCCTGAGGCCCGATGGCGCGATGCGCCATGTAGGCGGCCCCGCTAGCCGTTATCATGGGCGGTCCCCACCGGAGCGCTCCCATGTCGCAGAACTACCCCGAATGGATCTGGCAGAACGGGCAGATCAAGCCCTGGGCTGAAGCCACGACCCATGTCATGGCCCATGCCCTGCACTACGGCTCGTCCGTCTTTGAAGGCATCCGTAGCTACGAGACGCCCGACGGCGCGGCGATCTTCCGCCTCACCGATCATCTCAATCGCCTCTTCCTGTCGGCCAAGATCTACGACATGGAGCTGCCGTACACCGTCGACGAGCTGGCTGAGGCCTGCCGCGCGGTCATCAAGAAGAACAACCAGCGCGCCTCGTACCTGCGCCCGGTGGCTTACCGTGGCCTGGGCGGCTTTGGCCTTTCGGCGGAAACCCCGATCGACGTGGCCGTGGCCACCTGGCCGATGGGCCCGTACCTCGGCCCCGAGGCCCTGCAGAACGGCATCGACGCTTGCGTATCGAGCTGGCAGCGTTTCGCTCCCAACACCATCCCGGCGGGCGCGAAGGCCGGCGGCAACTACCTCTCCGGCCAGCTGATCGCGCGTGAAGCGCGCCGCCTGGGCTTCGGCGAGGGCATCGCCCTGGCCTCCACGGGCCTGCTCAGCGAGGGCGCCGGCGAGAACCTGTTCCTCGTGTTCGACGGCGTACTGCACACCACCCCGGCCAGCGCATCGATCCTCACCGGCATCACCCGCCACACGCTGATGACGCTGGCTCGTGAGGAAGGTATCGAGGTGGTCGAACGCGACCTCCCGCGCGAGTACCTGTACCTCGCCGACGAAATCCTGATGTGCGGCACCGCCGCCGAGGTCACCCCGATCCGCTCGGTGGATGGCAAGAAGGTCGGCACCGGCAAGGGCGGCCCGATCACCCGCCGCCTGCAGGATCTGTACTTCGGCCTGTTCAATGGCAAGACCCAGGATCGTTGGGGCTGGCTCGAACCGGTCTGACCCCTTGTGCCCCTCCCCCGGCGCCGCGTTACGATGCGCGCGCCAGGGGAAAGCCAACCAGGACTGGCTAACAGGGGAGTCAAACCATGAAACGTACCTTTTTCGCCGCCGCGGCCCTCGCGGTGGCGCTTCTCGTGAGCGGCTGTGCCAGCGTGCAAAAGGCCAGCGAGGCCGATAGCGAACACGCCAAGGTGTTCAGCCCGATCGCCGACAAGGCGGTCCTCTACATTTACCGCGACGAGAGCTTCGGATCTGCCATCAAGATGCCTGTCTCGGTCGACGGCGTGATCGTTGGTGAGACCGGACCGAAGTCGTTCCTCGAACTAGCCGTCGCACCCGGCCACCACACCATCATGTCGCACACGGAGACCAACCCGACCCTCGACATCGATGCCGAGGCGGGAAAGGCGTACTACGTCTGGCAGGAAGTGAAGATGGGCATGTGGGCCGCGCGTAGCCTGCTGCATCGCATGTCCGACAGCGAAGGCAAGGTCGGCGTAGACAAGTGCGAGCTGCTCAAGACCATGGCGCCCGCCATGAAGATGAACGCCGCCGCCGCGGCGCCAGCTGTCGAAGCACCCGCGCGTGATGCCGAGCCCGCACCTGTAGCCGCGACAGCGCCTGCTACCGCGTCCGCGACGGTCGCTCCGCCTGCGCCCGCAGAGGAACCCGCGACCGCCGCCGCGACGCCTGCCCCGGTCGCTGAGCCCGCCGTGGCTGCAGCGCCGGCCCCGGCTGACGAGAGCACCACCGCACCGGCGACCCAGCCGGCATCGGGTGGCATCGCCGCCCTGGACGATCGCGTCAGCAAGCCGATGTTCGACGCGGCCCAGGATCTTGCTTCGATGCACCAGTGCGAGCGCCTGCTGCACGTGCGCAGCATTGTGGGTGATGAGGCACATTTCTACAGTGCCTGCCCGGGCACCAGCACGCCGATTGAGATCGCGTGCCATGCGGCCGCGTGCACCGAGGCCGCGCCGCACGGTTGAGCGCTGATCGCGCGCAAGCGCGCTCCTGCAAGAGCGTGCTTGCGTGCGATGCTCCTACGTTACTGGCAGAACCCGTTCGGGTACGCCGACGACTTGTACGCGTAAAGCCAGCTGGTCTTGCCACCATCGTTGGCAAGGTTCCAGCCATTGCCGATCGAACCGATCGCCTGGTTCAGCACCTGCGAACGCTGGAGCACTGGCGTGGTGAAGTACTTGTCTGAATCCGCCTCCACGCGGAACGACAGCTCCGCGAGCGTCGGCGTGCTGGCGCCGTCCACATACCAAAGCGTGAGCGTGAACTCCGCTTCCGACTGACCGATATCGGACGTCGGGCCATCATATTCCTGCTGGGTAACGCTGACGCCTGCGACTTTCGACAACGCGCTTCCCGAGAGATCCGAAAGCGCCGACGCGCCCGGGAACTGCTTGATCAGGTCGGCTACCGTCGCCGGCGTGGTGGTCGCATCCTGCTTCGTCGAATGGGCCAGCACCAGGTTACCCGGCGTCACGTCCGTCTCGAGCTTAGTGGACTTGTTCTTGCCCGCACCCGACACATCCGTCCAGTACGAGAGCTCCTCATCCGGGTGACGGAACTTGAACTGGATATCGTTGTGGTCACCGGCGCGCGTGCGCACGGAATAGCCGCGGCTCATCAGCTGGCAGGTATGCGGCGTATCGATATAGGTAAGCGTGTCGCGATCGCCCGCGCTGAACGAGCCGGTGATCGTCTTGTCGAAGCCCAGGGTCGAAAGGCGCGCCGACAGGTTGCTCAGCAGCGTCGCCGCGGCGCTCGACGGGTTGGAGGCAAAGCGCGAGGGATCAATGAGCGTCTTGTATTCCTTGCTGTCGACATACGCCGGTGAATTGGCATGCGCGGCGGCCGAGCCGAGCAGGAGCGCGGCGGCAAGGAGGGACGGAAGCTTACGTTTCATCATGCGCGGAACCCTTTTCAGTGGTGGGGAGCGGTGGTGGAACGCATGCCCGGCAAGGTCAGCCGGTACACGAGGAGCCGGTTGTCGTTATCGATGGGCGAATCGCAAGGCTGGCCTTCCATGACGCAGTGCTTCGCGATGAAATCGTTGTCGTTGCCGACGATCAGGAACCAGTCGTCGGGATGCGCGTCGTCGAGCACGGGCAGCAGGTCCATCGCCTCCCATTTCTCGGAGAGCTGGGCAAGGCCTTCACGGCCCGGCTCCAGCGCGACACCCGCGCGCGCGAGATCGGCCGGGTCGAGCAGGTTCACCAACGGCTTCCACGTCGCGGCATGGATCCCTGCGCGGAGCACCCTGCCCTCGCCCAGCACAGACTTCGTGGTGGTCTCGTAGGGCGTGCCAGCCAAATTGGTCGCGCCGTCGGTATCGACGATGACAATGCTCTTGAAGACGATCGGCTTGCCGCCATCCGCACCCCAGCCGTTGCCATCGCGCGTAAGCATGATGAAACGATGGTTATCGAGCACGCGGATCTCGCTCTGCGCCGCGGTGCGCGTCGGTGCGCCGCCCTTACCCATGTCGTCGTACACGGGGAGCTGCACCACGTAGTGGCCCACCGGCTTGGCCGGCGTCTTGTTGCGGCTGACGTCGTACACAAGCACGCGGGTCAGCGCCCGGCCAACGCCTTCCTTACCGTAGGAGTCCTGCAGCAAGGCGCTTTGCAACATCACGAAAAGGCGCGTGCCATCCGGCGACAGCGCCATGCCTTCGACGCCCTGGTTATTGCGCCGGCCGGTGACCGGCGGCTTGAGCGAGGTGAAATAGGCCTTGCCGTCCTTGTCGACCGGACGCACGGCCTTGGGCGGAACGAGGATGCCTTTGAGCTTGCCCGAGGCGTCGAAGCGATAGACGTTCGCCGCGTATTCGTCGCCGATGTAGAAGCCACCGCCGGGCAGGAATTGCAGGGATTCCGCGTCGAGCGAAATCTTGCCTGCGCCGATGCCTTCCGCCGGGGACGGAAGCAGGACACCGTGCTGGGTCAGCGTGCCGGCGGCGGGTTCGGCACCGGTGAAGGGCTTGCCGGTAATGTCCTTGAGTTCGATGCCGCCGTCGGGGGTCAGGGTGATCTGGCCGGGACCGGGTGACAGCTTCATCGTGAACTGCATACGGTTCACGCGGCCGGCGTAGTCGTAGAACAGGTTGTGTTCGGGATCGTTGCGGCCGCGATCCGGAAGTGTCCACAGCACGCCGGTATAGGTGTCACCTTCGCGCTTCCAGGTGCCTGGCTCGATCATCAACGAGGAGAACGAACCCAGCGTGTCACCCAGAAAATCGACGGTGCCGGCAGGCAGCGTGCCGGACGCCACCAGCCCATGATCGACATAGGTGGTGCCACCCACCTCGACGCTGCGTGGCAGCGCCGAGGTGGCGATATCCGGCTGGCGCACCTCGAGGGACTGCGCGACGGCGCTCCCTACCAGGCACGCCGCGACCAGCCCTGCGAGGGACGCGCGCATCAGAATCGGACGTCCAGGTTGGCGAAGTACTGGCGCGGCGCCGACGCGTGGAACACGTAGATCGAACCGGTCGGATCGCTAGGCGCGAACACGCTGTTGTCGAAGTTGCTGGCGTAGCGCTTGTCGGTGAGGTTGGTGACGTTGACCGACAGACGGATATCCTCGGCGAACCATGCCTTGCCGAAGTCGTAGCCGCCGGAAAGATCCCACGTGGTGAAGCCACCAAAGCCACGATCGTTGGTGTACGTGTAGTAGCGCTTGCCGGTGTACTTGCCGCGCAGCGAGGCGAACCACGGACCCTGGTTCCAGTCGATCTGCGTAGCAAACATCTTGGTCGGCGTATCGGTCTGGATCTTGCCCTTGGTGTGCTGCACCACGCCGGCCTGGGTGTAATCGCTCGCGTAGGTCGAGCGGTTGTACGAGGCCGAGTTGTACCAGCGCAGGCTGTCGATCGGGGTCCACACCAGGGTCAGCTCGACACCGTGGCTATCGACGCCGCCCACGTTATAGAAGCGGTTGCCGCAGGTCGGTCCGACCGGGCTGCGCGAATCGCACGGGTTGTACTGAAGCAGGCGGTTATCGAAGCGCACGGTGTACGCGGCAGCCGACGCCGCGATCGAGCCGGCTTCGATGCGGTAGCCTGCCTCGAGGCTACGGGACTTCTCGGGCTTCAGCGAACCCTGCGAATCCCACGTCGCCTGGCTGACGGCCTGCGGGCCTAGCTTGAAGCCGCCCTGGAACATGGCGATGTTCTTGGCGAAGCTGGCGAACACTTCCTGCTTATCGTCCAGCTTGTAGCGCACGCCCACCTGCGGCAGGAGTGCCTTGCTAGCGCTGAGCTTGCCGGTCGCGAACTGATTGTTCGAGCTGGCGGCGATCGGCTTCTTGGCATCACCCGGCAACGCGCTGGCGTCGGAGGTGACGTGCGGGCTCTTCACACCCACGTCCACGGTGAGGCGATCATCCATGAAGTTCATGGTGTCCTGCAGGAAGGCCTGACGCGTGTTCCACACCGTGCGCTGGTCGAAAACGCCGAGGTCGGGCTGCGTATCGATCGGCGCGCTGAGATCGCGCGGGCCACTCACATAGCTGCTGTAGCGCGAGGCGGACGAGATATTGTGCTCGTACCACACGCCACCTTCGATATGGTGGTTGCCGATATCCCAGCCAGCGGAGAGGATCGCGCCGCTGCGGTTGATGGTGTAAAGCGTGTTGCGGAAGATGATCGGCAGCTGCTGCGCCGTACCCGGGTACGAGTACGTGCCGCTGTTCCAGTTGTGACCTTCGCCCGCATCCTCGTGGTGATAGGCCATCGCATGGATGGTCACGGCGTCGCTGGGGAAGAAGTCACCCGCGAGGTAGTAGAGGTCGTCGTTGCGCAGGATCTGGCCGGCGGTGAAGGCGCCATCTGCGTCGGTATCGGCGCCTGAGCGGTCACAGAGCTTCGCGTTGAACGTACCCGAGTTGCAGTAGGCCTTGCCGACGGCACGGTTCCAGTCCGGCGCGTAGCCACCCCAGTCCCAGCCAAGACCACGGGCCATTTCACTCTTCGACAGGTAGAAGTCATCGGCCTGGCTGGTGCGCGAAGTATCCGCGAAGCCGGTGATGCGCGCCCAGTCGAAATCCCACACGGCCTTGCCGTTGAACTGCTTGGTGGTCGACTTGTTGTAAGCCGACTGGTCGTTCCACAGATCCGACTCGGTACGGGCACCGGAGAGATACATCGAGAAGCCGTTGTACTCGCCCGTATCGAATCGCGCGAAGGTGCGGCGGTTCGAGTCGCTGCCCACGCTCTGCACAACGCGGCCGCCCATCTTCTTCAGCGGGTCATTGGAGGTGTAGCCGATGGTGCCGCCCAGGTTGCTGGTCGACGGCGTACCGAGATTGCCGATGCCTTCGGAAAGCTCGGCACCAGCGAAGTTTTCGGAGATCAACGCGCGGTTGATCGAAAGACCGTTGTAGTTGTTGTAAGCACTATCGCCGAGCGGCATGCCGTCGAGCGTGTAGCCCAGGCGCGTGCCGCTGAAGCCGCGCAGGCTGAGCGTCATCGACTGTTCGTTCGCGCCGAGCGCATCGATCGACTGCGCGTTCACGCCGGGTAGCGTGTTCAGCACCTTCTGCAGGCTGGTGCCGGGCGGCAACGACTTCTGGTCCTGCGGCCGCGAACGCTGCACCTGGCGCGATTCGCCTGTGCCGATCACCGAGACCGCATCGAGGTCCTGGGCTTTCTCGCGCTTGCTCGCGGTGGTGGTATCTACCGCATCGGTGGCCGCGGTGTCCGTCGCATGGACGACGGGAGAGAGGGCCATGGCTAGCGCCATGACCAGGACGGTCTGCTTCAACAAGGCTCTGCATCCTTTCAATGCAGGCGCATCGCGGCCAGCCTCCCCTGAGGCGACCCATCACGCGCCGTGGAAGCCCGTGATATTCAGACGGCTAAATGAAGTCTTTATGACAACTGAGACTACAATCGCGAAAACGTGCGCTGCGGCACGCGGGAATCGCGCGCGAGCGCGTTCCTACACGGACACTGCGCTAGCGTGGCGAATGAGAATTATCGGAAATCGATGGTAGAGATGGCGCCAGCCATTTCAGCTCGCGGGCGCAGCGACACGTCCCAGCCGTACAGCTCGCAGAGACGGCGCACGATGGCCAGGCCCAGGCCCGCGCCACCGCCGGTGGCGCTTTCGCCACGGATACCGCGCTGGAACAATTTCTCGGCATCCTCGGGCTTGATGCCCGGGCCGGTGTCGAGCACATCGATACGGCCATCGAGGACACGGACCGTGACCTGCCCTTCCATCGTGTACTTGATGGCATTGCCGATCAGATTGGTAAGCGCCACCGAAAGCACGGACGCAGGTGCATTCACCGCCACCGTGCCATCGGAGATGAGTTCGATCTCGATGGGCTTGCCGCCCATCTGCGGTCGCTGGCTCTCGATGACATCGCTCGCCACCTTGGCCACGTCGGTGACTTCGCCACGCGTGGGACCACGACGCTCAGCACGCGAGAGCAGCAGCAGCGCCTCGATCAGCTCGGTGGCCTGGCGCGAGGCACGCTCGATGCGCTTCAGGCGCTCGCGCAGCTTGTCGGTGAGGTCCGGCGACCCCTGCAGCAATTCGGTGGTGCTCGCGATAACCGCAAGCGGCGTACGCAGTTCGTGGCTCACATCGGAATTGAATTCGCGATCACGCTCCACCACGCCGGTGAGGCGTGTGGCGTATTCATCGAGGGCAACCGCCAGCTCGCCCACTTCGTCATCGGCGAAATGCGGTGCCAGCGCCTCGGCCTTGCCGACGCGGCGGAAATCGCGCAGCCGCCGCGCCAGGTCGGTGACCGGACGCAGAACGCGCGAGGAGAGCCACACGCCAAGCACGAGCGACAGCAGACCGAAGAGGAACACGGCCGCGATAACGCTGGTGAGCAGCTGGCGCTTACCCAGCTCGTCGCGCGACACATCGAACTGCAGGAAGTTGATGATGCCGCCTTCCCGGCGGACCGCCACCTTGTAGTGGTGGGGCTTGTCGTCCTTCCCATCCTCAAAGATGTCGTGGACGCCGGTATCAAGGTTCTGCCAGGCCAACGGCGCCTTGTAGATCGTCCGGTCACTGAAGGTCGCCGCCTTGACGATCTCGATCGCCGGCGGCTCGTTGGGGTTGGCCCGGACCTTCTGGTTGATCGAATCCACCTCGTCCTGGAGCGCTGAGTTGATCAGCTGCTCCTCGACGCGGGTACGGATATTCAGTGCCGCGAACGCGAACAGCGCACTCAGGCTGAACCCGAACAGCGTGAACGTGACGACCAGGCGAAAGCGAAGCTTACGTCGGGACCGCATCCGGGTCGACCATGCGATACCCGATACCGTGGCGGGTGTGGATCAACGGCTTCTCGAACGGTTTGTCGATAGCGGCGCGCAGGCCGTGGATGTGGACTCGCAGCGAATCCGAATCGGGCAGTTCCTCGCCCCACACGCGCTGCTCGAGATCCTGGCGCGTCACCACGGACGGGCTGGCCTCCATCAACGCCTGGAGCAACTTCAGGCCGATCGGGTTCAGCTGGATGGACTTGCCTTCACGGGTCACCGTGAGGGTATCCAGGTTGTAGGTAAGGCCGCCCACCTTGAGCACGCGGCTCTGCGGGCCCTTGCCGCGGCGTGCCAGCACTTCGAGGCGGGCCGCCAGTTCCTGCAGGGCGAACGGCTTGGTCATGTAATCGTCCGCGCCGGACTCGAAGCCGGTGAGCTTGTGCTCCAGCGAGTCGCGGGCGGTGAGCATGAGTACCGGGGTCTGCTTGTGGGCTTCGTGGCGCAGTTTCTTCGCGACATCGAGCCCATCCATACCCGGCAGGGTAAGGTCGAGCACGATCACGTCGAAATCGTGGACCACGGCCAGGTGCAGGCCGGTAACGCCGTCGCCGGCAAAATCGACGACATGGCCCCTGTCCTCGAGGTAGTCCCCGATGTTGGTGGCGATGTCGGTGTTGTCTTCGATGACCAGGACGCGCATTGCGGCACTCCGTTGTGCTGTCGCAAGAGTATTGCGACAACAAGCTTAACGGGGAATCTGTGAACCGGACAGCATTAAAAGAAAGGCCCGGGCGGAAACCCGCCCGGGCCGAAAGAACTACTGCCCCGATACCGTCACTCCGTCTCGCGGAATCACAGTGGGATCTTTATAGGGGGTAAGCGTTTAAATCGCTGTTAACCCCTTGGGAGACCTGGCCTTGCGGGCCTTCGGGGTCACCGGCCGGGCGGCGTGGCGGGCTTCGCAATGGGCGATGATGGCCCCGGCCACGTCCACCCCGGTGCTGCCCTCGATCCCTTCCAGGCCCGGCGAGGCATTGACCTCGAGCAGGAGCGGGCCACGCGAGGAGCGCAGCAGGTCCACGCCGGCCACTTCCAGGCCGAGGGCCGAGGCGGCCTCGATCGCTACCCGGCGCTCCTCGTCGGAGAGCTCCACCGACGCGGCGCTGCCACCCCGGTGCAGGTTGGCCCGGAACTCACCCGGGGCCGACGACCGCTGCATGGAGGCCACCACCTCGTTGCCGACCACGAAGCAGCGCAGGTCGCTGCCGTTGGCCTCGCGAATGAACTCCTGGACCAGGAAGTTGGCGTACAGGCCGCGGAAGGCCTCGATCACGCTCTGGGAGGCCGAGCGCTTCTCTGCGAGGACCACGCCGGTGCCCTGGGTACCCTCGTTGAGCTTGATGATGTGCGGCGGCTCACCGAGCATCGCCAGCAAGTCGCTCGTGTCGTCCGGGTTATCGCCAAACGCGGTCAGCGGCATGTCGATACCGCGGGTGGCCAGTATCTGCAGGCAACGCAGCTTGTCACGGGCGCGCAGCACGGCATCGGAGGGGTTGGGCGTCATCACCCCCATCAGCTCGAGCTGGCGAAGCACGGCCGTCCCGTAGAAGGTGCTCGAGGCCCCGATGCGCGGGATCACGCAATCGATGGGGCCAAGCGGCTTGCCCTTGAAGTGGATGGCAAACGACTGCGGCGCGATGCTCATGTAGCAGCGCAGCGGATCAAGCACCTTCACCGTGTGCTTGCGCTTGCGCGCCGCCTCGACGAGGCGCTGCGTGGAATACAGCCGCGCGTTACGCGACAGGATGGCGATCTTCATGTGGGTTCCCGGACGGCGCGGCGCGACGTCTGCGAGTAAGAGAGCGAGGGGTCGACCTGGAAGCGCCCTAACAACGCGGTCCGGCCAAGCAAAAGGGGGAAGAGCATGTGCCGGCGATCGGTCAGGTTCACCTCGGCCAGGAAACGCTGGCCGGCCAGTTCGATCTCGGCTTCGATAAACCACCGCTGGGTCGTGTGCCCACCCGAATCCGTGACCGCCCGACGGCCCAGGGCACGCGCCTCGCACGGCGCGGAGACCCCACCCTTGCGGGTGGTGCGCACCTGGAAGCGCAGCCACGTGCCGTCCTCACGCTCGTCCACTTCCAACCACTCGACGTGCAACGACGACGAGCGCGCGCCCGTATCGAGTTTGGCCTTGAGAACGGAAACCCCTAGCGACGGAAGAGCGAGCCGTTCGCGCCAGCCGAGGGTGATGACAGCGGTCATGGGTCTGGTGCGCGTGGGGGTGGGGGAACGACAAGCCGTGGGGTACCGGCGGGTTACGTTGCGAAGCATGCCGAACGCCCAGCGCTGAATGCAACTACCCCCGGGTGACGGCCCCGCCACAGGCCGTCACGCCGATGAAGCACCCGTGAAACCGGGGGCGGTCTCAGTCGAGGAAAAAGCGCCGGCGGGTGGTCAGGAGATAGACGCCACAGCCGATGCCGACCAGGGCGACAGCCCCCACGTAATGCGCCGGGCCAAGGCCACCGGCCGACTTGGCCAGGAAGCCGACCAGCAGCGGTGTCGCCGCGCCGCAGATGGCGTAGGCGATGTTGTAGGACAACGAGATGCCGGAGAAGCGGATAGCCGGTGGGAACGCCGCCACGAGGACAGCCGGGATGATGCCGGCCACGCCAGCGAACAGGCCCGCCAGCGGGTACAGCAGCATAAGGTTGGCCCCGCCCGCGCGCAGGTCGAAATAGAGGGCGTATGTGGATACCGCCAGGCCGATCGAGCCGACGAGCATGGCCAGGCCACGCCCCACCTTGTCGACCAGCAAGCCGCCAAAGAAGCAACCGAAGCACAGCGCCAGCGCGGCCAGGCTGCCACCGCTGAATGCACGCGCCTGCTCCACCTTGAAGGCCGTCTGCATCAGGGTCGGGGTCATGAGGATATCGACGACGATAGCGGCCGTGAGCACCCAGGTGACCAGCATCGACAGGATGGTGCCCGCGCGGTGGTCGCGGAGCACGACCCACGCCGGTAGCTCAGCGCTCAGCTCTTTACGCTCCCGCATACGAGCGAATACCGGGGTTTCGCTCAACCAGCGGCGCACGTACACGGCGAAGAAGCCAAAGATGCCGCCAAGCACGAACGCGATGCGCCAGCCGTACGAAAGCATGTCTTCCGGGGCAAGCCGCGCGCTGAGCCCGGCCGCCACGAGCGAGCCAATGAGGATGCCGGCGGTGAGGCCCGAGGTGAGGCTGGCGCAGGCCAGGCCCACGCGATTCGGTGGCACGTGCTCCGCCACGAAGACCCAGGCGCCCGGGATTTCGCCACCGATGGCCAGGCCCTGAACGACACGGAACAGCGTAAGGAGGATCGGTGCGAGCAGGCCGATGCTCTCGTACGTGGGCAGCAGGCCGATGAGCAACGTAGGCACGGCCATAAGGAACACGCTGAGCGTGAACATGCGCTTGCGGCCCACGCGATCGCCGAAGTGCGCCATCACGATGCCACCAAGTGGTCGTGCGAGATACGCCACCGCAAACAGCCCGAAGCCCTGCAACTGCGCGATGAAATCCGATGCGCCCGCAGGGAAGAACAGATGGCCAATAGTCTTCGCGAAGTAGACGAAGATCACAAAATCATAGAATTCCAGCGCGCCGCCAAGGGCCGCAAGAACCAGCGTTTTCGCATCGCTGCGGCCGAGGGGACGGTGGTCGGCGAGATCGGTATCGAGGGTTGCGCTCATGGGGAGTAGATAAGAAACCTGCGTGGATGGGCCGGCTATTGGACCAAGGTATTAGGGTTCGGACGTCCAGACGGCCTTGCATGCAATATAGCTGTCATGACTAGAATGCAGTCAAGTATTCGATGGAACCACTGATGCATTCACGTTGTCGCCTGCTCGCCATGGTGTCGTTCGCGGCACTCTCGTCTTCCGCCCTGCATGCTACGGACTTTACCCTTGCAGACGGCGAGGTGAAAGGAACTCTCAAGACGCGCGTGGTGGCCGGTGCCGGCGTCCGCCTGAACGACCCGTCGAAACATCTTGTAGGCAAGGGTTTCCGCTCCGATGGCAAGCCCAAGGGCGGCGATGGCGCGGATACCGCCGACGACGGCAACCTGAACTACGGCAAGGGCGATGTGTATTCCAGCCTGTTCAAGGTCGTGAGCCAGCTCGATCTCTCGTACCGCAACGTCGGCATCGTCGCCAGCGCCCGCACCTGGTACGACAACACCCTCGAGAACAAGGACGTGCCCCAGGGCAGCGGCGCGAGTGGCTTTGCCGCGAACCAGCCGCTGGATGACCACGGTTTGTCGAAGTCCAACCATTTCTCCGGCTTCATGTGGCTCAATGCGTACGCGTACGGCCACTTCGCGATGGGCGACGAGAGTGCGCTGGATGTCCGCGTGGGCAAGCAGACGGTGAAATGGGGCGAGGGCCTGTTCCTGCAGGGCATCAACCAGGTGAACCCCACCGATTACACCACCCTGCACCGCCCCGGTACCGATCCGGTCACCGAAGCGCAGCTGCCGGTGGAAATGCTCTGGGGCAAGATGACCTTCAGCGAGCACTGGAGCGCCGAGGCGTTCTGGCAGTGGAAATGGCGGCCTTCCGAACTGGATCCGTGCGGCACCTTCTTCGCCGGCACCGATCTCGGTATCGACCCGGGCTGCGGTGGCATCGAGAGCAATGCGTACTACCCGATCAACGCCTACAGCCCCGGCGCTGGCCAGTGGCTGAGCGATGGCTACCAGTATTCGGTGGGCGGCGTGTTGCCGCGTTACGCGAACATCCAGGGCAAGAACAGCGGCCAGTATGGCGCCACGCTGCGCTACACCTTCGATCGCCCGGCCACGTACCTCGCCGCGTATTACATGCGTTACAACTCACGCAACCCGATCCTCGACGCCACGACAATCGATCCGGCGATCCAGAACAACAACGTTGTGCCGCTACTGGTCGCCGCAGGCGCGCCGCTGAGCGATGCGCAGCTCTCGGCCCGCCTGTCGTCGATCCACGTGCTGTGGGAATACCCGAACGATATCCGCCTGTGGGGCCTCTCGGGCAGCACCACGGTAGGCGGCTGGAAGATCGGCGGCGAACTGAGCTACACACAGGATCTGCCCGTGCAGATCAACACCGCAGACATGTTCGCGGCACTGACGCGCAGCGGTGGGCCGATCGGTGTGCGCAATACGCTGATCGCGCCGGGTGGCATCCTCTACGGTTACGATCGCTATGACCGTACGCAGTTGCTGATCAACACCACGCACGCCTTCAAGGATGTGCTTGGCGCCGATACCGCCACACTCGCCGCCGAAGCCGTCTACAACCACACGGACCTGCCCAGCCTTGGCGACGTGCGTTATGGCCGCGGCTTCCACTGGGGCTTCTCGACCGAATTGAACGGCGGCGGTTGCCCGGCAATCCAGAATCCCGCAGGCTGCCGCAACGGCGGCTTCTACACGAGGGATGCGTGGGGCTGGCGTGCCAAGGGCACCCTGAACTATGCCGTCGGCCGCTGGGCCCTCAGCCCCTCGCTCGGCCTGGGCCAGGATGTGCATGGTTACTCGGTAGACGGCCAGCTCGTTGGCGGACGCAAGCAGGCCAGCCTGGGTTTCATCGCCACGCTGGACAAAACCTGGTTCGCCAACCTCACCTACACCAACTACCTCGGCCACCAGACCTACGACAACCTCGCCGACCACGACTTCGCGACCCTGTCGTTCGGAGCGAACTTCTAACCAACGCAAAGCCCGCTGTTGTAGGAGCGCGCTTGCGCGCGATTCGGGGGTGCGGCTAGCACCCATCGCGCGCAAGCGCGCTCCTACAGGGGCTGTTAGCTGTCGAGCAGGTCGGCTACCGAGTTGAGGATCTCTGCGGGGCGGAAGGGGTAGCGTTCCACTTCTTCGCGCGTGGCGATGCCGCTGAGGACCAGCACGGTGTGCAGGCCGGCTTCGATGCCTGCGACCACGTCGGTATCCATGCGGTCGCCGATCATGCCGGTGTTGTGCGAATGCGCGCCGAGCTTGTTCATCGCAGAACGGAACATCATCGGGTTCGGCTTGCCGACCACGTACGGCTCGCGGCCTGTGCACTTGGTGATGAGCGCCGCGACGGCGCCCGTCGCCGGCAGCGGGCCTTCCGAGCTCGGGCTGGTGGCGTCGGGGTTGGTGCAGATGAAGCGGGCGCCGTTGCCGATCAGGCGGATGGCCTTGGTGATGGCCGCGAACGAATAGGTACGCGTTTCGCCGAGCACCACATAGTCAGGCGCCGTGTCGGTCATGATGAAGCCCGCCTCATGCATGGCGGTCGTGAGGCCAGCCTCGCCCATCACGAAGGCCGAGCCGCCCGGCGACTGGTCCTTCAGGAAGGCTGCCGTAGCCAGCGCCGAGGTCCAGAGCTGCTCTTCGGGTACGTCCAGCCCCGAGCGGCGCAGGCGGGCGCTGAGGTCGCGCGGCGTGAAAATGGAATTGTTGGTGAGTACCAGGAACGGTGTGCCACCGTCGCGCCACTGGCGGATCAGTTCGGGGGCACCGGCCAGCGCCTTGTTTTCATGAACGAGCACGCCGTCCATGTCCGTCAGCCAGCAGGTAATGTCTTTGCGGTCGACCACGGGAACTCCTTGGGGAAAGTGAGGCCTTCGATCCGGAAGCATAACGCCATCACCCCTCTGCAACCTTGGCCGGACGCGTCCTTGCACACGAAAAGATCTCAGGTGTGGTAAAGGTGGCCTCCGCGGCCCCGGGGGGAGCCGCATCCATGGCCCGCCTCCAGGGCGGGCACCGGAACCAGCAGGGGCTTCATGGCAGATCTAGCATCGCGCCAATCCATCCGCCTGATTCGCACGGCGGGCATCGTCGTGGGCGTCGCGCTCGGCCTCGTACTGGCGACGGTGCTGATCCATGACCACACCCGGCGCACGGCGGCTGCGCGCAGCCAGAGCCTGGCCCTGGCCCGTGGAGCCCAACGGCTTCTCATGGCGCAGCTCCACGGCTTGCAGCTGGCGATGCAGGGAATTGCTCGCGACGCCCAGGATATCGACCGCACCGCCCCCGCGCAGGCCGTCCAGCTCATCGCCCAAAACATCGCCGGAGTCAGCGCGCGCAAAGCCGAGCTAAGCGACCTCATGCTGGTGGATGCCAGCGGCCACGCGATCACCACCGGCCTCCCCGACCCCCACCTTGCTGAATGGGCCACGACCCAGCCGGCCTCGTCCGGCGCTCTGGCCATGGGGCCGCTGGTACGCGACGCCGACGGCCGCTGGAACATGCCGATCGCGGTCCCGGTCGCGTCGGGGGGCTGGGTCTTCGCCCGGCTACGCCAGGCCCAGTTCCAGGATGTCGTCGATCACGTGGATGCGGGGCGCCACGGGGTCATCGCCATCATCGACCGCTTCAACACCATCGTGGCCCGGTCCGCCGACACGGACCGCGTCATCGGCCAGCCATCGAGCATGCTCTGGACCCCCTCCAGGCCTGGCGCCGACATCGGCACCAGCAAGATCGATCACACGGAACGGCTGGTGGCGTCGTCGCCCTGGGGCGAATATCCGATCGGGGTGGGCGTGGGGATCGCCGTGCGCGATTACATGGGCCCGTGGTACAGCTTCCTCGGCGTAAGCATCGCCGTGTGGGTGTTGTACTGGCTGGGATTTGCTTTTCTCATCCGGCGCGTTAGCGACGCGAACGTCGCGGAGCGCCGGCATGTGGCTGAGCTTACCGATGCCACGGAACGCTGGCGGCAAGCGCAGGTGCTCGGCAACACGGGCACCTGGCGTGCCGACGCACGGCGTAACCGGCTCACATGGGATACCCAGGTGGAAGCCATGCTGGGCCTGGCGGCTCGCGGTGAGGGCGTCGACGACACGACGTTCTACAGCCATATCCATCCCGATGACGTGGAACGCGCCCGCACGGCTTTCGTCGGCGCCTGGAAGAGCGGCGCCACCCTGAACCTCGACTTCCGCTGGCTACGCCCGGACGGTACGCAACGCTGGATCTCGGGCACGGGTGCCATCACCAGCACCGATGGCGAAAAGGCGATGACGGGCACCGTCGTCGACGCCACCGACCGCATCGAAACCCAGCGCCAGCTCGCAGAGGCCGAACAGCGCTTCCGCCTCATGTTCGAACGAACCCCGCTACCCTCGTGGGTGTTCGATATCGACAGTCTTGAGTTCCTCGAAGTCAACGCCGCCGCCGTGCGCAACTACGGCTACTCGCGAGCGGAATTCCTGCGCATGGCGGTCATCGATATCCGCCCCGAATCGGAAGTGGCGCCGCTGCAGCACGCGCTCGCCACCCAGGACACGGCCACGATGATGAGCCGCACCTGGGTCCACCGGCGCAAGGACGGTAGCCTGCTCGATGTGCGCATCCACACGACCCCGCTGGAATTCATGGGCCACCATGCACGGCTGGTGCTGGCCGAGGACGTGACGGAACGCAGCCGGGCCGAGCGCGACCTCGCGTGGCGTGCGACTCACGACCTGCTGACGGGCCTGGCCAATACCGAAGCCCTGACCGATTTCCTCGACCGCCGGTTTGGCACGCGGCGCTGGTATGAGGTGATCTACGTACACCTGCGCGGGCTCGACCTGATCGCCGATACCTACGGCCTCGAAGCCGGCCGCACTGTCCTGCAGCAGGTCGGCCGCCGCTTCGCCACGCTAGGCACCGATTTCGGCATGGCAGCACACCGCCCCAGCGAACGCTTCCTGCTGGCCGTGATGCATCCGGACAAACGCCAACGCGCGATCGAGGCGCTCACCGCGGCAGTCACCGAGCCCGTCCTGCTCGACGGTACGTGGCATGCGCTTGATCCAGAGATCGGCGTGGCCACGCACCCCACCGATGGCACGAGCGCGGAGCAGATCATCGCCAGCGCAGCCATGGCGGCACACTTCCATGGCGAGAGCTCGGGCCTGCCCCGCCCTTTCGAGGCTTCGATGGCCGAGCGGTCGATCGAGCGTCTGCGCATGGCTTCGCGGATCCGCCAGGGTATCGAGCAGAATGAATTCGTACTGCACTTCCAACCCATTCTCGATGCGACGACGGGCCGCGTGCAGAAGCTCGAAGCCTTGCTGCGCTGGCCCGGTGCGGATGGCATTTTCGTGCCGCCCGAGGACTTCATTCCGCTGAGCGAAGAAACCGGGCTGATCGTCGATATCGGCCGCTGGGTGTTCGATGAGGCGGCGCAATGCCATGTCGCCCTCGCCCGTGCCGGTTACGGTGAACTCGCGATCGCCGTGAACGTATCCGCCGTGCAGTTCCAAAGGACGGACGTGGCGACCGACGTCGGTGCCGTCATCGCTCGGTACGAGCTACCGCGAGGCGCGCTGGCGATCGAGCTGACCGAGAGCAGCCTCATGGCCAACCGCCGCTCGGCCATGGCGGCCATGCGCCGGCTTAGCGCCCAGGGCACGCATGTGTCCCTCGACGACTTCGGTACGGGCTTCTCCAGCATGGCCTACCTACGCGACCTGCCGATCGATTCGCTGAAGATCGATCGGGTGTTTGTCAGCGACGTGGCAACGCACGAACGTTCGGCATCGATCTGCCGGGCCATCATCACGCTGGCCCATACCCTGGGGATGACGGTCGTAGCCGAGGGCGTGGAAACGCAGGCTCAACTCAACTGGCTGGTCACTGCGGGGTGCGACAGCGTGCAGGGATTCCATCGCGCCGTACCGATGGCATTTGATGCGCTGGTGGATTTCCTGCGTGCGCGGCCCACTGGAAACGCCGCATTGACGAACTGATCAGGCCTGCAACGTACTACGTTCGCGCATGCCGGCCGCCACGCGGTTGCGGCCCTCCCGCTTGGCAACATAGAGCGCAGAGTCCGCGTCGCTACGCAGCTGCTTCAAGCTGTAGCCGGAGTACTGCGTCGATGAAACACCCGCACTGGTCAGGCAGGAAACAACCTGACCGTCGACGTGCGCACTGCTCTGAGCCAGCGCCTCGCGCATGTCCTCTGCGATCCTCATACCCTCATCGGGCGTACAGTCGGGCAGCAGAACGCCGAACTCTTCGCCACCGAGGCGCCCGAGAAGATCTCCGCGACGAAGGCATGCGCGGCAAACCTCAACCACGTGCTGCAACACCGCATCACCTACCGCGTGCCCGTAGCGATCGTTTACCAGCTTGAAGTGATCAAGGTCGAGGAGGATCACGCAGCCAGGCGCCCTCCTTCGCGCCAGATCCGCCAACGCCGCCTCGAGCTCCACCATGAAGTGCTGGTGGTTGGCGATTCCGGTCAGGCCATCGTGGTGCGCCAGCCATTCGAAACGGCGCCTCGACCGACGGACACGGAACAACCAGAGCACGACGGAAAGCACCACGATGACGAGCAAGGCAATATAGAGGCGGCCGATCTCAAGCGACTTGGTCGCCAGCTTCTGCTCGGCGCGTAGCACATCGTTCTTCCGGGAGAGGTTCTCCGATTCGACCTTGTCTACCAGCTTGCGCTGCTGCACGGTCTGATAGGCGAGCGCACGGGCGCGCTCGTCGTCCAGGTGGCCGTGATCCTGCTCGGAGAACTTCTCGAAATAATCAAGCGCCGCGGAGGCATCGCCGCGCTTCTTGGCCACGTTGTAGAGAATCTCGTAGGCATCGCGCAGCCACCCGTCGATGTCGGCATTACCGTACATGCTCAACACGTTGAGCGCAGCCAATCGTGCTTCTTCGTCACGGCCCAGCGCATAAAGCGCCTGCGCGCGCGTCTCCGTGAGCGATGTGAGCGCCGCGTGGAAGTTCGTCTTGACGATGGACGGAGCGATACGGTCGAGAATGGCCAGCCCTTCGGCCGGCTTGTGCTGTTCGATCGCAAGGGCACTCTTGGTAAGCAAGATCATGTTGGTGAAAACAGGATCCTTCTTGCTTTCGCACGCGTCGATGCCGCGCTTGAAAAGAGGATCGTCCCAACTAAACGTGTGCGTGCTGTACTGCGCAGCGATCTCGGTTGCGATCGGCACGCACATGTTGTCGCCCTCCGGATCCACATCGGCCATCATCCGCGCATAGCGGATGGCGATCTCGGGCTGGCCCGAGAAATTCAGCGACTGCGACAGATCGGTGAGCAGCGCGAACCGGGCGACAGGATCCTGGGTGTGGTCCAGCACGGCGACCGCTCTCTCTGCCAGGGAAAAGACATCCTCGTAGCGCTTGTTGAACGCATAACCCGAAAGCATCTTGCCCATCGCCCTGGCGGCCAGGGTCGGGTCACCCGAGTGATCCAGGATATCCTGGTAGATGACCAACGCTTCCGAATAACGACCGTTATAGCTGTTTTCCCAGGCATCGAGGTAGCGCAGCTGCCAACGCTGGGTTTCGGTCAGGACGGGGTTATCCGCGTGAATCTTTGCCAACAGGGCGGCGAAGCGCGGATGATCCGCAAGCTGGATGTTCTTCGCGGTGGCGATGAACGCATCCACCGATCCCTCGGTCGACGAGGTGCCCGCGGCGACCAGCGCCAGCAGCACAGCCAGCACCCTGCAGAGCACGGTTCGCTCGCGATCGGACAGCAAGAACAGCCTCACGCGCTAACGAGCCCGATATCCTGGAAATCGGTCATCACGCGGTTGCGCCCCATGCTTTTTGCGCGATAGAGCGCGGCGTCCGCTTCACGACGGATGTGTTGCAATGCGTATCCCGAGATCCGCGTGCACGCTACGCCGATACTTGCGGAGTATTGCACCACGTGGCCATCGACCGTGACCGGCGCCGCTTCCATCGCGGCGCGGATGCAGTTCGCGATGACGAGACCCTGCTCCCCCTGGCAGCCGGGCAACAGGATGCCGAACTCCTCACCTCCGAGGCGGCCGAAGATATCTACCGGTCGCAGCTGCTGACGGCAGGTGGCCGTAGCGCGTTTCAGCACCGCATCGCCGATGGCATGGCCGTAGGTATCGTTGACGAGCTTGAAATGATCGAGATCGAGCAACACGAGACACGCGGGCGTAGCGTGCCGTTCAAGATCATGCAGCTCTCGCTCGAGCTCGGTCATGAAGTACTGATGATTAAACACGCCGGTCAACCCGTCTTGCGACGAAAGGCGCTTGAAGCGCAGCTGCGAACGCTTGGTACGGACGAGCCAAAGTAAAACGGAGGCCAGGAGCAGGACGAGGAGGACGATATAGAGCCGCCCTGTTTCCATAGCTTTGGCTGTCAGCGCCTGTTCCAGCTGCAGCAAGCTGTTCTGGTGGGCAAGCTTCTCTGATTCGATGCCTTGCAGGAGTGCGCGCTGCTGTACGGTCTCGTAGGCCAGGGTGCGCGCCGTCATGTCATTGAGGTTATCGCGTTCCTGGTCCGTGTACTGCTGGTAGTACGCAAGCGCGACGGTATCCCGCTTAGCGCGCTTCTCCACTTCGTAGAGGACGTGGTAAGCGTCCATGAGGAAGTTATCGATATCGCCAGGATGGAACAGCGCTACCGTCGCGAGCGCCGCCTTCCGCGCATCGGCGTCTCGATTCATGGCGAGGTAGGCATCGGCACGCACGCTGTACAACGATGCCTTGGCCGAAAAATAGCCGACTTTCTCGATGGATGCCGCGACGCTGTCGAGAAGAGCCAGGCCGGCAGCCGGCTTGCCTTCTTCGACCAGGCGTGTCGCCTTTGTCAGCGCCAGCATGTTGCTCATTACCGCGACGCCATGGGCATTACATGCGTCAATCGCCGTTGCAAGCCGGGGGCTATCGGACGGCAACGCCTTCTGCATATAAAGGGCGGCGATTTCATCGGTCATGGACAGACACGGAGAGTCGCCCGGCGCAAGATCGGCGCGCATCATCGCCGCATACTGGATGGCGATCTCGGGGTGGCCTGCGAACGTCATGGACTGCGAAAGCATATCCAGCAGGGCCCGGCGAGCGACGGGGTCCTTCACCGAAGGCAGCAACGGAACGGCGCGCCGCGCGATCGTGAACACTTCCTCGTAGCGGTGGGTCGTGCTCAGAAGCTTCATGAGCTTGCCCATGGCCAACGCAATCATCCCGGGGTGCCCGGAATGATCAATGATGTCGCGAAGGCCCTTCTCTGCCTCCGGGTAGTGCCCGGTAAACTGCGCCTGGGCCGCATCCAGGTAGCGCAGGCGCCACCGCTGGAGTGGCGTCATCGGTGGCTGTTCCGCATGTACCTGCGCGAGCATCGCAGCAAAACGCGCGTTATCCGTCAAACGGATGGCATCAGCTTGATCAAGGAAGGTAGTGACATCCGTGATCGCCACCGCGGCACAGACAGGCACAACCCACATCGCCAGAATGGCCCCGGCGAACCACGCTATAGCGTACTTGCGAAGGGCCATCAGCATGCTCGTACCTCAATGTACTCGTTCTAGAGCCGGCAGGCTTTGCTGCGGGGCATCGTCCTCCCCCTCATCGTCCTGATCTTCACCAGGCGAGGGGACCTTGAGCGGTTTCGGTGCTTCGCGGAACGGCGAGTCTGTGCCGTTCGGGTGGTACATGACGCGGACGCCAAACTCCTCGCAGAGAAGATTGCTATCGCGTGCCTCGGCAGCTCGTGCAAGCACGTCGGAGGCACCCGCCTCCTTAAGCCGGCGAGCGAGTTCATCCGGACGCAGCCGACGCAACGATGCGTCGCGGCCAATGGCTTCGAGGAAATCGATCGAATCGGACATCTGTTTGTACCCCTGGAACGCGGAAGGCCCCCTGCCCCCCTTGCGCTTTGCCGATTATGTCACGATTGCGTGACGGTCTCCCCTTCCTTATCCAAGGCCTCTACACGAGCCCATACCTCCGGAAGCCGGCGCATTTCCCGCGCTGGCGGCAAGACAACGGTGTCGGCGACGCTCAGGTCCGCTTGCGGCAGGTCGGCCAGCGCAAGGTACTCGATCCGCGGATCCTGGATAGGCAAGGTCGCCCCTCGGTAAATGATCACCTGATGGTCTAGCGGATAGTCCTTGGCCAGGCGGTCGACGAGCACTTGCCGATACGCCGCCCCGGTTGAACTTAACCGCGCCAGCGTGGTGTCGCCCGCGAGAGCGACTTGCCACAACACGACGTAGCCCGCGTTATCGAGCTGGCGGTCGTAAAGGATGAACTGACTCGCCTCGAAATGCTGGCAGCCATAGCGGCCCGGGTCGATGCCAAGATCGGCATAGAGACAGTCCTCCGAGGACACCCCGGGCTCCATATGCGCCGCGAACCCCTCGGCACGCGCCGTGGCGATGGCTTTATGAGGAGTCCAGGCAAAAATGCCGGGGTGGCCGTAGAACACCGTACACACCTGCCTGCCCGCACGCACCTCGGCCATGATGAGATCAAGCCACTCCCAATAGGTGTCCATGCGTGACTTACCTTCAGCGTAGTAGCCCTGCAGGCTGCGCACGTCGGGGTTCATCCGCATCAGCCATTCCTCGACCAGGTTGTCGGAGAGTGCCGCGAAGACGACGTCCGCCTGCTCGATATAACTGCGCGAAATGGGGGTCAGATGGGAGCCCAGGGTCATGCCCATGCCAACCACGGCAAGGCTACCGACCTTCTGGCTCGTTTGAGTGGACGTTTCCATCCCGGGATCGTAGGACAAATTCGGCGACAGCCCTATAGGCCATTTACATAGGCCATTCTTCATGTTCCCAAGATGCCGGGTTGGCGATCCTTTGGCAGATATCGCTCCATCGATAGAGCCAGCCTCTTGTCATCATAAGATCAATCAATTTCTGCAATGTTCAAACGGCGCCTATGATCGAGCTATTGCGTTAGTCACGAGCCGTGGCCCTGCCCGCGGCTCCGAAGCCAACCCCAGTGGAGAAACGCGATGTCGAACGAATCGAAATGCCCGTTCAACCATGCCGCGGGCGGCGGCCAGACCAACCAGGACTGGTGGCCCAACCGGCTGAGGGTGGATCTGCTTAACCAGCATTCGTCTCGCTCCAACCCCCTCGACGAGGATTTCGATTACGCCAAGGCGTTCGGGTCGCTGGATTACAAGGCGCTAAAGAAAGACCTCGAAGCGCTTATGACCGATTCGCAGCCCTGGTGGCCGGCCGACTTCGGCCACTACGGCGGCCTCTTTATCCGCATGGCCTGGCATAGCGCCGGCACCTACCGCATCGGCGATGGCCGTGGCGGCGGTGGCCGCGGCCAGCAACGCTTCGCCCCGCTGAACAGCTGGCCCGATAACGTCAGCCTGGACAAGGCGCGCCGCCTGCTCTGGCCGATCAAGCAGAAGTACGGCAACAAGATCTCCTGGGCCGACCTGCTCATCCTGACCGGCAACGTCGCCCTGGAGAGCATGGGCTTCAAGACGTTCGGCTTTGCCGGCGGCCGTGAAGACACCTGGGAACCCGATCACGACGTGTATTGGGGCGCCGAGACCGAGTGGCTGGGTGGCGATAACCGCTATGGCAAGGTCACCCCGAAGGACGATGGCGTCCTGGTGGCCGACCCGCACCTGCACGGCAAGGAAGAGGACCGCACCGAAGGGGGCCGCAACCTCGAGAACCCGCTCGGCGCCGTCCAGATGGGCCTGATCTACGTGAACCCGGAAGGCCCCGAGGGCAACCCGGACCCGATCGCCGCGGCGCACGACATCCGCGAGACCTTTGCCCGCATGGCCATGAACGACGAAGAGACCGTGGCGCTGATCGCCGGCGGCCACTCCTTCGGCAAAACACACGGTGCGGGTGATGCGAAAAACGTGCAGGCGGAGCCCGAAGCCGGATACCTGGAACAACAGGGCCTGGGCTGGCACAACGAGCTGCGCAGCGGCGTCGGCGCCGATGCCATCACCAGCGGCCTGGAGGTCACCTGGACTCAGACCCCCACGAAATGGAGCAACCTGTTCTTCGAGAACCTGTTCGGCTTCGAGTGGGAGCTGACCAAGAGCCCGGCTGGCGCGAACCAGTGGGTGGCCAAGGATGCGGAAGCTTCCGTGCCTCACGCCTTCGACAAGAGCAAGAAGCAGCGGCCCACCATGCTGACGACCGATCTGTCGCTGCGGATGGACCCGGCTTACGAAAAGATCTCCCGCCGCTTCCTCGAGCACCCGGAGCAGTTCGCCGACGCCTTTGCTCGCGCCTGGTTCAAGCTGACCCATCGCGACATGGGCCCGCGCGCCCGCTACCTGGGCCCGGAAGTACCCCAGGAAGTACTGATCTGGCAGGACCCGCTACCGAAGGCCGAGCACGGCCCGCTCAGCGACAGCGATACCAAAGCCCTCAAGGAAAAGGTGCTCGCCTCCGGGCTTTCGGTCGGTGAGCTGGTGTCGACCGCATGGGCTTCGGCTTCCACCTTCCGCGGTGGCGACAAGCGCGGCGGAGCAAATGGCGCCCGCGTCCGTCTCTTCCCGCAGAAGGAATGGCGCGCGAACAACCCCGCCCAACTGGCAAAGGTGCTCGATAAACTCGAAGGCATCCGCAAGGACACCGGCGGCAAGATATCGCTGGCGGACCTGATCGTGCTGGCTGGCGGCGCGGCGATCGAGAAGGCGGCGAAGGACGCGGGCCACGACATCACGGTGCCTTTCTCGCCGGGCCGCACCGATGCGACCCAGGAACAGACCGACGTTGAATCGTTCGAGTCGATGGAACCGATCGCCGACGGCTTCCGCAACTACGTGAAGGGGCACTACAGCGTGCCGGCGGAAGCGCTCCTTATCGATAAAGCCCAGCTCCTGACCCTTACCGCGCCGGAGATGACGGCACTCGTGGGTGGTTTGCGCGTGCTCGGTGCCAACTTCGATGGCGGCTCCACCGGCGTACTCACCGATCGCCCGGGCCAGCTCACCAACGACTTCTTCCGCAACCTGCTGGATATGCGGTTCGAATGGAAGCCCACCTCGCCCGCCCGGCATGAGTTCACCGGCAGCGAGCGTGGCGGCGGCAAGTCCCGCTGGACAGCAAGCCGCGTCGACCTGGTATTTGGTTCCAACTCGATCCTGCGCGCCCTCTCGGAGGTCTATGCGCAGGACGATGCCGGCAAGAAATTCGTGGGTGATTTCGTGGCGGCGTGGGCCAAGGTGATGGACCTCGACCGGTACGACCTGAAGCGATAACCCGGAAACACGTACGGCACGAAAGGGCCGCCCGGTGAAGGCACCGGGCGGCCTGCAAAAGCTACCTAAGCTGCTATTCCGGCAGCATAGGCGCAGATTCGGCACAGCTTTCCAGAAGTGCGGGATCGACCGCGTTTTCGCAGGATTTTCTTCCCCGGTTCATGGCACGCTTGGCACGTAACGACACTCATTGGGAGTAGACGTGAACGGAAGCACGGCTAACAGGGCTACCTGGGGACAGCTTTTCGCCATCGCAGCGGCCTATGCGGCCTGCTATGAGCTGGCGCGTTATTTCACGAACTCCCACTGGGCACTCACCGCGGGCCTGCGCCTTGCCTGCCTATTCCTGGTACCTCGCCGGTTCTGGCTCGCCCTGGTCATTGGCGAGACCCTGCCCTCGATCGAAAACGCCCTGCTGCATGGCCCCCAGTTCGGGGCCGCATGGGCGTTGGCTGCCGCAGTGCCGATGGTGCTGCTGTGGATCCCCGTGGTGGGCCCCCTGCGCCGGCGCTGGCCCTTGCGGGCACCGGACGGGAGCCTGCGGGTCGGTGTGCTGCTTACCGCCACATTGGGCTGCGCGATCGTCACTGCCGTGTCCACCACGATGCAGTTGGAGGCCGCGCTGATGTCCAACCCCGGCGCATGGCCGGAGATTTCCGCGTACGCCTATTTCTGGTCCTACCTGCTCGGCGCGTTCCTGGGCGCGCTCACGCTGACGCCAACGGTGCTGGCCATGCACGAGCGCGTCAGCGCCGCAGCCGCCCTTAGCCTGGCCCAGTTGTGGCGTAGCCCACTCGCCCGCGATCTGGCGGCGTGGGCCGCACCGATGCTTGTCGGCCTTGCCTGGGTAGCGTTCGCCACCGATCAGGACATGCTCCGCCAGACGGCGAGGCTCTCCCTCGTGCTTCCCATGTTTGGCCTGGCATGGCGCCACGGATGGCACGGATCCGCTGTCGGCGGCATGCTGGCCAGCATCGCACTGGCCATGACAGGCGGCGAGCTCCTCGATGCATCGGTTATCCGTTGCCAGGCCGTATTGGCGCTCTGCATCTCGGGCACGCTGCTGATGGGCGCCCGCTGGCGCCACCGCCACGCCATCGCACCACCGGCCGCTCACGCGAACCGGTGATGCAGGAAGCAGTGGCAACGGGATGGGTTAGTTCCCCTTGGTGCTGCACTCAGCCGGATTCTTGCAGTTGACCGGCAGGTCGAACGCCTGCGCGTGGTGAACACCCGAGGCATGAGCGGTGACGGCCAGCGCGTTGCCGGCGGCGAAGGTCATGGCGATGGCGACGAAAGCAACAGCCGAACGGACGAAAGTACGCATGGTGGATCTCCTGCTTCATGGTGGGTGGAGACCCTAGCGTAGCGCTCGTTTCAAGCGGATTGGTCACGTTTTGACCAGCCCGGAATGAGCGTATTCGGCAGACGATGAGTATGCGACTGCCGCCGCTGGCGAGAACGTTTACGCCGTCACGGAGGTGCGCGCGCGAATGTCGCTTACCACCCGGCCCGACTCCAGCTTTACGACGCGATCGGCGAGAGGAAAGTAGCGGTCATCATGGCTTATGGCGATCACCGTCTTGCCACGTGCTTTCAGCTCAGGGAGCAGCGTGCGATAGAAGTAATCGCGAAAATGCGTGTCCTGATCCGCGGCCCATTCGTCAAAGAAGAAGATGTCACGATCCTCGGCATAACATTGCAGCAGAGCGAGCCGTTTGCGCTGCCCGGTAGACAGCGCAAGGCGCGACAACTCACCCGACGTGACGCTCACGTGCGCGCCAAGACCCAGAGCTTCAAGCCACGCCATCACACGTGCGTCGTCTACCACATGCCCCGCATCGTCAAGCACGTGGGGGAAGAGGAAGAAGTCACCAAACACACCGGTGAAACGTTGGCGATGCGCGGCAACCGACGTTGCAACCGGGTGTCCGTCCACGAGCACCTCGCCGCTGGTTGGCGTCAACAGCGATGCAAGCACAAGCAACAAGGTTGATTTTCCGCTGCCGTTGCCACCCACGATAAACAATAGCTCGCCGCGCTGGATGTCCAGATCGACCGGACCCAATGCGGACCTCTCGTCACTCACATCCGGGTAGCGGTAGCTGACGCCGCGCAAGCTCATTGACCGCCACGACGGAATATCGACACGCAGGCCATCATCGCCGTGATCGACGGGCTCGCCGTGCAAATTCAGACCCGTCTTTTGCAAATGCCGCAGGCTGGCCGTGCCGACACCCACCTGGCGGGCGGCGCTGGTGATGAACGCCACGGGGCCGCCGAGGAACAAGGCTCCGATGACAAAGCGCGTGACGGTGGCGGGCGGCAATCGCAAGGCGACGTAGCCGACATAGACCACGACGAAGACGGCGGAGTAGACCACCGCCGACGACCACGCCTCGTTGATCCCAAGACCTGTATGCACCTGAACCATCAGCTTCCTGGCGCGGTAGATTGCGGGTCCAAGCAGCGCATCACTGACATGACGCGCTCGTGCAGTATGCAGAGCCATCTCCTTCTTGCCATCACTCAGGTAACGGAAGAACTCGAAGACCTTTTCGTTGGCATCGCGTAGCGCATCGAAGCGCCGACGAAGGAAACGTTCGAGGACGACAGAGGCGGCGGCCGTACAGGCAAGAAAGGTGACCAGTATCCCCAGCAAAGGTGCCGACACCTGCGCGAGGTATCCCGCATAAAGAACGACAAGGAGCGCGTTATAGGCCAGCATGGGCGCAACCAGTACCAGCGGCGCTATCGCCGCGACGTCTTCGATGAGCGAATCGACCACGGCGTGGCGATCGCGCGCCAGCGCCTCGTACTCCATCCGAATGACACGCGCTGAAAGATCCATGCGAAGCTGCGCCACGAGATCACCGCCTAAGCGGGCCAGGATGAACTGCGAGGCAGTACTTGCGAGAAGCACGGCCGCTAGCCACGCAACGCCGGACAGCCAGCGCATCGATCCCGCAGCAACGCCTTCCGCGGCGAAGCGGTTGATATGAGCAAGCAGCATCATCGTGCACACCGCACTCACGCACGAAAGGCCGACTGCACTGGCGACGAGCGCGCGATGTCGCAAGATAAAACGCCAGACGATCATTACAACGCCTCCGTACGTTTCATCACTGCCGAGTCTTCGCATCGTGCCAGAGTGCGTACGCGCGTGTGGCGTTGGTTCGCGACGCAAAAACGGCACGACATGTGGCATACGAACCGATCAAGCGCAGAATCGGCGGGCGTCGCCGCGGACGCGCCCGCTGCGGGCCGACAGTAAAACTACTGGGCGCATACCCGTTACACACCAAGGAGTTTTCCATGCAGACCGACAAGATTCTGGCCGGGTGGCTGAGCGGTGCGGATAGCGTAGGTGGGTATGACAATCCTGCTGGCTCCCTCTACACCGAGGGTCAGGCACAGACGATGGTGGCGATGACCAACGCCGAGATGGCGCTGGCTTCGAACTGCAGCTCGTGTACGGCTTCCCGGCCGGGCCTCTGCTGCTAACACGCAGTAGCGGCGATAGCCGTGGCCAACCACCACGGCTATCTCTCTCCCTCCAACCGATACCCAGGACCGCCCATGGATGCTCCGGCGCCGCAGAATGCTTTCGCTCCCGTCATCGCCTTTCTGATCGCCGATAGCCGCCAGGCACTTTCTACCGCCATCGCGAATCAACCAATGCTCGGAGCGGATGAGCGCACGCGTATTGGCGAAGCCGCCGATGCCGCCCTCCTTGAGAATGCTTCTCGCAAGCTCAACCGCGTACTTCTCCTGGAGCTTCACGCCGCGAGGCTCTCCGGCGATTTGCCCCCTGGCGAGACAGAAGGTTTCGACGCATTCATTCGCCACGCGACATCGCCCACCTTTGCCAAGGCCATCGCGCAACGCTACCCCGCGCTGACGCCGCGGCTCCATCGCGCCCTTGACCAGCAGGTCGGCGCCATCGCCACGTTGCTCAAGCGCCTTAGCGATGACCGTGCCGCACTCAGCATGTTCGCAGGCATGGACCTGGGCGCACTGGAGTCCATCAACTTCGGCGAGGGAGACGTGCACGAGGGCGGCCAATCCGTGGCATGCCTGCATTTCGCTAACGGCACCGTGATGTACAAGCCGCGCTCACTCCGCGTCGACGCGGCTCTCGACGGTTTCCTGGAGGCGCTGATGCCCGGCGACGCCTACCGTATCCGCGTGCCGGCGATTCTCGATCGAGGGGATTACGGGTGGGCCCGTCACGTGGCGCACATCCACTGTGTCGATGACATCGAACTCGGTTTGTTCTACCAGAACATCGGCCGCTGGCTAGCGGTCATGCGTCTGTTGGGTGGCACCGATATCCACTACGAGAACCTTATCGCCTCGTCGGTCGTTCCTTATGTGGTCGATGTGGAAAGCCTGTTCGTCACCGAAGTACCCACGCCGCCCACGGGCAAGGGCGAGGCCGTCGACCTCGCCCAGGCACTCATCCGCTCTTCCGTGCTGCGTACCGGACTGGTCCCGTTCCGCGCGCCCGTGCTCGGACTCGATGGCGTGGATATCTCCGCGATCGGCGCGCTGCAGGGCGAGCAGCCAAGGATCCGCGTCCCCGAGATCATCGATGGCGGTACGACGCGCGCCCGCCTCGGCCTGGTCAGCGTCGATATCGATATCGGCAAGAACCACCCCTGTATCCATCCAGATATCTCGCGGTTCTGGGAGGACATCGTCGCGGGCTTCCGTGGCATGACCGATGTGCTGGCCGCTCGCCTGCACGACGGAACCCTTCTCCCATTGATGCAGCCGTTCATCGGCACGCGTATCCGGCGTATCCGCCGTCCCACACAGGTGTACGTGGAGATCATGCGTATGCTCTGGCATCCCGCGTCGCTGCATGACGAAGCAGCAGCGATCGAGCGCGCCCGCGACCTCCTCTCACGCCACGCCGTCGCACAGCCGATCGCCCCTTCCGAACCGGCGCTCATCATGGCCGAAATCGAAGACATGCGATTCGGCGATGTCCCCGTGTTCGTCAACATCCTGGAGCAGGCCCAACAAGATGAGGTGTTTGAAGCGTGGACGGCCATGCGCATGGAACTCGAGGAGCTGACGATCCGCGGCGCGCTGGTGACGGCGCACCTCAACGTGCGCCTCAACGACGACAAACGCTCACCCTATAATCTCTCCGCGAAGAACCTCCATAGTGGCGACATCGACCACCGTCGACGCACGATGGCACGCGAGACCGTGGAACAGTTGTTGAAACTATCGGTGCGCGGCGACGATGGCACGATGACCTGGATCAGCCCGATCCTTGGCCGAGGCGGATGGACCATGCGCACGCTGCAGCCGAACCTTTACGTCGGGCTGGGTGGTATCGCGCTCGCGCTCGCTGGCTACGTGGAAGAAGCGCGCCATGGCCGGGTCGACGAGATCGACGGCGTCGTCGATGCCTTGCGCGGTGTCCTTCGCGTCATGCGCACGGCGGAGGACACGGACGAGCCCGAAGCGATTGGCGGCTTCATCGGCCTCGCGTCGCAGGTACAGATGTGGCTGACACTGGACCACCTCCAGCCCGGCGAAGGTTTCCTCGACGACGCGTTACGCCAGGCCTCGCGCATGGAGACATGGGATATCGATAACGAACGCGTGCTCGATATCCTCGAAGGTGTAGGTGGCGCGATCGTTCCGCTCCTCAATCTTGCGGAAGCGAGCGGCGAACGCCGCTGGCTCGATCTTGCAAGGCGCGCAGGCCTGCGCCTTGAGGCCACCGCCATTGTCGATGCACGCGGCGCACGTTGGCCCGCATCCATATTCGATGAACCGATTGGTGGGTTCGCCCATGGCGCCACGGGGACGGGCTGGGCACTGACGCGACTGGGGCTGAGCGACGCCGGTGACGCCGACGACCGGCACCGCTGGCTCGACCTGGCCGAGCGCGCGTTCGACTTCGAGGAATCGCTCTTCCTCAGCGACGCCGGCAACTGGACCGATGTGCGCAAACCCGAAAGCCGCGACTTTGCCGACACCTGGTGCCACGGTAGTGTCGGCATTGGCTTTGCAGCGGCCGACCTTTACGAGCGCACGCATCATCCCCGGCATCTCGATACCCTGCGCCGCGCGGTGCGTGCTGCCGCGACAGGCGGCTGGGGGCATAGCCACACGCTCTGCCACGGCGACCTCAGTACCTGGGAGCTCATGGCGAGGGCCGCGCGGGTCGCTCCCGGCATCGTGCCGGAGGGCACCCCCAGCGGCATCGCGCTCATTCTTTCCAGTATCGAGGAGCACGGCATCGTCGGCGGCCTGGCGCGCGATGCATTCACACCGGGCCTGATGAGCGGCGTCTCCGGCTCGATCGTGCAGCTCTGCCGCATGCACCCCGCCTGCCGCCTGCCCTCGTCTCTGTTGATGGAGTACTGCCGCGCCGCTTGATCTTTGCAGCACCCCCGGTCATTGAGGATATACTTTTATTGACTGTATATCCGAGGCGAGTACGATGCGCGTATCCAAATGGGGCAACAGCCTTGGCATCCGGCTTCCGGCTGCCGTCGTGGAGGCACTGGGCTTGAGAGAAGGAGACGACGTCGTGTTGTATGCAAAAGGAGCTCGCGAATTCGCCGTGGAGCGTGGCCCGCGCGATGAAGAAGTCCTCGAGCGCCTGCGCGCACTGAAGGGCCGGCTGCCCGCCGATTTCCGCTTCGATCGCGATGATGCCAACGAGCGCTGATGGAAGGGCTCACCTTCCTCGATAGCAACGTGGTGCTCTACCTGCTTTCCGAAGATACCGAGAAGCACGACATCGCGATGGACCTCCTGTCGCGGCGGCCGGCGGTTAGCGTGCAGGTGCTGAACGAAGTCACCAACGTTTGCCGCAAGAAGGCTGGCATGTCGTGGGAAGAGGTTGCGGCATTCCTTGCCAGCATCCGGCATTTCTGCCCCGTGGTCAGCCTGACAGCGGATATCCACGACAGCGCGCGCCGGCTCGCCGCGCGGCACAAGCTGTCGTTTTATGATGCGAACATCGTTGCCGCCGCCATCGATAGCGGCGCGGCCGTCGTCTGGTCAGAGGCCATGCACCACGGCCTGGTCATCGAACATACCGTGACCGTGGTGAATCCCTTCAAGGGGTAAAGTTCGGCGCGTAGCCGCATTCGGCCATGGTGTTCGCGATCGCCGCTTCTACCTGCGCGAAGACGTTTTCCAGCGGAAGATTCGTGTCGATATCCGTGATCGGCGCGCCGCCATAACTAAGCAATGGCGTCACGGCGATCTTCTTCGCGAGGGATTCGCGGCGATGATCCGGCTTGCGCGCGCAGGCGACATCCAGATCCACATTCAGTCGCAACACGAGATCCGGCTTATGGCTCGCCATCCACTCGAACACTGAGTGCTCATAGCGCGCGAGCTGCCTGACCAGCCACGAGCCCTGCGAGGCATTAGGAAAACCCGGGCCATCGTACGCACCGGGAATCGCCACCTGCGGAAAGCGATCGGTGACCACGATGAGGCCCTGCTCACGCATGGCCAGCATGCGCTTGAAGCGGAGCTTGCGGCGCATCGTAAAGCCAATGATGACCAGCGCAGGCAGCAGCGTCGGCTGCTTGTCGACCTTCATGCGGTCGTTGACGGTATCGACCTTGCGCGTAATGGCCCGCTCGAGCACCGGCCCGATGAGCGGCCAGGCGGCCATGGCGCGGGCGATGTTGCCGGACTGCTTACCCAGGTGGGCCCGGCCCGCGGGACCATAGCGGGTGATCCAGCCGGCGACGTGGTCGGACACCGTCGATTTGCCCGAGCCATCAGTGCCGATGATCGCGATCAGGGGAGCCATGTGGCCGGGCTTTGCGGGCATGCGGTTTCCGTCGGTGAAGGTAAGTCCATCGGAAAGGATAGCAGCGCGCGCCCGGGAGGGCGTCAAGGGACGCCAACGTAGACGTGCACAAGCACCCGGGCATACCATAAAAGGTATTGTCTGCATCGCCCTGTCCGGTGGGCCCTCCGTGTCCAAACACCTCGATCCTTCCCAACGCCTGCCGGTCGTTGCCCTTACCGGCTGCGACGGATCGGGCAAATCCACACTGGCTGATTCACTCGTGGCACGCCTGCGTGAGCGCGGCCCGGTTGAACAACTCTACCTGGGCCAGTCGTCGGGGCGCATCGGTGAGTGGATCCGCGAACTGCCCGTGATAGGCGGCCCGCTGGGGCGTTACCTCACCCGCAAGTCTGATCGGGTACACGATAAGCCGAAGCAGGCACCCGGCGGCGTGACCGCCTTTGCGATCTACTTGCTCTCGCGTTGGCGAGCCCATAAGTACAAGCGCATGCTGCGCGTGTGCGCGACGGGAACACTCGTTGTCACCGACCGCTATCCGCAGGCGGAGATCCCCGGCTTCCTCTTCGACGGCGCCGAGCTGGCGAAGACCGAAGGTGGCTCCTGGTGGGTGCGCTGGCTGCGTGGGCGCGAGCAGGAGCTCTATGCGTGGATGGCTTCGGGCGTCCCCATGCTCGTCATCCGCCTGAACGTGGATGAGGCAACCGCCCACGCGCGAAAACCGGATCACAAGCTGTCCTCGCTCCGCGCGAAGATCGCCAATATCCCTCTTTTAACGTTCAACGGGGCCCACATCGTGGATCTCGATGGCCGCGACAACGCCGGCTTCGTCCTGGACGAAGCACTGGAGGCGGTGCGCGCGGCGCAGGAAGCTCACCGCTCATGACCACGCCAGACCACGACGACGCACCTCTTCCGCCGATCCCCAACCTGATCGCGGTCGTCGGTTGCGACGGCACCGGCAAATCCACGCTCACGCACGATCTGCAGCGCATCGTGGGGGCCCATGTGCCCACCGTGCGCCGCTACCTGGGCCTTATTTCCGGCGAGAGTGGTGCCAAGATCAAGGACCTGCCCCTGATCGGCCCGCGCCTCGAGAAGCGGCTCGCCGCCAAGGCCGCCCATGCGCAGGATATGAAAAACAAGGCGCCCGGCTTCTGGGGAGCCCTCGTCATGGTCGGGCTCTCGATCTGGCGCGAAGCGCACCTGCGCAAGGTGTGCCGGCTGGCCGAAAGCGGCACGGTGGTTATCACCGACCGCTATCCTCAGGCCGAGGTGAGCGGCTTTCGCTACGACGGCCCCGGCCTTGGCCTCGAACGCAGCAAGGGCTGGCTGGTGCGCAAGCTGGCCGAGCGCGAGCAGCGTTTGTACAAGCGCATGGCCCGCTACCGGCCGATACTCGTGATCAAGCTCGATATCGACCTCGCGACCGCCTATGCGCGCAAGCCCGATCACAGCCGCTCGGAACTCAGCGACAAGATCGCCGTGATGGCCCGGCTCCAGTACAACGGCGCACCGCTGTTCGATCTGGATACGCGCGCCCCCTACCCCGATGTACTGCAGAAGGCACTGCGCGCCGTCGCGACCGTCGTGCCCTCGCTGCCATCCACCCTTTAACCTGCCCAGCACCCCGAGGCGACGTGAACACGACCCTTTCGAACGCTCCCCAGGCCCCACTGTGGCGCCGGATGCTCATCCGTGCCGGCAAGCGCTTCCTGCGCTGGAGCGGCCGTTTCCAGGCGAAGCACTCGCTGGTCGCCACCACGCCGGTGCTGCCGAACGATACGTTTGACTGGGTACCGCGCCTTGAGGCCGCCTGGCCGGAGATCCGCCAGGAACTGGAGCATCTTCTGGAGCACCCGGAGGATATCCCCGCGTTCCACCAGATTTCCCCGGACCAGAAGCGCATCTCCAAGGGCGATAACTGGAAGACCTTCGGCTTCTACGTTTACGGCAACCGCGTCGATGAGAACTGCGCGGTCTGCCCGCGCACGGCTGCGGCGCTGGACGCCCTGCCCGGCATGCGCAGTGCGATGTTCTCGATCCTGCAGCCGCGTTACCGCATCGCGGCGCACAAGGGTCCGACCAAGGCCGTGATCCGCGCCCACCTCGGCCTGCGCGTCCCACAGGACTGGGAGAACGTCTGGATCCGCGTGGATGATCAGATCCTCCACTGGCACGAGGGCAAGGTCGTACTTTTCGACGATAGTTTTGAACACGAAGTTCACAATGATACGGACGAGCTCCGGGCCGTCCTTTTCATCGATATCGACCGCCCCTCGGACAAGCTCGGAACAGCCTTTAACCGATTGATTTTCTGGCTAATCAGCATCAGTCCGTACGTGCGCCAGCCGATCAAAAACATGGCGAAATGGAACAAGGAACGGGGCCAGAAGTAGGGGCGGATTCGCCATTTCTTCACATAAAATTTACAAGACAAGCCCCATAGGGCTTACGAAAATCTGAGTAAATTCTTAACATAGCCGCCAATTAGGGTACCATTAGGTTCAGTAATGGCCTTGCAACACCCCCGTGTTGCCCCCAAAGACGCGGTCTGGCGTCGAAAAGCGGTAAAAACATGAGCGCAGACGGAAGCATCTTTACTCGCACTGGGTCACCGACACCCACGATCAACTCGATGCCGTTGCGTCGGGGTGACTTCGACACGCTTGCCGAAGTCCTCGACTACGCGGCGACGGGTACGACCGGTGCGAATTTCTATGCGGGCGGCAAGCTGGCAACGGCGCTGCCCTATAAGACCTTGCGAACGCAGGCGATCGACCTTGCGCAGCGTTTGGCTTCGCTCGAGCTGCCGCGTGGCGCTCGCGTGGCCATCATCGCGGAGACGAGCCCGGAGTTCCTGCGCTTCTTCTTCGCCTGCCAGTACATCGGTCTCGTGCCGGTTGCCGTCCCTTCCGCAGTGAACCTCGGCGGGCATGACGCCTTCGTCAAGAAGCTCCGTGGCATGCTGCAGGCGTGCGACGCCGCCGTGGCCGTGGCATCGGAATCCTTCCAGGGTTTCCTGGAAGAAGCCGTGCGTGGCCTGGGCGTGGTGATGTGGGGCGAGCCGTCGGCCTTCGACGAGTTGCCGGCCGATACCTCGCCGATGCAGCCGCTGCGCGCCGACGAAGTGGCCTACCTGCAGTTCACCTCGGGAAGCACCGGTACGCCGAAGGCAGCGGTGATCACCGAGGGCGCGTTGCTCGCCAACCTGCGCGGTTCGATCAACCACGGCCTCGTGTTGAACGAGCAAGACCGCTTCGTATCGTGGCTGCCGTTCTATCACGACATGGGCCTGGTCGGCTGCCTGCTGACCGTGATGGCAGGACAGCGCTCCATCGATTACATGGACACGCGCGAATTCGCGATGCGTCCGCGCCGCTGGCTCGAACTCATGAGCCAGTCGAAGGCAACGATCGCTTACAGCCCGCCGTTCGGTTACGACATGTGCGCACGCCGCGTGCGCCCAGGCGACATCGCTTCGTACGACCTGTCTAACTGGCGTATCGCCGGTGTTGGCGCCGAGCCCATCCATCCCGAAGTGATGGAGAAGTTCGCCGAGCTGCTCGGCCAGTCGGGTTTCAACTCGAACGCCTTCGTGCCGTCGTACGGCATGGCCGAAGCTGCGCTGGCGGTGAGCTTCTCGCCGCTCGGCAAGGGCATGCTGGTTGACTGGATCGACCCGACCGACCTGGCCGACCACCTGCGCGCGACGCCGGTGGCCAAGGGCCAGGGCACGCCGTTCGTCCGCTGTGGGCCGGTGCTGCCGGAACACGAACTCGAGATCCGCGACGACGCCGGCCACCTGCTGGCCGATCGCCACGTAGGCAAGATCATGGTTCGTGGCCCGAGCATCATGTCGGGCTACTACGAGCAGCCGGAACTCACCGATGACGTCCTCGCCGGTGATGGCTGGCTCGACACGGGCGATATCGGCTACCTCATCGATGGCGAAGTCGTGATCACGGGCCGTCACAAGGACATGATCATCGTCAACGGCCGCAACATCTGGCCACAGGAGATCGAGCGCATCGTCGAGCGCCAGCCGGAACTGCGTTCGCAGGACGCTTCGGCGTTCAGCGTGCCGGGCCCGACGGGTGCCGAGATCGCCGTGGTCGTGGTCCAGTGCAACACCGACGACACCGCCATTCGCGTGGCGCTGGTGCAACGCATCCGCCGCGAACTGCTGGAAGAACTGGGCGTGGATTGCCTGATCGAACTCGTGCCGCGCCACACGCTGCCGCGCACATCCTCGGGCAAGCTTTCCCGCTCGGCCACCCGCAAGGGTTACCTGGAACGCCAGGCGCAGGAGCACGTCCTTCGGGTCGCGGGTTCGCGATGAGCGAAACGCCAGACGACGGGAGGCCGGTCGTTGCATTGACCGGCGCCACCGGCTTCATTGGCGCCGCGCTTAGCGAACATCTTGTCCGCGCGGGTTACCGCGTGCGGGCCCTGTACCGGCCGCGCCGCGGCCGCGTGATGCACAGCGCATCGGGCCTGAAGTGGATCGCCGGCGACCTCGACGACAAAGACGCGCTGGCCGCCGTCATGGATGGCGCGCACGCTGTCATCCACTGCGCGGGCAGCGTTCGCGGCGCCAGCCAGGCGGATTTCGACCGGGTCAACGAACGGGGCGTGATCAACACGGTGGAGGCTGCCCTGCTGGCGCCCTCGTGCGAACGCTTCCTGCTGATCTCCTCGCTCGCCGCACGCGAGCCCCAGCTCTCGGATTACGCGCGCAGCAAGCATCTCGGCGAGCAGGCGCTCGCCGCTCGTGCGGGCCGCCTGACGTGGGCGGCCATCCGGCCGCCGGCCGTCTATGGCCCCGGCGATCGCGAGATGCTTCCGCTGTTCCAGGGCATGGCTCGCGGCATCGCGGCTATCCCGGGAGCGGGCGACGGACGTTTCTCGCTGATCCACGTGGCCGACCTGGCCTCGGCCGTCGTGGCCTGGCTGGGCACGGAGGGCGCCAGCGGCGCCATCTACGAGCTCGATGATGGCCACGCCCGCGGCTACGATTGGGATACCGTGCTGGGCACGGCGGCCCAGGTGCTGCGCGATGGCGCGCCCATCCGCCGCCTGCACATCCCGGTGCCGGTCCTGCGTTTCGTGGCTCGCGCCAACCGCCTGGGCGCGCGCCTGTTTGGCTACGCGCCGATGCTGACCCCAGGCAAGGTGCGTGAAATCACGCATGCCGACTGGGTATCGAACAGCGCTCCCTTCATGCAAGCCACCGGCTGGCAGCCCGCCGTCCCGTTCCGGGAAGGCCTGGCCCAGACCCTCGGCAAACCCCTTACCGCTTTGAACGGAACACCCCCATGACCCACGAAGAAGTCGTTGCCGAAGTGATCAGGCTGGTGAAACCCCACGCCGAAGGGCGCGTGGCCAACATCACCGCGGATACCGGGCTTACCGGCGAGCTGGCGCTCGATTCGCTGAAGGTGATGGACCTCATCACCGATGTCGAGGATCATTACGAGATCTCGGTGCCGCTCAACACCCTGGCGGACATCAAAACCGTCGGCCAGCTGGCCACGCTGATCCAGACGCACGTAGGCAAAAAAGCATGAAAGAGAACCCCCGGCTCCGTGCCGTGCGGGAGGTCCGAGGCGAACTGGCGTCCCTGGGCGTCGATCCGTTCGGTATCCAGATCGATGAGATCCTGTCGCCCACCGAGGGCCTGATCCAGGGTCGCAAGACGATCCTCGCTGGCACCAACAATTACCTCGGGCTCACCTTCGACCCGGATTGCATCGCGGCGGCCCGCCAGGCGCTTGAGAGCGCCGGCACGGGCACCACGGGCTCGCGCATGGCCAACGGCAGCTACGCGGCACACCGCGAGCTGGAGCTCGATCTCGCGCGCTTCTACGGCAAGCGCGACGCCATCGTGTTCTCCACCGGCTACCAGGCCAACCTGGGCATGATCTCGGCCCTGGCTGGCCCGGGCGATACCGTCATGATCGATGCCGACAGCCACGCCAGCATCTACGACGGCTGCAACCTGAGCGGTGCGAACACGATCCGCTTCCGCCACAACGACCCGGATGACCTGGCCAAGCGCATGCGCCGCCTGGGCGACGAGGCGGCCAACGCCCTGATCGTCGTGGAAGGCGTGTACAGCATGCTGGGCGATCGCGCGCCGTTGCGCGAGTTCGTCGAGGTGAAGAAGCAGTTCGGCGCCACCCTGCTCGTCGACGAAGCCCACTCCATGGGCGTCCTCGGCGCGAAGGGCCAGGGCCTGTGTGAAGAGCTGGGCCTCCTCGACGATATCGATTACGTCGTTGGCACCTTCAGCAAGAGTCTCGGCAACACCGGCGGCTTCTGCGTCGGCGACGCCGATGAAATGGAAGTGCTCCGTTACGCCAGCCGCCCGTACGTGTTCACCGCTTCGCTGCCCCCGGCAACGATCGCGGCCACCCGCATGGCCCTGCGCAAGCTCGAGGCCGCCAGCGACCTGCGCCAGCGTATCCGCGAGAATGCCGCGCGCCTGCACGCCGGCCTGGCCGCCCTGGGCTTCCGCCTGGGCGCCCCGGCCAACGCCGTGGTCGCCGTGCTCGCGGGCGAAAAGGTGGAGGCCCTGCGCTTCTGGCACCACCTGCTCAAGCAGGGCGTGTACGTGAACGTCATGGTGCCGCCGGCTACGCCGGGCAACGAATCGCTGCTCCGCTGCAGCGTCAGTGCTGCCCATACGCCGGAACAGATCGATGCCATCTGCGCCGCGTTCGCCAGCTGGCCGGCGCGCGAGAGTGTCATGGCCACGGCCCCTACCGCGCTCGAGCGATGAAACACTGGTTCTCCGATGGCGCCTTCCGCGCCATCGTGCGTAACGCTACCTACCTGGGCTCCAGCAACGTCGTCGGCGCGTTGCTGGGGCTGCTGGCGCTCGCGTGCGCCGGCCGTGCCCTGCACCCGGCGTTGTTCGGCGTGCTGGTCGTGGTGCAGGCCTACGGCAAGAGCGTCAGTGACTTCGTCAAGTTCCAGACCTGGCAGTTTGTCGTGCAGTTCGGCACGCCAGCCCTGGCGCACAAGGACCTGAACCGGTTCCGCGACGTGGTGGGCTTCTCGTTCGGCCTCGATCTCGCCAGCGGCGCCATCGCGCTGGTCGGCGGTATGGTCCTGCTGCCCTTCCTCAGCCATGCCGTGGGTATTCCGCCCGGGGATTTCTGGTGGGCGCTGGCTTACTGCACCCTCATTCCGACGATGACGGCGGCGACGCCCACCGGCATCCTCCGCTCCATCGATCGCTTCGACCTGATCGCCGTGCAGCAGGCGATCACGCCGTTCCTGCGCGCCGTCGGCAGCGTCGTCGCCTACTTCGGCGACCTGGGCTTCCCGGGCTTCATCGCGACCTGGTATCTCTCCAGCCTGGCCGGCGACGCCACGCTGTGGTGGTTCGCCGTGCAGGAGCTGCGTCGACAGAACATCCAGGATGCGCTGCGGCCCAAGCTCATGAGCGCCGCCCGGCGTATCAAGGGCGCGTGGGATTTCGTCTGGACCACCAATTTCGCCCATTCGATCTGGTCGGCGCGCAATGCCGGCAGCAACGTGCTGGTGGGTATCGTGCTCGGCCCGGCGGCAGCGGGTGTGTTCAAGGTGGCGCTGACCTTCTTCGACGCGGCCGGCACCCCCGCCTCGCTGATGCAGAAAAGCTTCTACCCGGAGATTCGCCGCCTCGACCCCGCCAGTGATCGCCCCTGGAAGCTGGGCTTGCGCGCGGCCGCTCTGGCTGGCGGCCTTGGCGTGCTCGTCGCCATCCTGGTCATCGCCGTCGGCAAGCCACTGATCGGCTCCGTGTTCGGCAAGCAGTATCTGGAAGCCTACGATCTGCTACAGGTGATGTGCGCCGCCCTCGTCGTCTCCATGGCCGGCTTTCCGCTCGAATCCCTGCTCTACATCGCCAGCCGCCAGCGCGCCGCCCTCGTGGCCCAGGCGCTTGCCGCGGTGGCCTATGTGGCCCTGCTTATTGGCCTTAGCCACAGCTTTGGCATCATGGGTGCGGCGGTCGCCTATTTCGGCGGCCAGTGCCTGGATGCGCTGTTCTCCCTGATCCCAACCATCGGGGCGTATCGCAACCGGCACGCGCTGACGTTTTACGCGCCCGAGGAAGCGAAGTCATGAACGGCATCAGTGGCCTGCGCTGGCAGCGGTTCCCGAAGGAAACCCTTCGGCGACTGTTCGATGCCGTCGATACGGATGATGTCGTCGACGCGCACGTCGACCTGCCCGACCCGATCGTCCTGGCCTGCCCGGACGAGTGGATCGAGCGCTGCTACGCGCTGTGCCTGCAGTTCTGGGAAGACGGTGTCACTCGCGCAGAACTGATGCACCTGGTCGAGAAGCTGCTGCGCAACGAAGGCCTCAGCGCCGACGACCGCATCCAGTACAAGAACATCCGCGCGCGCTACAAGCACCTGCGTTTTGCGCAGCGCCTGTATGGCAAGCGCCATCGCTCCGGCTACGTCTTCGACCTGATCACGCGTGTCATGGGCCACCTGCAGGACGCCTTCCGCGGCGGCCAGCGCGGCGCCGTGGTGCGCCAGGGGCTGAAGCTGAAATTGCTGCTCTCCCGCCCGGTCTGGCGCATGGTCCGCCGCGGCCTCATCGATATGGAACTCGACAACGAGGCGGGCTTCATCGCCCATCAGCGTGCGGAGATCACTCGCCTGAAGAAGGTGATGGGCCGCACGATGTTCGCCGGCCACCAGTTCCATACCGTGCGCAAGATCATCAGCATGCAGGTGTCGTACTACGACACCCTGCGCTCGTTCGGACCGAATGAGCACGCGTTCCGGATGTCGCGCTTCCTCGCCGCGATCAATGGCCTGATGGGCGCGCGGCACGACGAGATGGTGGCCGACCAGCTTTCGGGCCGGCGCGATTACCGCACGCCGTCGCCGCTCTCGACGCAGACGCGCACCCGCCTCGAAACCCTGGTGACCCACTACCCGCTTTAGCGGGCAGCGGTCGCCTCTTTCGCGGGTTCAGCCTCGGGCTGCCAGCCGCCGCCCAGGGCGACGATCAGGTTCACGCTGGCATCGAGCCGGCGGCGACGGACGTCAAGGTCGCCACGCACGGCGTTGAGCGCCGTATTCGCGGCATCGACCACGGCCGGGTAATCCGCTACGCCTTCGCGGTACTGGTTCTGCATGACGCGATCGGCTTCGGTCGCGGCCTTTGCCGCGTCGGCATGGAGCTGCGCCGTGCCATCCAGCGTGCTGGTCACGACCAGGCCATCTTCCACTTCACGGTAGGCGTCGAGCACCGTCTGGCGATAGTTCGCCACGGCTTCGCTATAGGCCGCGTTCGCATTCTCTTCGCCCGCTTCGAGACGGCCACCGGCGAACAGCGGCGCATGCGCGTCCACGGTACCCGTGGGGCCGCGGCGCACGCCGATGCCTGCGGCCAGGCTGATCGAAGGCAGCGTTTCGGCCTTGGCCACGCCGATGCGCGCGTTCGCCGCGGCCATGCGCCGTTCGCTCGCCACCACGTCGGGGCGGCGCTCCAGCAAGGTGGCGGGGACGCCGGAAGGAATCGACGGTACGGCGACATCGAACGGTGCCGGGGCAATCGAGAAATCGGCCGGCGCCTTGCCCAGCATCACCGCGATGGCATGCTCAAGCTGTGCGCGGCCGCTCTTCGCATCGGCCAGCTGCAACTGCGCCGAGCTCGCGCGGACGAGCGCATCCGCGACATTCGCGCTGGACGCCTGGCCCTGGGCGTACTGGTTCTGCACCATGGTGTGCCAGCGGGTACCGACATCGGCGGCGCGCTCCAGCAACGCGATGGACGCATCGTCTTCGCGCAGCGCGAAATAGCTCTGCACCAGACGCGCCTGCATCGAGAGCGTCGCGCCGGCCAGATCGGCCTGGCTGGCCTGCGCTGAGGCGCGGTGCGCTTCCACGTCGCGGCGGATACGGCCCCACAAATCCAGATCCCAGCTCACGCCCAGGCCAAAATCGTTCTCGTTGCGCTGGCCCGATTTGAACGAGCCCACGCCCACCGACGGATACGCCGGGCCACCGGCAGCCTTCGCAAGCGCCTCGGCTTCACGCACGCGCGCGGCCGATGCCGCCAGCGACTGGTTGTTCACCTGCACCTGCGAAACCAGCTGGTCGAGCGTGGCGTCGTTGTAGATCGACCACCACTTGCCGGCGGGCAACGCCGCCGTGCTCGCCTGGGCCGGTGCTTCTTTGAATGCGGCCGGCGTCGGCGCCGAGGGGCGCACGTAATCCGGGCCGACGGTGCACGCGGCAAGGGCGACGACGACACCCGCCGCGGCCAGTGTGCGCACCAGGGCATTCACAGGCAGTGCGCTCATGCGAGCGGCCCCTTGCCGGTCGTGTATCCCGCGTCGCGCCGGGTCCCGATGCTGTGCAGCCATTGGCTTGTCCACCTGCTGAATCGATCAAGGTAAAGGTACACAACCGGGGTCGTGTACAGGGTCAGCACCTGGCTGAGGATGAGGCCACCGCCCATCGCGATGCCCAGCGGCTGGTGCATCTCGGAGCCGTTGCCGCGCGACAGTGCCAGCGGCACCGCGGCCACCATCACGGCGAGCGAGGTCATCAGGATGGGGCGGAAACGCAGCCGGCACGCCTCATGGATCGCTTCCAACGGGTCCAGGCGCCCTTCGCGGGCGGCGGCCAGGGCGAAGTCCACCATCATGATGGCGTTCTTCATCACGATGCCCACGAGGGCGAAGATGCCGATCAGCGCGATCACGTCCAGGTCCGTGCGGAATAGCAGCAGCGCGAACACCGCGCCCACGGCCGCCGAAGGCAGGGTGGACAGGATGGTGATCGGATGCACGCAGCTCTCGTAAAGGATGCCCAGCACGATGAAGAGCGTGAGGAACGCGCCCAGGATCAGTGCCGGCTCGCTATCCGCTACCTGGCGCGCCGCGCCTGCCGAGCCCTGGTAGCTGCCACGCACCGAGGTGGGCATGGCGATCTTCTTCAGCGCCGCTTCGATGAGACTGGAGGCCTTCGCCAGCGAGATGCCCGGCGCACGGTCAAACGAAATCGTCGCTGCCACGGTCTGCCCGTAGTGCGCGATATCCAGTGGTGTATCGAATTGGCTCACCCGACCAAGCGCCAGCAAGGGCACGCTGCTGCCGCCCGTGCCGGGAACCGTCAGGCGGTCAAAAGCCTGCGCCGATTGCGCCTGCGCCGGGTCCACGCCCATCACAACGGGGATCTGGCTGGATGGCGTGAAGACGGTGGTGACACGGCGGTCCGCGAACGCATCGCGCAGCACGCCGTCGATACGCGAATAGCCGACGCCAAACTGGGCTGCGGTGTCGCGGTCCACGTCCAGCGACGTCGCCGTGCCGACGTTACCCGCCTTGCCGTGCACATTCGTCAGCTCAGGGATGGCCAGCATGGCTTGTACGACGCGCGGCGTCCACAGGCGCAGCAGTTCCGGGGAATCCGCCTGCAACGTGAACTCGTTCGAGGCGCGGCTGCGGCGGCCGCCCACGCGGATGTTCTGCACCGAGGTCACGGTGTAGACACCGCCGGTCTTCTTCGCGAGCTGCGTGTTCAGGCGAGCGGCGACTTCGTCGGCGCTGGATTTACGTTCGGAGAACGGCTTCAGCGTGACGAACAGCGAGCCATCGTTCTGCTCGAGATAGCCGGCCACCGATGCCACGGCCGGATCGGCGCGCACGGTGTCGATAAACTCGCCCAGGTACGCCTTGGCCAGCGGGAACGCCATGCTGCCACCGGCATCGAAATCGCCCGTGAGCTCGCCGGTATCCTGGCGCGGGAAGAAACCTTTCGGCACCACGATGTACAACACCACGCTGAGGCAGAGCACGGCGAGCAGCGACAACATGGTGAGCGGCGCATGGCGAAGCGCCCACACGAGGCTCTTGTCATAGCCCTGGGCCAGACGCGTAAGCGTGCGGTCGCTCCACTGGTAGAGACGCCCATGCAGGCGCGAGTCCCGGGCCGGTCGCAGCCACTGCGAGCACCACATGGGTACGACGGTAAGCGACACCAGCAACGAAATCGCGATGACCGTGGCCAGCGTCACCGAGAATTCGCGCACGAACAGGCCTACGTAGCCGCCCATGAACAACATCGGGATAAACACGGCGATCAGCACGGCGCTCATCGAGACGACGGTGAGGCCCACCTCGCCCGCGCCCACCCGCGCCGCTTCCCGCGGCGGCAGGCCGGCTTCGAGATGGCGCGAGATGTTCTCGACCACCACCACGGCGTCATCCACCGCGAAGCCCACCGCGATGGTCAGTGCCATCAGCGAGAGGATATCGAGGCTGTAACCCAGCGCCTTCATCACGATCATGGCGCCCAGCATGGCGATCGGTGCCACGGCGCTGGCGATCAGCGCGGCGCGCCAGTCGCGCAGGAACAGCAGCATCACGACGACCACGAGCACCACCGCAAGCGCGAGCGTGTGCTCCGCGGCGCGCAGCGACCCGCGCACGGTGGCCGCCCGGTCCACGATCACGCTCACCTGCATATCGCCCGGCAGCGACGCGCGCAGCAGGGGCAGGCGCTGCATCACGCCATCGATGACGGCAATGGTGTTCGAGCCCGGCTTGTGACGGACCAGTGCCAGCACAGCCGGCGTGCCATTGGCGATCGCCGCCGTATGCGGATCGCGTACATCCTCGGTGGTCCGGCCCACGTCACCCAGGCGCACCACGGCGCCATCGCGGTGCGCGATCACCAGTGCCTGGAACGCCTGTACCGAGTTGAGCTGGCCATTGGTGGCCACCTGCAACGCGCGGTCGCCTACCTCCACCACACCGGTGGGCTGGTTGGAGATGGCGGCCGCGAGCGCGTGGCGGACATCTTCGAAACCCACGCCGCGCTGGCTCATCGCCTGCGGATCCAACGCGACGCGGAATGCCGGCACGGAGCCGCCCACCAGTTCCACATCACCCACGCCATCCACCTGCGCGAGCGTCTGGCTGAACGTGGTGGAGGCGGTGTCGTACATCTGCCCCGGCGTCGCGCGCCGCGAGGTCAGCGCGAGCACCAGCACAGGCGCATCGGCCGAGCTCACTTCGCGGTAGCTCGGGCTACCCGGCATATCGGGGGGGAGGTCGCTGCGCGCCGCGTTGATCGCCGCTTGCACGTCGCGCGCGGCACCGACGGTGTCGCGCGACAGATCGAAGCTGAGGCGGATATCGGTCTGCCCGGCCGTGTTCACCGAGGTCATCTCGGTCAGGCCGGCGATGCGGCCCAACGAACGCTCGAGCGGCGTGGCGACAGCCGACACCATCGTGGCCGGGCTGGCGCCGGGCAGCGCCGCAGAGACCTTGATGGTGGGCACATTCACCTCGGGCATCGAGGCGATCGGCAGTAAACGCCACGCGAACGCGCCGGCAATCACCAGACCGAGGCACAGCAGCGTCGTCGCCACCGGTCGATCGATGAACAGCCGGGACAGGTTCATGCCGCGCGCCTCGCGCTCAGCACGCGCTCGAACGCCAGGTAGATGACCGGCGTCGTGAACAACGTGAGCAGCTGGCTCACCAGCAGGCCCCAGAAGATGCCAACGCCCAGCGGATGGCGCAGCTCCGCGCCCATGCCGCCACCTAGCATCAGCGGCAACGCGCCAAGCATCGCGGCGAGCGTCGTCATGATGATCGGACGGAAACGCAGCAGGCTCGCCTGCACGATCGCATCGCGCGGCGTCAGCCCTTGCTGGCGCTGCGCGTCGATCGCGAAGTCGATCAGCATGATCGCGTTCTTCTGCACGATGCCGATCAACAGGATGATGCCGATCAGCGAGATCACATCCAGCTCGAAGCCACCGATCCACAGCGCCAGCAAGGCACCGATACCCGCCGAGGGCAGCGTCGAAAGAATGGTGAGCGGGTGGATGAAGCTCTCGTAGAGCACGCCCAGCACGATGTACACGGTGATCAGCGTGGCGAGGATCAACCAGGGCTGGCCTTCACGCGAGACCTGGAACGCCTCGGCCGCGCCTTCCCAACGAAGCTGCGTGCTCGCCGGGAGCTTCAGCTGCTGGTGCACCTTATCCACGGTGGCCATGGCGCCATCGAGCGCTACGCCGCGGGCGAGGTTGAACGACACCGTGGCGGCGGGAAGCTGATCGAGGCGGGTGACCACGAGCGGTGCCGTGCGCTCGCTGACACGAGCCACGGAGGAGAGCGGCACGAGCGCGGCGGACGGATCGTTCGCGTTGGCCTTGGCGTCGCCCTGCCCTGCAAGGTAAATACCGCTGATGGCTGACGCCGGCGTATCCGCCCCCGGCAGCGCCTCAAGGATCACCCGGCGCGGGTTGGCGAGCGAAAGCAGCGTGCTCACCTGGCGCTGGCCGAACGCGTTGTACAGCGCATCGCCCACCGCGGCGGACGTGATGCCGTAACGGCTCGCCTGATCGGCGTCCACCTGGACGAACGCTTCCAGGCCGAGGTCGGCCTGGTCGCTGCTGACACCGGCCAGGTCACGCTGTGCACGCAGCGGTTCAACGACACGCGGCACCGCTTGCGCGAGCAGCGCGGGATCGGCGTTTTCGATCGAGAACTGATACTGGCCACGGCTGACGCGATCGTCGATGGTGAGGTCGGGCACAGGCTGAAGGTGCAGCGTGATCCCATCGACCTTGCGCACGGCGTCGGCAAGGCGGGCCATCACGGCGGGTACGCGATCGCGCTGCGACAACGGCTTCAGGTGGATCAGCACCTGGCCCGTATTGATCGCCGCGGCAGCGCCTTCGCCGCCCACGAACGACGCCACGCTGGCCACGGCGGGATCCTGCTGGATCACCTTGGTCAACGCCTGCTGGCGGCGGCTCATGGCCGCGAACGACACCGTCGGCGAGGCCTCGGTGATGCCCTGGATATCGCCGGAATCCTGCGTGGGGAACAGACCCCGCGGCATGGCCACGTAAAGGCCGACGGCCAGTACGGCCATCACACCCACGGCCACCAGCGTGCCCGTCTGCCGTGCCAGCACCCAGTGCAGGCCACGCCCGTAACGGGCAAGCACGGCATCCAGCCAGGCGCGCCCATCGCGCGCGCTGCGCGCCGGCTTCACGTCCGGTACCCGGCGCAACATGCGTGCGCACATCATCGGCGTCAGCGTGAGCGAGACGACGCCCGAGATCAGGATCGCCACCGCCAGCGTCACCGCGAACTCGCGGAACAGGCGGCCCACCAGGCCACCCATGAACAGCAGCGGGATCAGCACCGCCACGAGCGACACGGTCAGCGACACCACGGTGAACGCGATCTGCCGTGCGCCATTCAACGCGGCGGTAAGCGGCGTTTCACCCGCTTCGATGTGCCGCGAGATGTTCTCGATCATCACGATCGCATCGTCGACCATGAAGCCGGTCGCGACGATGAGCGCCATGAGCGTGAGGTTGTTGATCGAGAACCCGGCGAGATACATCACCGCGAAGGTACCGATCAGCGAGAGCGGCACCACGACACCCGGGATGACCGTGGCCGTGCCGCTACCGAGGAACAGGAAGATCACCAGCACGACCAGGGCCACGGCGAAGAGCAGCTCGATCTGCACATCGCGCACGGCGGCGCGCACGGTCTCGGTGCGGTCGGTGATCGTCGCGATATCCACCGCCGCCGGCAACGTCGCATTGAGCTGCGGCAGCACGGCGCGGATGTGGTCGACGACATCGACAACGTTGGCGCCCGGCTGGCGGCGGATCCGCAGCACGATGGCCGGCGCATCGCCCGACCATGCGGCCTGGCGGGTGTTTTCGACACCATCGCTCACGCGAGCGACATCACCCAGGCGCACCACGGCGCCATCACGATGGCTCACGACGAGATCGCGGAAACCATCGACGCTATCGACCGGATGGTTCAACGCGATGTTGGACGTACGATCCGGGCCCTCGAGGCTGCCCTTGGCCTGGTTCGAATTGGCATCGCGGATCGCGTTGCGCAGATCGTCCAGGGTCAGGCCCTGCGAGCGTAGCCGGGCAGGATCCGCCTGCACCACCACGGCCGGCTGCTGGCCGCCATCAATGCTGACCAGGCCAACGCCGGAAACCTGCGAGAGCTTGGGCACCAGGCGCGTATCAGCCAGCTCGCGCAGCGTACGCAGCGGCAGCGTGTGCGAGGTCAACGCCAGCGTCATCACCGGCGCGTCGGCCGGGTTCACCTTGCGGTACAGCGGCGGCTGCGACATATCCGGCGGCAGGGACGGCGCGACGGCATTGATCGCCGCCTGCACTTCCTGTTCGGCCACGTCCAGCGGCAGGCTGAGGTTGAAACGCAGCGTGATCGTGGCCGTGCCGCTGGCACTGGTCGACGACATCTGGTTCAGTCCGGGCATCTGCCCGAGCTGGCGCTCGAGCGGCGCGGTGATCGACGAGGCGACCACCTGCGGTCCGGCGCCCGGATACGCGGTGACCACTTCGATGGTCGGGAAATCGACCTCAGGCAGCGCGGAAACCGAAAGGAAGCGGTAGCCGAACAGGCCCACCAGCAACACCGCGACGGCCAGCAGCGATGTCGCCACCGGCCTCAGGATAAAGAGGCGGGAAGGATTCACGGGCGCACGGACGACGCGGCAGCGGGGGCAACCTCGGCCGGGCATGCGACCGGCGTGGCCGACGCGGCGGCCGGGGCCTCCGGCGCGACCGTGGCGGTGACACTGGTACCGACGCGCAGGCGGTCGGCGCCTTCGACCACCACCTGGGCGCCCGCCGAAAGGCCGGAACGGATCACCGTGGTGGTCGCATCGGCCGGGCCGAGCACCACCGGTACGGCATCCGCCGTCTTGTCACTCTTGATCACGTAGACGAACGCGCCCTGCGCACCCTGCTGGATGGCCGCGGTGGGCACCAGCGTCGCGCTAGCCAGCACGTCCACCGGCAGCTTCGCGGTCACGAACTGGTTGGGCAGCAGCTCATTGTTCGCATTGGCGAACTGGGCCTCGAGCTTCACCGTGCCCGTGGCCGGATCGACCTCGTTGTTCGCGGCGAGCAGGCGGCCCGTGGCCAGCGGCTGGGTCGGGTCGTCGCCATAGGCGGTCACCGGGATGCAGGCACCGCCACGCAGGCGCTCAAGCACATGCGGCGCATCCTGCACCGAGACCGCGAATTGCACTTTGCTCGGCTGCGACTGGGTGACGACGGTGATGCCACGCGCATCGGCCGGGCCCACGAGGTTGCCCGGGTCGACGCGACGCAGGCCTACCGTGCCGCTGATCGGCGAGGTAATCCGCGTGCTGGCAAGCTGCAGGTTGGCGCTGCCGATACGGCCCTGCTCGGATTTCACTTCGCCGGCGTACTGGTTCACCAGCGCCTGCTGGTCGGCCACGCGCTGGCGGGAGATCGAATCCTGGGTGAGCAGCGCCTGGTAATGCTTCAGCGTCTCCTGCGCGTTCGCCAGCTGTGACTGGCTGCGCGCCAGATCACCATTGGCGAGCTGCAACTGTGCCTGGAACGAGCGCGGATCCACTTCGGCCAGCAGGTCGCCCTGCTTCACCTGCTGCCCGCCGGTGAAGTTCACCCGGGTGAGCTCACCATCCACGCGGCTGCGCACCAGCACGCTGTTGGCCGGCGTGACGGTGCCGGGCTGCGAACGCGACACGGCGAAGCTGCCCTGGCGGGCCACGGCGGTCGTGACCGGTACGGCCTGCCCGTCATCCGGGCTTCCTGCCCCCCGGCGGTGGCTCACCCACCACACCAACGCCACGAGGACGATGATGGCTAGTACGACGACACCTGCGCGGGAGGTTGGCTTGCTCATGAAAGGGTCTTCTCGTAGACGCGATAACGCTTGTAGTCCCGGCCGCCGATGGTCTCGACGATGTTCCGCATGCCTTCGTTGTCTTCAAGGATCCACGACAACTCCACCTGCTCGACGCCTCGGGCGACCAGATGATGCCGCACGGCATCGATGACAAGGAAGGCCAGGCCCGGGCCAAGCGGGGTGTTATGGAAGCTGCGGCGCACACCCATCAGCGGCACGCGCGAGGACTTCGGGAACTTCTTCTTCAGGCCCCAGAGCAACTTGATCCAGTTGAACGGGAGCAGCTTGCCGTTGAAGCCCTTGATCACTTCGTTGACGTTGGGCAGCGCGGCGATGAACGCGGCCGGCTTGCCATCCACTTCGGCGATCTGGATCAGCTCCGGCGCGATCAGCAGCTTCAGGCTGTGGCCCAGGTCCTTGAACTCGGCTTCGGTAAACGGCACGAAGCCCCAGTTGTCGGCCCACGCGTCGTTGAAGATCTCGCGCAGCGTCGCCAGCTCTTCGTCGTAGCGGCTGGCATCGAGCGGGCGCACGCGCACCGGCTTCTTCGAGCTGCGCAGCAGGCGGTGCATCACCTTCGGTTCCGGGAAGTCCGGCGCCACCATGTAGGCCAGCATGTCCTTGGCCTTCGTATAGCCGGCGTTTTCGATGTGCTTGCCGTAGTACGGGTAAGCGTGGCCCATCATGAAGACGGGCGGCGTGTCGAAGCCATCCACCAGCAGACCCACTTCATCGTTGATCGAAAGGCTGAGCGGGCCGCGCACGCGCTTCACGCCTTCGCTGCGCAGCCAGGTCTCGGCGGCATCGAACAGCGCGTTGAAGGTCTCGGGGTTGTCTTCCGCGTCGAGCATGCCGAAGAAGCCGGTGGCGTCCTCGTAGCGCTCCAGGTGCAGGTAATCGATCTGCGCGCTGATACGGCCCACGAGCTTTTCACCGCGGTAAGCCACCCAGCCCTTCCAGCGGGCGTGCTCGAACCACGGGTTGGTCTTGGCACCCAGATGCAGGCGGCGCTCGAGCAGCAGCGGCGAAATCCAGTTCGGATCCGAACCCAGGATGGCACTGGGCACCTTGAGGAAGCGCCCCAGTTCCGCCTTCTTTTCAAGCGGGACGATGCGCAGCGGAGCGGAAGTGTTCAAGAGCGGGATTCCCGAGAAGCGAATGCGAAAAATCTGAAAGATAAGTGTAATGACGGCCGCAAGGATTTGGTATACCCATTGGTATAGAAAGTGGTACGGTCGATGGATTTTGCACCCCAATGGCGGCAATCTCTTGGCAATGGCCCTCTTCAACCCTGAGACCGGCGCGCCAGCCCGCCCCTTGCGGGTCATCCTCATGGATGACGACGACCTGCTGCGCGACCGGATCCTGGCGCCCAGGCTGGTCCAGTTCGGCTTCGAGGTCACGGCGACCGGTAGTACCGCCGAACTGCACGCCGCGGTAAAGCGGGGTGCGCCCGACCTGTTCGTGCTGGATATCGGCCTGCCCGATGGCGATGGCTTCACCGTGGCCCGCACGCTCCGCGCCACGCTGCCCGGCGCCGGCATTGTCATGCTCACGGGGCGTGGCGATACGGGGGACCGCGTGCGTGGCCTGTTCGAGGGGGCGGACGCCTACCTGGCCAAGCCGGTCGAAATCGATGTACTGATCGCTACCTTATATAGCGTCGCCCGGCGCCTGCAGCCCGCGCTGGCGTCCCAACCCCCACGCGGTCGCTGGACGCTCAGCCCTGACGAATGGTTCCTGCTCTCACCCACCGGCGCCCAGGTCATGCTGACCCGGAGCGAACGGCGCCTGCTCGAGGCCATGCTCCAGCACGCTGATGAGGTCGTACCCCGCGAGACCCTGATCGCCGCACTGACCGACGACGTGCTCGCGTTCGACCCGCACCGGCTCGATTCCATGGTGCACCGCCTGCGCCGTAAGGTCCTGGCCGCGCTCGGTGAACCATTACCCCTGAACGCCGTGCACGGCACGGGTTACGTCCTGGAAGCCTGAGCTCAGGCAACGGCTCGGTGGCTTTGCGCGCTGAGCGGCAGGAACACCTGGATCACCGTGCCCTTGCCGGGCTCACTCTGGATCACGGTATTGCCACCGGCTTGCAGGACCAGCCCATGGACGACGCTGAGGCCAAGCCCGGTGCCCCGCTCCGCCGGCTTGGTCGTGAAAAACGGCTCGAACACCTGCGCCCGGATCGCCTCCGGCATGCCGATGCCGGTGTCGCTTACCGAGAGCAGCACGTAGCCGCCCGCGTCTTCCAGCGCGATCGTGCAGCGGCCGCCCTCTGGCATCGCATCGCGTGCATTGGTCACCAGGTTGATGACCGCCAGCTCGAACTGGCTGCGGTCGAACCAGATCAGTCGCGCACCGGGTGGCAGTTCCATCTGCAACTCACAGCATGGCGGCAGCGATTGGCGCGCGAGCGGACGCAGCTCGTTCAACGCATCCACTACGTCGAACTCCTCCGCTTCCGGCACATCGCGCCGGCTGAAGTTAAGCAGCTTGCGACACACGGCCGTACCGCGCCGCGCCGCCAGCTCGATCCCCTCCAGCGCATCGGCCACCGCGCGCATGTCGCCCTCGGGGGGTTCGTCATCGACGAGCAGGCGGTCACGCTCCATGGAGAAGCCAAGGATGATGTCGAACACGTTGTTCACGTCATGCGCCACGCCACTCGCCAGCTGGCCTACCGCATCCATCTTCTGTGCATGTAGCAGCTGCGCTTGCGTGCGCTCGCGCTCGGCGATCTCGTGCGCCAGCTGCAGCCCGCGCTGGTCGGATTCAAGCAGGCTATCGCGCAACGCGTGGATGCTTCGATCCACGATGAGTGCGATCAGCAGGTAACTGGTAAGCGCGCGCATCGGCAGCAGGTTGTAGAACGCCACGATCAGCGCAGGCAAGTGCGTTTCCGTCGATAACTTCAGCGGCTGAAGATCCACGCTCATGATGAGGATCAGCGCTTCCGCTGCGTACGTGATCCACAGCGCGCGGCGGCCAAGCATGAGACCGCTCAATGCGAGGATCATGATCAGGGTGAGGTTGCCGTCCGTCGCGCGATAACCAAATGCCGCATAGGCGACGGCGCCACAAACCAGCATGGTGCCGACGAACTGGGCCACGGCGAGCGGGAACCGGCCCACGCGGATCAGGTAGAAGCCCAGCCATGCCGAGACGGTCATCGCCAGATCCGTCCCGATGTCGATGCCCATGGCGGCGGGTGCGCCGATACGTGCCTTCGCATAGAAGTGCTCATACAGGTACGAGCCGTAAGCGCCGAACAGATAGAACTTGGTCGCGGGAATGCGCAGGCCTTCGAACAACAACAGCAGCTGCATGAAGGTGGCATTGCGCCGATCGACGGGATCAACGATCGGCGTATCAGCGAGCCATTGCCGGATGCGGGACATCATCATCGTGCACTCCCCTGGCACCCGGCGGCGATGGTGAGGAATCGGTGAGAACCGGGCTAGTCGAGCGTGTGTGACTTTTCGGCGGTTGTAAAGCTAGTCTGGCGCGTCCCGCACGAACTTGTGGCGTGCGGACGCGTGCCAAGGGGCAGCTTCTTGCGAGCTGGGCGCGAGGAATTACGGGCCAAACCGGACTCTTTTCCTTCGAGGGCACTATGTCATTCATCATCTCTCGTCCCTGGCGGGTGGGCACGGCCGTGCTCATCGTCGCCGGCGCCACCTGTACGGCGCACGCTGCCACGACCACACCCGGCAGCACCACGGCCACTCCCCTGCTCACCAAAGCGGTCAATGCGCGCCAGATGACCACGCTGCAAGGCAGCGTGCCTGCACGGGTGGCGACCAGCACCGACAGCGGTCCCATGGGAACCGCCGAAGTCATCCCTTCGATGACCCTGGTGATGAAGCGCAGTAGCGACCAGCAGAAGCGGTTCGATGCCTACCTGGCCTCGCTGGATAACCCGGCCTCCGCCAACTATCACAAGTGGCTCACCGCGCAGCAGGTGGGCGAGCAGTTCGGCCCGAGCACGAAAGATATCGCCGCCGTAAAGCAGTGGCTCGGAGGCCAGGGCCTTGGCGTGAAGAGTGTCTCTGCCGACGGCATGCTCATCCGTTTCTCCGGCTCGGTCGGCGCTGTGCAGCAGGCCTTCGGGACGTCGATGCACCGCTACCGCGCTGAAGGCAAGGTGCACTTCGCCAATGCGTCGGAACAGAAACTGCCCACCGACCTCGTACCCGTGGTACGCGGTGTCGCCTCGCTGACGGACTTCTTCCCGAAGCCGCAGATGCGCAACGCGCAGCCCGTACGGCGTGATGGCAAGGGCGCGTGGGTATCGGCGGGAACGCCATCGAGCGATTTCAACTTCGTCTACCAGGGCTCCACCTTCTTTGACGTGGTCCCCGCGGATTTCGCCACGATCTACGACGTGAATCCGCTATGGAACCAGCCGACGCCCGTGCGGGGTGCCGGACAGAACGTGACGGTGCTCGAGCGCACCAATGTGCTCGACGCGGATGTCGCGACGTTCCGCCAGACCTTCCTGCCCAAGAATGCCGCAGGCGTATTTGCCCAGGTGCATCCGGCCGGCCCGGCGGGCTGCTCCGATCCTGGCACCAACGGTGATGAAGGCGAGGCCGCGCTGGATGCGGAATGGGCCGGCGCCGCCGCACCGGATGCAAACATCACGCTCGCATCGTGCGCGGATACCGGTGCTGACTTCGGCGCGTTCCTTGCTGCGGAAAACGTGCTCGAGCAAGCTGCACCGCCCCAGATCCTCAGCCTGAGTTACGGCGAATGTGAAATCGTCAGCACGGCGGTCGGTGATAACGATGTCGTGACGGCGCTGTGGTCTACCGCCGCCGCGGAAGGCATCACGGTATTCGTCTCCACGGGCGATGCCGGCGTGGCCGGTTGCGACCAGAACCAGGCGGCGTCGACCTTCGGCATCGCGGTGAATGGCCTCAGCAGCACGCCATATAACGTCGCCGTGGGTGGCACCGATTTCGACGACTACAAGAAGACCAGCAAGTACTGGCTCGCGGGCAACGGCGAACTCGGTGCAAGCGCCATCAGCTACATCCCCGAGCAGACGTGGAACGACTCGTGCGCGAGCGCCCAGCTGGATGCCGTCCTCGGCTACAAGGACCCGAACACGGCCTGCAACTCAAGCAAGGGTCTCGACTTCCTCAATACAGCAGGCGGCAGCGGTGGCCCGAGCTATCTGTGGAGCCAGCCCACGTGGCAGCAAGGCCTGGCGGGCCTGGACCAGAACGTCACGCGCGCCACGCCGGATGTGTCCTTGTTCGCGGCCAACGGCATCTACGGCCATGCGTTGATCTTCTGCATGTCCGATGCCGACCAGGGCGGCACGCCGTGCAACTACCTCGACCCGACCGACTCGGTCTTCAACAGTGCCGGCGGCACGTCGTTCGCCGCACCGGCCATGGCGGGCGTCCAGGCCCTGGTGAACCAGGCCGCGGCGGATCGCCTTGGTAACGTCGCACCGACGCTGTGGGGCCTGGCACGCCTGCAGTACGGCACCAGCGCCACGCCAGCCGCCGGCTGCAAGGCGAAAGACACCACGTGCGTGTTCCACGACGTGGCGACGGGCGATATCGATGTGCCCTGCTTCGCCGGCACCGCCGATTGCTTCGTGAAGAAGGGCCAGCAGTACGGCGTTGTAAGCGATGGCGGGCGCGCGTCGCTTGTTACCGCGTGGAAGGCCGGCAAGGGTTACGACTACGCCACCGGCCTCGGCTCCCTGGATGTCACGAACCTCGCCCATGCCATCGCGGCGAAGACGGCACGCGGCAACGCCATCTCGCGCACATGGGATCTTGCCGGCTTCAACGACAGCGGAAACCCAGGCGTGGGCCTGAACTCGATCCTCGACGGCAAGAGCACGCTGTTGCTGGTGGGGCCGAAGACGGGCAATACCACGCTGGTGCGCATGAACGGCAGTACGGTCCTCGATACCGATACGTGGCTGCCTGTGCAGCGTGGCGATCAGATCGTCGACGGATTGCAGCCCGGTGACCAGGTGAAGGCCATTCCTTACGATATCTTCGGCGGCAAGCTCGTCGGCCAGAACGTGATCGAGAGCGACAACCCGACCGACAACACACTGAACCTCGCGATCTACAGCTACGGGTGGATCAACTTCCGCTTCCCGTATGCGGCGGGCTGGAGCATGGTCGGCGCGGGCCTCGTCGATGGCTCGGGCAAGTCGCAGGAAGTGTGGTTCAACAGCAAGACGAACCAGCTGGCGTTCTGGACCATCAATTGCACGGGCACCATCACCTTTGGCCGCCTCGACCAGGTGGATTGCCAGCAGGCCGTTGGTAGCTCCGTGGCTGCGCCCACCGGCTTCACGCCGCATCTCGCCGACCTGAACGGCGATGGCATCCTCGACATCGTGTGGACCGGACCGAAGCGGGCGGTCCACTACTGGATCAACGACGGCAAGGGCGGCTTCGCGAAGACCACGGGCGCAGATCTTGCTCCTTCGGGCTTCGACCTTATCGGCGCCGGTGAAATCGCCGGAAGCGGCCGCACCGACCTGGTGTGGTTCAACAGCGCGACCGGCAAGCTGCGCTGGTGGGATATGGATGGCACGACGATCGCCAGCCAGAACACCATGGCCGCGCCGAGTGGCTACAGCCCGGCCACGATCGAAGACTTCGATGGCGATGGCCTCGCCGATCTCCTGTGGACGAATGCGAAGGGTAAAGCCTTCCTGTGGCAAGGCACGGGTGATGCGTTCGTGTCGCAGCAGGTCGCGGACGGTACAGGTACCGCGTTCGTGGTGCCTAGCGGTTATGCGGTGCAGTTCAACCGGTTGCAGGGTGTGGCCAATGCCGTTGCGCCCGCCGCTGCGGGTCAGGTCGCATCGGTCGGCACGCACTGACCGTACGCGTTTTCGGCAACCCATAGAAAGGCGAGCGGGCAACCGCTCGCCTTTCTTCATTTCTGTAGGAGCGCGCTTGCGCGCGATGGGCCTTGCCGCAAGCACCTATCGCGCGCAAGCGCGCTCCTGCAGGGGCAGCTCAGTCGCAACTTCTTGCGACGGCAATAATGTCCTCCTCTAGGAAAAAGTCGCATAGACAGTATTACTGACGAACTTCTAACTTCTTACGGCAAAGACGGGCTGGAGGGCCTTTCTTGCGTTAAGCCTTTGGGGTTTTGCGTTTCAGATCGATTTTTCGTACGGGCGCGCCACGTTCGTACGCTGCGGCCGAAAGGCCATCTGGGGAGTCTAAAAATCATGCTTCGTAACAATGCACAGGCGCACTTGCTGCGTCGGTCAACGCTGGCGCTCGCCTTGGCGGCGGGTCTCGGCATTACGGGTGGTGCTTACGCGCAGGCCACGACCGGCGCCATCGCTGGTTCGGTCCAGCCCGGCTCCGCCACCACCGTCCAGGTCTCGGGCACCAACGGCCTGACCCGCGAAGTCCCCGTGGATGCCCAGGGCCGCTACAACATCAGCAACCTGCCGCTCGGCACGTACACCGTGAGCACGAAGAACAACGGCGCCGTGGTCGACTCGCGCAAGAACGTCTCCATCAAGGTCGGCGGCAGCACGGACGTCTCGTTCGTCGCCGCAGCCGCGTCCGCCTCCGAAGCGCAGTCGCTCGAGTCGGTCACGGTCTCCGCCAACACCCTCCCGCCGATCGATACCTCGCAGGTCGACTCGCGCACCGTCGTCACCTCCGAGACCCTCGCCCGCCTGCCGCTGGGCCGCAATGCCGAAGCCATCGCGCTGCTCGCACCGGGCGCCGTACCGGGCTCCAGCACGCTGGGCAACGGCCGCTTCCGCACCGTGTCGTTCGGCGGCTCGGGCGCATCGGAAAACGCGTACTACATCAACGGCTACAACACGACCGATCCGTACAAGGCGCTCGGCGGCGTCGGCCTGCCGTACGGCGCGATCGACCAGCAGGAAGTCTATACCGGCGGTTACTCGGCGAAGTACGGCCGTTCCGACGGTGGCGTGATCTCCCAGGTCGGTAAGCGCGGTACCAATGAATGGCACTTCGGTGCGCAGGTGCTGTGGGAGCCGCGTTTCGCCGCTTCCTCGCTCGGCACCGAGTACTACGGCACGCGCGGGCTCCCGCCAGGCTACGGCTACCAGGATGAGAGCAAGGTCGGCACGCCGTACCGCGATTACAAGGACAACACCAAGTGGACCACGACGTACAGCGCGTATGTCGGCGGCCCGCTGATCAAGGACAAGCTGTTCTTCTTCGTCGCCGCGGAAGCGGAAAAGTCGGAGGGCGACAGCACTTCGTCGGTTGAAGCGAACCCGGTGGCGACCAACCACTACACGTACAACCTGCCGAAGTACTACGCCAAGCTCGACTGGAACATCAACGATTCCAACATCCTCGAGCTGACCGGCATCCACTCGACCGATGAGCAGCGTGGCGTCTACACCGGCTACGACTACGACACCCGCTCCCATACCGGCCTGACCGGCGCCGATGCCAACACGTCGAAGATCACCTCGAAGTTCGCGATCGCCAAGTACACCTCGTACATCACCGACGACCTGACCTTGTCGGCAACGTATGCCAAGGGCTGGACCGACGATTACCTGAACAACCCGACGCCGAACATCGATAGCCAGCCGTATATCAACTTCCCGGAAAACCAGAATCCGGCGATCACGGGCGGCACCCCGATCACCAACCTGAACCCGTCGAACCAGACCCAGGATCCGCGTGCGGGCAGCCGTACCCACGGCCTGCGCATCGACCTCGACTGGCAGGTCGGCGACCACCACCTCGCCGGTGGTATCGACAACATGCACTACCGCGGCATCGACGAAGGCATCGCCACGAGCGGCCCGGGGTATTACTGGCAGTACGGCCATTCCGCGAACCCGGACACGCCGATCAGCGGCGCCCTGGGCGCCGGCGCACCGGGTGGCGATGGCTACTACGTCAGCCAGCGCATCTTCTCGTCGGTGACCAACATGTCCCTCGACCAGCGTGCCCAGTACCTGGAAGACCGCTGGCAGGTGACGGATAAGGTGCTCGTCAGCATCGGTATCCGTAACGATGGCTTCAAGAACTTCAACGACAAGAACAAGCCGTATGTGAACAACCAGGCGCAGTGGGCTCCGCGCATTGGTGCCACGTGGGATGTCTTCGGTGACTCGAGCCTGAAGATCTACGGCAACCTTGGCCGCTACTACCTGGCGCTGCCGAACAACGTGGCTGTCCGTGGCGCTTCGCCGTCGACGCTCACGTACGAGTACTTCAACTACACCGGCATCGATCAGTACGGTCGTCCGACCGGCCTGACCTCGCTGAGCGCCAACGGCCCGGCCTCGCCCGATGGCGAGTACGGCCAGGCGGTGGATGCGCAGGCCGTGGCTGCCCGCGATCTGAAGAGCCAGTACCAGGATGAAGCGATCTTCGGCTTCGACAAGCAGTTGGGTTCGGCATGGGTCACCGGCGCCAAGGTGACGGTACGTAAGCTCCGCACCGCCATCGATGACGTCTGCGACACCGCCAAGATCGGCGACAAGATGACGCGCGAAGGCCTGGATCCGGATTCGGTGAACATCCCGGGCTGCGTCATCTTCAACCCGGGCTCCACCAACACGTTCAGCCTGGCCAACCTCGATGGCAGCGGCCGCACCGAAGTGAAGATGAACCAGGAAGACTGGGGCTTCTCGCAGAAGGCGAAGCGCGCTTACTACGCCCTCGACCTGTACCTCGACCATCCGTATGACGGCAAGTGGCAGGGTCGCATCGACTACACGTTCTCGCGCTCGTACGGCAACACCGAAGGCCAGACCAAGTCGGATATCGGCCAGACCGATATCTCGAAGACCCAGGACTGGGATTCGGCCGAGCTGATGCGTTCTGCGAATGGCCTGCTGTCGAATGACCGCACCCACCAGCTGAAGGCTTACGGTGCCTATTCGCTCACGGATGAGTGGATGGTCTCGGGCAACCTGCGCCTCGCGTCCGGTTCGCCGAAGGAATGCCTGGGTTACGAAGACGCCCTGGCCGATTCGGATCCGATCGGTTACGGCTCGTCGTACCACAACTGCAACGGCAAGCCGTCACCGCCGGGTGTCAAGCGTAACCCGTGGTTCAAGCAGCTTGACCTCGCGGTCACGTACCGTCCGGCCATCTTCGACGGCAAGGCTGCCTTCGGCCTGCAGGTGTTCAACGTGAGCAACGAGCGTAAGCCGCTCAACAGCTTCTCGACGTATGAATCGGATACGCCGATGACCGTGCTGAACAACTACGACCTCGGCCAGTTCTATCAGGCTCCGCGCTACGCCCGCCTCACCGCGACGTACGACTTCTAAACCGTAACCTAGACCGGCGTCTCTCTCCCAGGAGACGCCGGGACGGCCATAACAATTCGCCAGGGATGGATCGGGAATCTCCCCTCGCCACCGCCGAAATGCGGTGGCGTTTTTTGTGCACGCAACGCAACGATAGAAACCGTGAATAAGAATCTCTGTTGCACGTAGAAATGAAGCGAAAAGAATCAGAATTCCCCTACAGACGTCGCTACTGAAATCCCGCGAATATGTATGTGCACCACTCACGACTTAAAGGAGTGGCGCCGACGCTGCAAGAGGCGCGTCCCCAGCACACAAATCCGGCCAGTCGGCGGCCCGCCGGAGGAAGCGCTCGGTTTTTCATCCATGTAGAAAAGGAGTTTTCTGATGAAAGCACTAACTATTGCTGCTCTTGTTGCAGCGGCAATCTGCGGGACTATTTCGAACGAATCGCATGCTGCGGCGTCGAACGCCGTACAACGCGTCTACTTTGATGCGTCGGATCACATTATCGGTGAGTCGCTGCGCTACTGCAGTTCTAACCAGCAACATTGGGGCACGGCGCCACGGAGTTCCGGGAACTGGGTAGAAGTGTTCTACGCTTGCTCGGATGGCCCGCAGGCCAGCGTCGTTTATGCGTACGTGTCGCCGAACATTCGTGCCACCTTCTGCACGACCTATGCCGACGTCTGTCTTGGCGACGGACCCACACCGCAATACGACTACGTTGTCGGCCCTATCACTCAGGGCTTCTTTTCTGACTGAAACGTAGTTCCGGGATAGACGACAAGCCCCAGGGACGGGGCGACCGGACCGTGTGACGGCGGCGAAAATCAACGCTCTCGCAACGAGAAAACAACGGGCACCACGACGTCGACTGGCGCCGTTCCCAGTGCTTCGGGAGGTGGCGGCACGGGACTCGCGCGCTGGACCGTGACAAGGGTTTCATCGTCCAGTACCGCATAGCCGGTCGTACGTTCGATACGCACGGCAGACACCCGGCCCGTGTGATCAACGGTGAAGCGAACCCAGGCCGTACCTTGTTGACGCGAGCGTTCGGCACGCGGTGGGTAGTGACGGTAACTCGCCAGGTGGCCGAGCAACACGCTTTCCCAGGTGAGCCTGACTGCGCTTCCCTGCCCTTCACTGCGTGCGGGTGCCGCGACAGCACCGGCTACGTTTGCCTCCGAGCCAGGAGGCGCCGTCGCCACTCCAGACGCGTGGGCCATGTCAGCAACGTCCGTGGCCGCCTCTGCGACCACTTTCTCTTGCACCGGTGCATCTCCCTTCGGAGGAACCACCGGCGCAGGCGGTATCGTCCGCGGCTTCGGCTTCGCCATGCTCGGTGCCTGTTCCCTTTGACGGGGACCTGGCGCGGCAGCAACAGCCGGTTGCGGCGGCGCCGTGGGCACCGGAGCCAGCTGCAGCATCACGGCCTGCATCGGCGCCGCATCCGGGCGCGGCGAACGCGACGGCGCATGGATAGCGACGCAAAGCACGGCCGCGTGCAAGGCTAGCGCCAGCGTGCCGCTGACGATCCAGCGCCGGCGGTCGACCGACGCACTCATCCCTGCCCGCGCTCCAACGCCAGCAAAGCGACGTGCAGGTAGCCCGCATCACGCAAGGCATCCATCGCTTCCATCAAGGCTTCATACGGCACGTCCTTGCCCGCACGCACGTAGACGCGCTGTGTGTTGTCATCGTGCGATGCGCTATCGAGCGCCGCCTTCAGCTGGTCTCGTGCCACCGCTTCGTCGCCCACGCGCCACGCGTGGCCTGCGTCCACCGTGAGGTACAGCGGCGCCTTGTCATCGGGACGGGCCGAGGCCGTACTTCCGGGTAACTCCACCGGGACATCCACCGTGGCCAGCGGCGCGGCCACCATGAAGATGATGAGCAGCACCAGCATCACGTCGATGAAGGGTGTCACGTTGATCTCGTGGTGTTCGCCGGGCTCGTCATCGTGCGAGCTTTCGTGCATACCGAAGGCCATGACGTCAGGCCACCCCGCCTTGCATACGTTCCATGTCGCGGGAGACCAGGATCTGTACACCGACGACAAGGTCACCCGAGATACCGCGCAATGACGCGAGCGAGCGGGTGAAGTGGTTATAGATGACGACCGCGGGAATCGCCGCGGCAAGACCGAACGCAGTCGCCAGCAATGCCTCGGCAATGCCGGGAGCCACGACGGCCAGGCTGGTCGCATTGGCCCGCGCGATACCCACGAAGCTATTCATGATGCCCCACACCGTGCCGAACAGACCGACGAACGGCGCCGTCGCACCGATCGTCGCCAGCACGCCGATGCCGCGCCGCGCCTGTCGCGACCATGCGAGTTCGATGCGTGCCAACCGCATGGCCACGCGCTCAGTGAGGCCCGTGGCCACGGCATCACCGGACGACAGCCGGAACTCGCTGGCAGCCGCACCGAGCAGCGCTACGGGAAGCGCGCCGCCCAGCCCCTCAGCCGTGCGCGCTTCGCCAAGGGTACCCACCTCCAGCAACGCACGCCGGGCCGCGCCGAGTTCGCGCGCTTGCCGGCGCAGCTCCCAGGCTTTCGCAAAGAGAACCGACCACGTGGCAAGCGAAGCCAGGGCCAGCAAGAGCATGACGGCCTGCACCAGGCTGTCGGCATGGCGCACCATCGCGAGCGGGCTGAAATCGGGTGCCGTGTTCAAGAGCATGGTCGTTGCGTACCTCGTCAGAAAGCGTGTTCAAGTTTCAGGCTGAAGGCGTTCTTGTCGTAGCTGTAGAGCCAATCGACGTTGCTGTGGATACGGTTGCGGCGCGCCGTCAGTACAGGCGTGAATCCTGCGAAGGCGAAGCGGCTAGCCTTGATGACCACGGTGTAGGCCTGCTCGTGGTCATTGCGCCGCTCACCGAGGACGCTGCTATAGGCCCCGTAGTCGCGATGACGGAACGAGGCGAACACCGTGGACGTGAAACCGGCAGGCCATTCCCACGATGTGCCAAGGCGGATGCCTTTCTGGAGATAAGCGTTCACCCGTTCGACGGCGCCGCTGTCGACAAGGTCCAGGCCACCGAAGACCGTGCCTCCGCCACCGATGCCCTGAAACCACGTCGCATACACCGAGCGCATGACGCCGTCATACTGGCTGGCGTAGTCCGGCCGCCTGTAGCGCATGCGCTTGATGTCGCCTTCGATCTTCAATAGCGAGTTCGCCGACAGCGTATCGGTCCATTCCGCATGCGCCCCCACCGCGCCGTACATCGCCCGATTGCCCCACGCGTAGTAGTCGAACGTGGGCGCGATGGCGAATGTCTGGCGTCCGCTGCGGAAGCTATAGCCCGCCTGGAAGGTCCAGGTAAGCTCGTTGTACTGCGCCTCGCCTCGATAACTTTGACCAAATGCCAGCGAGCGGAGGTAGATGCCGTGATGCCCTTCGAGCGCCCAGCGCTTGTCGACGCTCGCGTCGAAGTCCACGCCCATGGCGCGCACGGCATCGGGCAGTTTACGGTTCACGTAGCAAAAGCCCGTCGTATCCGCGAGGAGGCAGGTCTCGCTGGCCGAACTGCGGTTGACGTTGTCGCTCCACAACGGGCCAGCGGAGAACGATCCCGTCCACCGGGCGCGTGTCGCGAGGGCTTTCTGGAACGCTTCGACCGTGCGGGCGACACCCGCCGTGCGCTCGTCGCTTGCGTCGAGCGAGGCGGCAATGGCCGTAAACAGGGCGGCTGCCGCTTTATCCTGCTGGTCCTCGAAATACACTCGCGCGAGTTCAAGGCGCCCGAGAAGGAAATCCGGCTGCCTTGCCAGCACGGCCTCGAACGAGGCCTGCGCTTCGCGGTAATGCCCGCGCAGCCGAGCAAAGACGCCCTGGGCATAATCCACCAGCATGGGATCGCGATCGGCGAGCGTCAGGTAATCCGTGAGGAAGGCCTGTGCGGCATCCCACGCCTTGTTCTGTAGCGAGAGATAGAGCGCTCGCCCTACGTCATTGGCATTGTGAGCCACGGTGTAGCTTTTGCCGTCCAGGGTAAGCGTCGGACGGCCCTCATCACCTTCGCCTTGCAAGGCCTGTTTTTCCTGTGCGGCGGCCTGGCGCTGGACGCCCTGGTCGAGCATGCGGCGCATGTTGTCCTGCTCCTGCGCAAAGCTGCACATCGGGAGCGCGATACACGCAATGGCTAGCACCAGTCGCGCGGACGCGCGCCAGTGACGGAATAACGGAAGCAACGCAGAAAGAACCATGATCCGGACCGGTAGGGGCATGCCGCGGGCAAGGACTGGCTGGCCAGGCTTGTCCTTGCCGCGCGATGCTTACTTCTTGGTGCCGCCGAACGCGGTGCTGTACTGGTTGTTCGCGAAGGTCGCCATGCCCGCCAGCGCCGTCTGGTTGCTGTAGAACTGGCCGGAGACGGCACCGCCCGTGGCGACGGCGGCACCCGATTGCAGGGCCACGGCGGTCGTGCCAGAGATGCTGGCGTTCGAGTTGATGTTGGCCGAACCGATGTTCACCGAGAAGCCAGCGCTGTTCGCGATGGTGCCGGTGAGCTTCGCCGTGGCAAAGTTGGCGGTGAACGTGCCGGAGAGCAGGTTCGCTCCGCTGAAGTTGTTGATGCCCGCGACGTTGTACGTGGCCGTGCCCGAGGTCGGGACGCTGGTATCGGCGTTATCACCGATGTAGTACACGGTGTGGGTCGCCAGGCCATCCGCCGTGTCCTTGCGCGAATTCCACTCGCCGAACCAGACATCCTGGCTACCGACCTTGGCAAACGAGAACACGCCGAGGTTATCGTGCGTGGTCGGCGCGCCGCTGTACGGGAAGTTCAGGCCGTACACAGTGGCGGTGCCGTCGCTCACACCATCGCGGTTGTAGTCCACCGAGGCGGCCGACTGGGTGCTATAGGCGGTCAGGCCGGTGAAATCGACAGGATTGTTCAGGCCAGTGGAGTTCACGGCAACACCGGCAAAGCCGGCATGGTGCGGCCCGCCGTTCACGGTGGAGGCGCCCACCGCGACATAACCCGTGTTGCTCGAACCGCCCTGGAAATTGGCGGCGTGCGAAGCGCCAGCCACGGTGAGGGCGAGTGCTGCGGCAAGGAACGTAAGCTTGGTGTGCTTCATGGTGTGATCCTCAAAGTTGGGGGACGTGCGGCATCCGAGCCGCCAGCGCAGTCGCTCCAGTAAGGGGCGTGGCCACTCAGAACCGGGCCGAAAGGCTCAGCTTCAACGTGCGCCCGGGAGCCGCCATGGGTGATCGTGTCGCCGGGTCCACGTAGTACCGGTCGGTCAGGTTGGTGACGGTGAGTTCGGCCGAGAGGTCGTCGGTGAAGTGGTAATCCGCATACGCGTCGACCAGCACGGTCTTGCCCCACGAGAACGGCACGTTGAACGTATACGTGGGCAAGCCCGCGCAGCTCGCCTGGCCACTGGCGTAGCACGCCTGGATTGAGTGGTCGCGGAACCAGTCAAGATCCTTGTTGCGGTACTGGCGGAAGTACGTCACGCGCGTACCGAGTTCCAGTTTGCGCTGGAAGAAGCGGCCGCCAAGCGATCCGTTGGCGGATAGCTTCGGCGTGGACTGGGTGAGCAGATAGCCGCCAACGAAGCCGTAATCCACGCAGGTCGGCACCACCGCATTGCCGATGATGTATCCGTTGCTGGTCGTCAGGACCGCAGCCGTGCTTTCGTCGCACACGCGGTTCTTGAGCTGGTAGTTCAGGGCAACGTCAGTGAAGAAGCGTCCGCCGTCGTAGCGCGCCTGGAAATCGAGCCCGCGGATGGTTTGCCGGTCGATATTGGAGAACTTAAAGTTCGCGTCGCGCTCGATCACGTTGCGCGTGGTGTTGGCATACCAGGCGAGCTTGACGTCTGCGAGGGTTCCTTCGCTGAAACGACGACTCAGGTCGTGCACGTATGCCAGTTCCCAGTTCCGGCTGTGCTCTGCCTTCAGACCCATCGGCGTCGTCGCCGCCGAGAACGCGATCGTGCTTTCGAACATGCTGGGGTAACGGAGCGTTTCGCCGTAACGCACATAGGCCCGGCTGTAATCGCTGAAGTGCGCGGTCGCCGAGAAGAACGGAACCCAGCCATGGTCTTTCTGGTGCGTGGCCTTCGGCTCATAGCTGGTGAGCTCGGGCGTGGACTGGCAGAGCACGCCCTTGGCACCTCCCGCTGCGGCAAGGGCGGGATCCAGGCAAGGGTTCCCCGCCTTCGTGAACTTGCCATTGGCGTCGGGCTTCCATTCGCCGAGATCGTGGCTCGTCTGATGCGTGGATGGGGTCGTATCGACAATGCTCTTCGCGATCGCGTCGTATTCCTCGGGCGTAAAGACGCCCAGGTCCGCGAGTTCCTTGTAGACCGCGAGGTCGTCGGCCACCATGGCTTCGCGCTCGGCCTCGGTGTACGTGTCGGTCGTGGTGTAGCCGGTCTTGTACCCCGTGACGTAGTTCGCCCCATGGGGGAAGATCTTGCTGCCGTTCTCATGCAGGAAATCGTCGAACGCCCAGTACGACGAGTAGCGTGCGCCTGCGGTCAGCGTGATGGCCTCTACCGGGCGCCACTCCAGGTTGAAGTAGCCCTGCCACTCATTGCGCCGCCCGGCGCGCGGATACATGCGCCAGCCGTCGGAATCACCAAAGTACGGATCGTTTGAGGTCAGCTTTTCATACTGGGCGCTGCCGCCCACGGTAAGATCCAGGTTGTCCAGCAGGCGGAATTTGTTGCTAAGCGTGAGCCCATCGCGGCCGTTAGTGGCATTGCCTACCGCGGTATTGCGTATCGTCGGATCGAAGCCAAATGACGGATTGCCCTGGGCGAAGTTCGGAAAACCACCGGCCGTGTAGGTATCGCTGATGGTGTTCGTGCGCCAGGCATTGGCGTACAAATCGAGCCAGCGGCTGTCCTCGGGGTTCCACTTGTACTCGAGGTTGTAGGCCTTTGCGTCGACCCGGCTCAGGGGCCACTGGATATCGCCGCGGTATTCCGACTGCATGATCCGCGAGGGCATGATCTCGCCGTAATGCGAAAGGCTGCTGCGATAGCCGAACTGCAGCGCCTGGTCCGTGGTGGGCCGCCAGGTCGTCTTGAACAGGAACGATTCGGTCTGGCTCGAGGTGTTGGGCACTTCATCGCCAGGCTCCCAGTAGTTCGCCATGGACCAGATGTAGTCATCGGCATTGCTGCTCTTGGCGTGGCTGTAGTAGTCAGCGCCTTTCTTGCCGGAGAAGTAGTTGCCGCGCTGCCGGTAGGCGTAGGCAGCAAGCACATCGATATCATCCGTCGGGCGCCAGCCCAACGCGAGGCGATAAGCGTGGTCGCCGCCGTTGAAGACGTTGTAGCCACCACCACCGTGCTTCGGATCTACCAGCAGCGTTTTGTCGGTGTATGGCGCCGAGGGTGATGACTGGGGGAAGCCGTCCACGTCACGATAGTCTTCACCGGTGTGCAGGGTAGGCAGCCGCGGGTGTGTGGAGTTGCTGCTTCCCTCTACCTTCAGTTCGAGACCGAATGACTTGCCCGGCTTGACGAAGTCATTCACCGATAAGGTGTTCACCACCATCGCGCCGCCGATGCCGGTGGTGACGTTCGGCGTGAGCGACGGCCCCTTCAGCACCTGGATGCCGCCGATCAGGAACGGGTCGATGTAGTTGCGGTTGGTGGCGCCGTTGTAGCCACGCCACACGGTCAACGCCTGCTCGGTGCCGTCGATGGTCACCGGCACGCGCCCCGGCCCCTGGATGCCGCGGATGTTCACATCGAGCGCACCGCTGTTGCGCGCATCGCCGCTAAAGACGCCGGGTACGCCGTTCAGCAGATCGGAAGGCGTGGTGCCCTTGAAGCGCTCAACCTCCTTGCGCCCGATGTAGGAGCTGGAGAGGTCGCGATCATAGACATCGTTGTAACCACGTGTGTCGCGCGCGCTACCGCTATCGGCGTAGGTCGATTCCACCGATAGCGTGCCGGTCACCACGGCGCCTTTCGCCGTGGGCACGCGCTCGAGGGTCACGACACCCGGGCGAACTTCACGCCAGCGCAAGCCACTGCCCAGCAGGAGTGCATCGAGCGCTTGCGCCGGGGTGTAATCCCCCTTGAGTGCGGGCGCAGTCAGGTCGTAAGGCGAGGCATCGGTATAGACCACCTGCGTGTGACTCTGCGCCGCGAACGCGGCGAGGGCGGCCGGCAGCGGCTGCGCCGGAATATCGAGCGCGGCGGCGGCGTGCTCCTGCGCGTGGACGCCGGGCATGGATGCGATGACGAGCAGGATGGCGGCCGCAAGGCGGCGCAGCGGCGCTGGGTTGCGTCGCGGGGTGTGGACATGGGGCATGTGGAGCGAAAGTCCCTGGCAGTCGAATATCGGTGATGCGAATGATTCGCATCACGCCTCTGCCAGAGAAGACGAACGGGGACCGACGAATCCCCTAGTACGTCGAGTACAAAAGATCGGCTCAATAAACCACGGTGAGCCACGGGCCGAGATCGACGCGCCCGAGGTTCAGCGCCGAGACCAGGCTATCGAGAGCGGCATCCGGAGCCTGTGCATCGAACGCGCCCGACACCGGTGGAGCCTGCAATGCGCGCCCGCGTAACAGGATGACGCCGTGCCTTGATCGCCCGATGCGGGCGACCACGTCCGCCAGCGGGCGCCGGTAGAAGACCCACTGCCCCTTCGTCCACGCCAGCTGTGCGGCCGCCTCGTTGCGGGCCAATGCGTGGACACCGGTGGCATCGATCGCTGCCGCTTCATCGGCGACAAGCTGCAACGCCTCGCCGCGCGAATCACCCACGGCCACCCGGCCTTCAAGCACGCCGACGCGGACGCCACCTGTCGTGCGCTCGACATCGAACACCGTACCCAACACGCGCGTGTGGCCGGCACCCGCATCAACCAGGAAGGGCCGCGCCGCGTCGTGGGAGACGTGGAAAAGCGCTTCGCCTTTTACCAGCGTGATGCGCCTTTCGTGGGGCCGCAAGTCGACGTCGATCGCGGTATCGGGGCCTAGCGTCACCGAGGTGCCATCGGCAAGCGTGACGAGGCGTGTCTCGCCGACGCGCGTCTGGGCATCATGGTGGGAGCGTTGCGCGATAACGGCGATACCGGCGACTAGCACCACGGCCGCCGCCGCGGCAAAGCGCATGCGCCGAGCTCGGCCACGCCGCGTCGCCGCGATCTGCGGCGTAGCAGAGGCGATGGTTTTCAATGCGCCGAACAGCGCCTCGGCCTCCTCCATCGCCTTTCCGTGCCGCCAATCGGTTGCCAGCCAATCCGCATATTCGCGGTACAAGGCGGAATCGTCCTCACCGCGGAGCCGCGCATGCCAACGCACGGCCTCCTCGAAACAGTGATCGTCAATGTCGTCGTAGCTCATCTGCCTATCCGTCATGCGGAATGGGTGTGCGGCAAGCACCGCGGCGCGGTCGTTGCCCGTCATGGGACTAGACGAACGGGCGCGCAGGAATCCCCTAGCCTCATCGCCCGTGCCCCGCTTCGCGCAAGCGCCGGCGGCAGGCCAACATGGCCTGGGCGATATGGTTTTCCACGGTCTTGGGGCTGATCGCCAGCCGAAGGGCAATCTCCCGCATGGTCAGGTTCTCGCCGCGATAGAGCAGGAAGACCTCGCGGCACTTGGGTGGCAACGCCTGGATCGCTGCCTGTAGCAGCGCGTATTCCTGCTGCCCCGCGACAACCTGGTCGGGGGTGGGCGCGCCATCCTGAATGTGTTCTGCCGGGGTGTCGCCATCGACGTGGCGCTCATGCGCGGCGCGCTGGCGCTGGCGGTCGATGACGAGGTTAGCCACGACCCGGTAGACGTAGGCAAGCCGGTTGCCCACGGCCGTATGCGGCTCGCGCGACAGGCGCAGCCAGGCATCCTGCAGCACATCGTCAGCCATGCTGGGCGAGCCGCCGCGGCGCAAGGCAAAGCGCCGCAACTCGTCGTAGCGGCTTTCAAGCAATGAGGCAAACGACGCCACGTCCGCGGCGTCCGCGTGACGATCGGGCATCCCTGGAAGCCTCGCGTGGAACCTGACGTCCAAGCGTACGCTTGTTGCGAATGATTCGCAATAACATCCGAGACGACGCGACGGCGGTGGCCGAGGTGTGTCCGGCCCGATTGTCCGCGGACACCCCGCCTGGGCACGGCAGACGGCGATAAGGCGCATCATGCTTCGCTTCTCACCGTGGCACGGGGTTTGCTATCCCGTCCTCCATCGAATATCCGCAGGGATCGGAAGCAATGTTTTCCTATTACCTCGACCTCGCGTTGAGGAGCTTGCGACGGCACAAGGCCGTCACCGCGCTGATGATCGTGGCGATTGGCCTGGGCATCGGCGCGAGCATGACCATGCTCACCTTGCTCCACGTCATGTCCGCCGACCCGTTACCCGGCGCCAGCAGCACCTTGTTCTACCCCCAGCTGGAGCCGCGCAGCCACGAGCAGACAGACGGCGACACCGAGATGCTCGGCCAGATGACCTGGGCTGATGCCATGAACCTGCTGCACGCCAGGCGTGGCAGCATGCAGGCAGCCATGAGCAGCGGGCGCGTCGCCGTGACGCCCCCAGGCGGCAACGCGCGTGCGTTCTTCGCCGACGCACGCTACACAAGCGCGGATTTCTTCCCGATGTTCCGCACGCCGTTCCTCAACGGACAGGGCTGGACGCACGACGACGACGACCGGCGCAGCCATGTCGTCGTGATCAGCCGAGCGCTGGCCACGCGGCTGTTTGGTGTCGACGAAGCGGTGGGTAAGACCCTGCGCCTGGGCACGGCCTCGTTCCAGGTGATCGGCGTCCTTGACCACTGGCAACCCGTGCCGCTGTTCTACGACCTCACCATGGGTGGCTACGCAAAAGCCGAAGAGGTCTTCATGCCCATGGAGACCGCTGTCGACACACATATGCCACTGACCGGCTCGATCACGTGCTGGGGCACCGCAGGTCTGGATCGTGGCGGCCTGACGCATGCCGACCAATGCGCATGGACGGAGTTCTGGGTGAAACTGGATACACCTGCGCAGGTAGAGGCCTACCGTGCGTTCCTTGATCACTATGCGAAGGAACAGCATGCACTCGGGCGTTTCCCCGCTGTCTCGCGAATCCAGCTGACCGACCTCAAGGGTTGGCTTGATACCAACCACGTGGTGCCTGGCAGTGTGGAGCTTCAGGCGCTGCTGGCATTCGGCTTTCTGATCGTGTGCCTGGTCAATACCGTAGCCCTGCTGCTGGTGAAGTTCTCACGGCGCATGGGTGAGCTGAGCGTGCGTCGCGCGATGGGTGCGGCGAAGCGCGCGATCTTCGCGCAGTTGCTGATCGAAGCCGCGACCATAGGCGTCAGCGGTGGCGTGCTCGGTCTGATGCTCGCCTCGGTCGGGCTCTGGGTCGTGCGCCAGCAGCCAAACGATTACGCCGCCTACGCGCGCATGGATGGCTCGATGCTGCTCCTCGCCATCGTGCTATCGATCGCCGCATCGCTTGCGGCTGCCATCTTCCCCGCCTGGCGCACCTGCCGCGTCGCGCCCGCCCTCGCCCTGAAGGTGCAGTAATGGCCCACCCGATCATCAAGGCCTTGCGGCACCATAAGACCGCCGTGGTGCTGATCACCCTGGAAATCGCGCTCACCCTGGCCATCATAGCCAACGCGCTGCTCATCATCGGCAGCCATGTCTCGCTGATGCAGGTGCCGACCGGGCTGCCCGATAACGAACTGGTATGGATGAAGACCACGGGTATCGACGAGCAGATGCCTGCCGCCGAGCGTGCGAGCCGCAGCGCGGCCGTCCTGGCCGCATTGCGCACACAACCCGGCGTGCGCGGTGCGGCAATGGTCAACGGCCTGCCGCTCAGCAAGATCGGTTCGTGGACCATGTGCCTGTTCCGCCAGCCGGAGAAGAAGAACGAGGTGTGCCAGGTGAACATGTACGCCGGCACTCCAGGCTATCTCGACGTACTCGGCGTACGTATCGCAAAGGGGCGGCCATTCACCGCTGACGATGTCACCGATTACGATTTCGGGGGCCACAACCAGGGCAACCCGCCGCCGGTCATTGTTTCCCGCTCGCTCGCCGATCAGATGTGGCCGGAAGAGGATCCGCTCGGCAAGCCCGTCTATCTTGACGTGGAAGGCCTGCACGTCAGCCACGTCATCGGTGTTACCGAGCATCTCGCGAATGCGAGCCTTCAGACAGGCGTACCCAACGATCTGAACATCCTGGTACCCGCCAGGGCACTCCCCGTGGGCAGCTTCGTCGTGCGCACCGCACCGGGCGCGGCAAACAAGGTAGCCTCCGCCCTGCCAACGGTGCTCGCCAAGGTCGACAGCAACCGCGTCGTGAGCGGCGTCGGGACGCTTAAGGATTCGGTCCACGAGTACTTCCGCGACGACCGCGCGCTGGTATGGCTGCTCGTCGCGGTGATCAGCAGCCTGCTGCTCCTCACCGGGCTCGGCGTATTCGGTCTCACGGGCTTCTGGGTCCAGGAACGCGTGCGCTACATCGGTATCCGCCGCGCACTGGGCGCCACCGAGGCCGACATACGCCACTACTTCCAGCTCGAGAACCTGGCGATCGTGTCGTTCGGGGTGGCGCTGGGCGCCGTAACGGCCGTGTGCCTGAATTTCTGGCTGCTGGTGCGCTACGAGCTCCCGCGCCTGCCCTTGCTTCCCCTGCTGGGTGGCGCGCTGCTGCTCTTCGCCATCGGCCAGCTCGCGGTGCTGCAGCCAGCGCGGCGTGCATGCCGTGTGCCGCCCGTGGCTGCGACGCGCGCGGCCTGATCAAAGGCGTGCGGCAGGACGCTGGCTAGAGCCGCCCCGTGTGCTACGGTCCCCCAGGCAGGGGGACCATGCATCGTGAGGGATGGCTAATGGCTGTCACGCTTGGGATGGGCCGCAAGTTATTGCGGGTAATGGCTGCACTCGTACTTCCGTCGTTCGCTACCGTGGGGGCCGCCGCGGCTAGCGCGCCCGGCTTCACGCCAGGATCGCCCAATGTCGCCGTCGCGGATCCCGCGGTACCCCGGCCGGCCGGCCGCTCCTGCGTGGTTCCGCTGTTCAACGGTACGCAGTTCACGGATTTCTCGAATCACCCCTATACGTACGCGCCGCCAGCAGGCTGCGGGCGTGCGTGGTCGAAGGTCGTGCTCGAGGCCGACTTCGCGGTCACGGCGGGGCGGCAGTTCGACCGCACGGCATCGCTGTGGCTGGGTGGGGCGAACATCTACTTCGGCACGACACAGGAACCATCGTCGACGGTCGCACCGAGCTGGCATATCGAGCGTGACGTGAGCGACTTCGCCAGCCTGCTCGCGAACCCGCAGACCGGCCAGGCGATCCTCGGCAACATCGTCGATAGCACCTACACCGGCGTGATCAGCGGATCGGCAAGGCTGGTGTTCTATCCGGCCAACGTGCTCGCGCCGAAGGTGGATGCACCGGATGCGGTCTTCCCGCTTTCCGACGGCACCGCAGGCGGCCCCGTGACGCTCAACACTGGCACCGATACGCTTTCCCGCACGCTCACCCTGCCGACCAATGTGGAACGCGCATACGTCGATGTGTTCGCGCAAGGCCAGGGTGGCGACGAGTTCTGGTACTCGTGCGTGCCCGATGAGTTCGCCGACCAGCTGCAGAGCTGTGGGGGCGGCTCGTTCCGGGAAACCGAAGTGTCGATCGACGGACAAGCTGCGGGCGTCGCTCCCGTCTATCCATGGATCTTCACCGGCGGCATCGATCCGTACATGTGGCGGCCGACGCCGGGCGTGCAGACACTTAACTTCCTGCCGTACCGCGTGGACCTGACCCCGTTCGCTTCGATGCTCAACGATGGCTCGCCGCACACCATCGCGCTGACGGTCACCGGGGCGCACGGGTATTTCGCCGTTACCGGCAACCTGTTCGTCTACCAGGACCACGGCCGCAAGCAGCTCACCGGCGCACTCACCGCGAATACGCTGCAAGGCCAGGCACCGAACGCCGTCATCGGCAACACGGTGACCGACACGAACGGCATAGTCGGCGGCGGAGTCACGACCAACGCCTCGCGTACGTTCCGCACTTCAGGTTATGTCGACACTTCCCACGGGCGTATCACCACCGATGTGCAGCAAACGGTCGCCTTCGCCAACACGCAGAACTTCACCATCGATGCCACGCAATACGTGCAGGCCATCGACCAGAACACGACGGTGAACAGCACCACGAAGACACGCCAGGGCCCGCTGGGTATCGGTACGACCAGCACGGCGACGTACGCGTTCCCGCTGACGGCGAAGTTCGCGTACACGTTCGATGCGGATGGCAACATCGTGACGTCGCCGAGCCAGGTGACCCAGGGCTTCACGCGGCACGTCGCGAAGAAGCTGGGCGCGCTGACGCTCTACCGCAGCGATGTGGATAACCACATCAGCACCAGCGACACGCTGGCCTTCACGGACAATGCCGTGACGGGCCACAGCAACCAGGCGAGCACGCAGAGTTTCCGCTTCAGCGACAACCTGGGCAGCTGCTACGGGCGGGATGTGGTGACGACCACCGGCACGCTCACCTCGGCGACCGATGGCGGTGGCTGCGCGGGCGGGCGTAACCGGTTGCTGTGGTTCACGCATCCGGATGGGTCGCCGGATACGTCGCGCACGGAAGATCCGGGCGCGTTCTGATCGTGGGTTCGTCACGCATGGCTCCGGGACGTCGTCGTTCCGGAGCCATGCGTGCCTTAGAACGCCGTGAGTACCGCCTTCGTACCGCCGGGCCCGGCATAAGCCAGCGCCTCGTCGATCGCTTCGTACGTGAAGCGTTGCCCGAGTCGCGTCCGGAAGAGTGGGTCCCCGATAACGTCCTGCAGATATCGCAGGGCCTCCTGCAGCTTACCGGGCTGCTTCACCGTGGCGCTTTCGAAGTTGCTGAATCGCTTGAGCGTCAGGTTCTTCGCCATCACCAGCAGCGTCGTCAGGCTGAAAGGTGCCTGGCCGCCGAGGAAGCCGTAGAAGTACATCGCCGAGTTAACGGGAAGCAAGGGAGCGATGCGCCCTGGTAGATCGCCGCCCACGCCTTCGAAGACAGCGGTCGTGCCTAGCGCCTCGGTCAGGCGCTCGAACGTGTCGGCGAAATCGTCGGTGCTTGTATCCACGACATGCTCGATCCCCTGCTCAATCAACGCTACGCGGGCACCCTCACTCCGTACCAGGAAGATCGAAGGCATGCCGCGCCGACGAGCGAGCGCTGCCATGGCAAGTCCCGTGGCTGAGTTACCCGCCGTGACGACGATGCCGCGGTGCCCTTCCTTCGTGACTTCTTCAATGAAGGCGTACGCGGTCATCACGTTGACCAGGGAGCCTGAGTAATCGACCGCGTCGACCTCCTCGGGAAGGATCAGGCAGGTGCTGAAGTGCATCTGGGCCTGCTCGCTCCACAGACCGAGCGTTTCTGGCGTGCGGCGCAGAGAGCGGTAGATCGCCACCTTGCACCCGAGGTACTCGGCGGGCACGCCCTCGCCCACGGCCGTGACCCGGCCTGCACCGGACGCACCCCAGACATCGTGCTGGGCTGCCTTAAGAGCGGTACCGACGGCGGCAGGACTTCGCAGGAAGGTGATGTCGCCGTGGTTGATCGCCGAGGCTTCCATGGTCACAAGCACGTGCTCTGCGGCCGGCTGGATGGGCGGCGGGACATCGCGCAAGGCGAGGTGACGTTCCGGGGTGACGCAAAGCGCTTTCATAGTCTGGACCTCTGTATTCGGGGCTGATGGCCAAAGCTTAGGCAGAGCGCACCATTGCCGAAACGCATGGCGCGGGCATAGCATTCATTCCATCTTGGAATGCATGGGTGGGCCGTGGATCGTCTGGATGCAATGCGCCTGTTCGTGCGGCTGGTCGAGCGCGGCAGCTTCTCGGCCGTCGGGCGCGAGGAGAGCATCGGGCAGCCTGCGGTGAGCAAGCAGATCGCCGCCTTGGAACGGCACCTCGGTGCCCACCTGGTGCTACGTACCTCGCGGCAGGTCGCCATTACCGACGCCGGGCAGACGTTCTACCAGGCGGCAAAGCGTTTGCTGGATGATCTGGATGCCGCGGAGTCATCCGTCGGCGAACGGCATCACTCCCCTCGCGGTATGGTCCGCCTGAGCGTCGCGCCGGGACATGGCCGGCTTTGCATCACGCCGTTACTCGGCGCGTTCTTCGAGCGCTACCCTGATGTGTCGGTCGAAATCTCGGCGTCCGAGTTTCCGGTCGACCTTATCGCCGAGGGCATCGATGTCGGTGTACGGCATGGTGCACTCGCCGACTCCAGCCTGATCGCGCGCAAGCTCAGCATGACGCCCATCGTGCTGGTCGCCAGCCCTGCCTACCTGAAAGCCCACGGCGCGCCCTCTCGCCTGGCGGACCTCGACGAGCACCGTTGCATCGTCTTCGCGAGGGGCCGCGAACGCCGGCCATGGCAGTTGCGCGCGGGCGGGCGAGCAGTGAGCTACACGCCGCACGGCTCGATCTATACCGGCGATGCGGAACACATCCGCGCGTCCGTACTGGCCGGACTCGGCATCGCACAGGCGCCACTATGGTTGTTCGAAGACCAGGTTCGCGCGGGTGCCTTGCAGGTGCTGCTGCCGCAGCTACAGCCACCCTTGCTGCCCGTGCATCTGGTGTACGCGGCCGGGCGGCAACTGCCGGCACGCGTGAAGGTACTGATCGATTACCTGATCGCCAACTACCGGCATCCCGGGTAGAGCCGCCCCGGCCTCGGCCGGGGCGGACTCCACGGTGCTTACCGGCTCTCGACGAAGCTGATATGCGGCGAGCTACCGCCGCTGGCGGAGCAGGTACCCAGGGTCAGGTTGTTCTGCTCGTAGGTGGTGCCGGCGTTGCCAAGGCAGGTCGGCGCGTTGGTGGTGCCATCGTTCACCGCAAGGTTCACAGTCACGTTAGACCCGTTGTTGAACGACACCACGGGATTGTCGCTGCCGTTCCCGAAGATGTTGAACTCGGACTGGTTCCAGATCTTGTTGATGTTGAGCGTGGTCGCCGTCTGGCTCACGCTATGCGCCGTGCCGCTCACCGAGAAGGTAACGGTATCCACGCCACCGGACGTCGCCGAGCCGGTGAGCTTGATCGTGCCGATATTTTTCACCTGCACCAGCGGCACGCTCACGGCATTGCTGTTGCGATAGCACGCGAGCTGATCGGGATACGAATACCAGCCCGAGGGGCAACCCACCGAGTTGTACTGCGACTGGCTACCGGCGAAGAACCAATCCTGAATAAAGGCGACCGGCGTGCGGCCATTGCTGGCATCACCATCGCTATCGGTGGAGTAGATGAATTGCTCCCAGGTCTGGCACGACGAATAGCCGAACTGTGAGCATGTGGTCGGGTTGCTGCCAATATTGGTGTTGATCTGCAGTGAGTAATCGGCCGTACCGGTGGTCACGCCGGTCACGGTGGGGAAGGTACCCACGGCGGATTTCGTCAGGCTGCCGGTACGCGCCGCGTAATCGTTGCCATTGCCTACCGTGAATACGCTGGCACTACGCGCTGACGTGGTCAGGCCGTTGCCGTTGGTTTCCGGTGGGACGGAGACGAATGACGGGGGCGCTTCGCAGCGCTCGGATTCCCACGCGTTATTCGGGAACGTCGCATGGAAGCAGCCTTCCACTTGCGGCGACTGTTGCCTGATCGTCTCGTTCCACGATGAAACCGCCTGCGCTTGCGCAGCGGCGGCGATGTTGAACGACTGCTCGGCAGCAAGTACTGCCGAAAACGGGCCTACGCTAATCGTGGCAAGAACGCATGCGGCGACCAGGTATTTCGTACGAAACGTCTTCATCGATGCCATGTAACTGCCCTTACATAGAAGTTGATGTCGACCATCCTGTGACTCCCCTGCCATCCTTGATACCACTGGGGTCTCGTCGGATTGCGGAAGGGAGTCACAGTTTTTTTCTTCACCTGTCGAGGCAATGATTCTCTGTTCAGAACGAGATCAACGAGCCTTTGTTCTTTTTTGCCAGGTCATACAGCGTGCCTTCGCCGCACTGCAGGTGCTTTTCTTCACATATCGACTTGCCGCGCTCGCGTGCCGACTGAGCAGAGGTTCCCCAGAAATTAAAGTATTCACCCGTGGACGCGCGAACCATCAGCACGAACTGATCGACGCCGTCATCGCCATCCTTTGGATTGGCCACGCATTTCGATCCACTCTCTTTTTCGCAGAGCGCTACGGCGGCTGCCTGCGCTTCGAGCACGGTAGCCTGGCCCGATGCCACGGCACGCTTGCTCCACCGCTTCTCCACCTGGTCATCTTCAGGCCGTGCCAGCGAAAAGTAGCCACGGATAGGAGCCTTCGACACGCTGATCTCGACGGTGGTGACAGCGCGAGGCTTTACGTCGAAGGTGTCGACAAGGCGACAGGTATCACCCTTCGCGCATGCGTTCTTGAGGCCCTTGTCGAGCATCTCGAGCGACGACGCATTGAACCAATACACGTTCCCCGTGTTATTCACGATGCGAGCGATGTAGCCACCGCCGACACTGATGCGCACCTCGCAATCCAGCTTGGTCGCCTCGTGACATGCGTTCAGTGCAGCGGATTCGGCTGCCTTGTAGCCATCCTGGCCCGTCGCGAGCCACGCCAGATCATCTAGCGGCTCCGGGGCCTTGGTCTTCGGACGAGCCAACGCGCCCCAGAGACGTCGCGTGACCTCGCCTTTCGGCCCCTGCACCTCCTCACCGCCACCGCCGTCGCTGAAATCATTCGTCAACGTCTCCAGCTTGTGGCAGCCAGTGGAATACTTCTCGCAGTCGGAACGAGCTGCTCCCCACGCGCTAAAGAAGTTATTTCCGCCCTTGACGAACAGGTTACCAGCGACATCTTCCATCACCACGATACGTGAGCCGCCGTACCACCCATCTGCGTAGGAGCAACCATCCCCCATGGCCTGGGTACACGCCTTCATGGCGCTCGCTGTCGCAGCATCCCCCGATCTAAAGCCCCTGGCGAACCAGTACTTGTCCGTGTCTGGATGGACGACGACGGACATATAGCGCGTAGGCGCCTGCTGAACGGGCGCCTCGGCGTAACCGTCACCCGTGTCCTGGCAGATCGGTGTTTGTGCTATGCCCTGGCCACCGGGCGCGATACCGACAACGACCCGGCCTGGGCCCGGCCCGCTGCACGGATAGGTCTGTGCGTGGCTGCGAGTGGCAAAAAAAGTAAGTGGTAACGCAAGCATGAGCGCCAGGAACCTGGCGTTGCGGCTGGACATATCCTTGTTCCCCAATGATCGGCCCGTTGCGGGCGGGGGGCAGTTTACCGAGCCGCACGGACCCTGTCAGTCGGCAAATAGCCGATCGCGTCACACGTACGTCCTGAGTGACTGGATGCTCCCTGCCCCGTCAGATCAGCGCGCGTCCCCCGCTGCGCCGCAGTCGAGCTTCCACGCCATACCCGCCACATGCGAGCCCTGCTCGCCCGCCACGATATCGCTCCGTGCGCCCCGCAGACAGGCACCAAACGCGTTTGGTGCAGGGAAAATAACCGAGCCAGCCATCATGGCCCGCCAATCGGTTACGGCCCAGGCGCCAGCACGACGACGGAGAATGTCCACCCACGTATCGGCCGACGTCGTTTTTCCGCTCTCGACGATGTCGCTGAGTTCGTTAACCAGATCGATCGCCCCGATCTTCAGACCGTGCTGTTCAAGCTTCGCGTTCAGGTCGGCGAAGTAGAGCGCGCCTCGGGTGTAAGGGATCAACCAACCCTTGGGGCTACGCCACATCACATCGGCAATGGCGCTATTGGGAATGGAACGATCCGGGCTGCTGTAATAGGCGTCGCTCTCCTTGCGCACGAGGTCGAGGTATTCCTGATGAGTGTACAAATCCGCGCTGTAGGGAATGACCAGACTGAAGTAATCCGCAATGCCTTCGGCGTACCAGTCATCGGAGTCATCGGCGGAATCACCGCGCAACATGCCTGTCAGGCTATGCACCATTTCGTGGGCGACGACACGGCGCAGTGCCTTGTCACCGGCATCGTAACCGGGGCGCATGTAAAGCAGGAACGAACTATGGCCACCGCGGCCGCTATAGGTCCCGCCGCCGTCGAACGATCGCACCATGAAGCGGTAGGGCAAATCGCCCTTCGTTTTGAACGCCGTCCGTTCGGCAGCGTAAGCCTTCGCGGCCCACTGGCCCAGGTCAGCGAAGTCATCGGCCGGCATGCCCAGGGTATAGACGTGCATGCCATGGTCAGGACCGGACTTCTCAGGCGAGAACTCGAGTACCTTGCCCGCGAGGAATAGCGTGTCGCCGAAGTTTCCCGTGGTGAAGGTGCCACGGTAATCGTTAACGCCGTACGAGGTGACGGCACGCTCGCCCTCGCGCATGTGCCAATGCACCTGCGCGTCGTAATGCGCATCCGGCAGCATGGGTAGCAAGAGGAAACTGATGTAAGCACCGGAGATACCCTTCCCTGCCTGCTGCAGATCTTCCTGCGGGCCACGCTTGCGATCCCGTGAGGCGACCGGCACGCGATAACTCACTGTGATGGCGCCATTCGCAGCGCGCGAACTTTCCCACACCTGGTAATCGTGTGAGCCATCGTGCTTCTTTACAGGTGCGTTCATGGACAGGGCGCCACTCGCATCCGATACCTGAAGATCGGTGATGACATCCGTGGTTCGTACCAGAGGCGTCGGCATGGCATCAAACGCGAGGCTTAGCGTCTGGCCATTTTGAACGCCGGTGGCCACGTACTTCACGGCGACGCCATCGGCGCTGCCGTCTGAGCTAAAGGTTGGGGTCAGATCCATCTGCAAGCGGGGGTTTGAAGCGGCGGCGCTCGCGGAATGCGCCAGGGTGAAGAGGGTTCCTAACAGGACCCATGGGTGGAGGACTCGCTTTCTCATCGAGCGGCATTCTCTTTGAACGATGTGATGCAACGATGGGGAATTCGATGCACCCCTACGGCCTACGGTTTAGCCACGTCATCGGCGCGATCACTTTGACGACAAACCTACTAGAAGGTAGGCTCCAGGTCAAATAGGATCAGCCCCGCAATTCATGCCACTCGACGATCTACCTGATGATCGTGCACCTGGATGCCAGCGGTGAACCGCGCAGCCTGCCTAACCACGGCGTCTCGCCGGGATACCGCATCCACCGCGCCGTGGTGAACCGCTGAGAACTCGAGCGGCATGACGGGCGGTGGATGATCGCCAGACGCACGTTACTCCCCGTGGACGGCACCCATGAGCCTCTGGAGCTGCTTCGCCGAGGCCTTGACGGAATCCAGCACTAACGCCGTCCGGGTACCACGCCGAACCCACGCGAGTTCATGGCGTCGTACCCGTGGCTGCGATCAGTTACCACGCATCCGGGAGAATGCGGCATTCGCGTTGTAACGGCGCGAGGCATCTGCCATTTCCGTGCTGACGATCGTCTTGCCGATAGGTGCCAGGGCGATGCCAGCGAGCTTCAGATGCTGAATGCCGAAGGGAATACCGATAATCGTGATGCAGCAGGCGATCGCCGACACCACATGGCCAATCGCAAGCCAGAGGCCGGCGAACAGGAACCAGATGACGTTGCCGATGAAACCCAGGCCGCTCGTGCCGATATCGTGCCTACCGGAATATTCCGCACGATTAATCGCCTCTTTGCCGAAAGGGAAGAAGGCGAACTGGCCAATCACGAAGCAGGCGCGCGCCCAGGGAATGCCCACGATGGTGATCATCGCGACCAACCCCGCCAGCCACCAGCCCAGGCCCATCATCAGGCCGCCCAACACAAACCAAAGCAGATTGAACAGCGTTCTCATCTTGCACTCCTTGTCAGCGTGATGCGGAGGCTAGCGAGGCCTCGCGGCTCACGGCCAGTGCTGGAAGGCCTAGCGCGGCCCCGCCTCCCGATGGCCTGTTCCATCGGATTCATTTTCGCGCCTTATCCAGTGGAACCGACAGGCAATGGCGAAGCGTTGCCAACACGTCCGACAGTGGCGGGGCAACGAGTCCATTCTTGGCAAGGAAGGCCTGCCATTGTCTCTGCCTCTGAGAATCGGCTGCAAACTCGTCGGTTAGACCTACCGGCCATTCATCCCCGATGGGCCGCTTCCGGCGGTTGAAGGTAGCAGCGATAGCAGATCCAAGCATATCGTCGTCCATGTCGCGTGGTGTCAGGAGCAACCACATATCGTAGAAGTCCTTCAGGCGCGTATTCGCCATTCCCAATGCGCTTATCGCCTCAAGTTTTTCCGCACATACGGTGTACTTCGGGTAGACCCGTAGGATCGGTGCGGGAAGGTCGGCGAGGACGACCGGAAATACTTCCTCAGATGCGGCAGGAGTCACGGCATCGCCGAAGCCCACATCGACCTGCACGTGAAGCCGGACATTCTTCAGCTTACCCAGCAGCGTTATGCGGACTCCGCCGTACCCTGCCTGCTTGCGGATGGTCGCCCCTCTGACTGATGCCGGCTCAAAGACGACCGCATCGGAGGCATCGATCGCGCATACCTCCCGAAATATCGACTCGATGGACTCCACGTCTTCCTCTCCGAAACCCAGGAGATCGATATCACGGGTCGGACGTTCAGGAAGGTCATGCCATAGCAGGAAAAGCAACGCACCCTTCAGCAGGAAGCTCTTGGCGTGTTCCGACTGCGACAGACGGAAAAGAAGACGCTCAGAGGCAAATCGCGTGAGCACCGCATTGAAGTCTTGCTGATTTTCAGCCGCGTGATTCCGCAGCCGATGCGCGATAGAGACGGCGAGGTCCATCATGTAGGCACTCCATTTATACGGTCAGCGACTCAAGGTACGGCCGCATGACGTTGGCAACCCGATCGATCTTCGCAAAGCGCCAAAGGTCGTCCATGGAAACAAGATCTCGGCGCCAGGCGTCCGCCAGCGCCTCGACGGCGACGTCCAGTCCGATCTTGTTTCGAAACTTGAAGCAATCGGCAATGGTCTTCGCGATGCTGAAGACTTTCACGCTGACGCCTTCGATGTTGACCTCAGTTACGCCTTCGGTGAGGGGCGAGGGTGTCATCCATACGTAGCGGATCCGCACGTGCGCGAGACGCGGCGTAGGCGCTTGAGATGGAATAGCGACCCAAACGGCAAGAGGCGACTGCGTCCCTATGCCGTAATACCTTAGCGCCGTCAGCAGGCATACGACGCCCGAAGGAATGCGGGCCGCCACCTCGGCAAGCGAACGATGCTCGCTAGGCGAGGTGCCGGGATGAGTGTAGAGGCCACGAGACACCCGCTCGAGTTGACCAGCAGCCACCATACGACTCAGGACTACCGTCGGGATTCCGCGGGCCGCGATATCGCGCGCACGGATCACACCCACGTCGCGCGCGAGAGCAAGGATCTGATCTTCTGCGATTTTTCTGGGCATGACCGGCGCACTATGTTGCAATTCGTAGGTACTTAAATACAAATACCTTGAAATTGCAACTCGACGTAGAACGGCGCTGGACGTCAGCCCGTCGTCGTATATGCATAGCCGCCACAACACGTCGAACCCGTCCGCCGACGGGTCCCGTTCGTCCGCGGACACCACTACACGCACGGATGTCGGCGCCAACGCGCGTGGCACGGCCCTTGCTGCCTCATGGCACAACCACCCAGGAAGGACGCCGCATGATGTTTTTCGCCCCACCCGTCGTACCCATCCCCGATCCCGTCATCGTGGAGCGCGAGAGTTTCTATGTGATCCGCGCCGTCGACGAACCTGGTCTTGTGCAGGAGATGAAAGACAAGGGGCCCGCTGATACCACCGGTAACTATTGGGGGTACACGTTCGCCAACCAGGGATTCGGTTACGACACGCGGATGGAGGGTGGCGTGTGCGTGCTAGTCAAACCCTGGGTACACGTATCGATCAACACGGTCTATCCGTCGTGGGACCAGCCCGTGCATGCGCGCGCTTCCGCCGTGGCGAAGTGGACTCCGTTCTACCAAGCGATGAGGCGACATGAGGGCGAACATGCGACCTTCGCGCGAAACGCAGGCGCCGAGTTAGTGACAGTGATGAGGAATCATCCGAGCGACGAAACCTGCGCGAAACTCGATGCCTATATTCAACACGAATGGGCCACCATCAGCGCAAGAAGCGCGAAGGCGAACAAAGATCTTGATGACCGGACAGGTCACGGATCGACGGAAGGGGTAGCCATCTCCTGGTGAAGGACTCAAGCGGAGGGTGACGGCCGTCATGAACGCTTTCGCGCACGGCCGTCGCTGTCATGGCAGCATGGGGGCTCTCGATTCGCAACGACCACAAGGACCCAGGTATGCGATGCACGCAATCCGCGCTACAAGGATATAGAGGAAGCCTGGTGCGACCTGCCCACAAGCACGGGCTGATCACGCGATGACCGCGAGCCGGCGGACGACATCGTGAACATGCGCTTCGTTGGCTTTTTGCTAGCCGTTGCCGCAGCGGCACTAGCGCCTATGCGTGCTTCCGGTAAAGACGCACTACAGCCGATGTCGCTTTCCGAGTTCATGGTCGGTGCAGTCGCGCTTATTCCAGCGAGCTCGGCGGCCTCGGACGCGTTCTTTCACTCCCATAGCGAAGCAACGTGGTCGGACCGGTCCGGCTGGCAACGCGTCCCATTTAGCTATCGGACCCGCGATGGCTACGTTCTCACCGTTCACCTTGTCTCGGATTGGGAGAACGCCAAGGCGCCCGATGTCGTGCGAGTGTTTGCCACCATCGCGGCAAGCCAGTGCATGGATGCTGGCAAACTTCACGATGACCTCGCTCGCGACCACGGCATCCCGTGGACACCGATCGGCAGCGATCAAGGATGGATCGCCAGCTACAACGGCAAATACCTGGCTATCAGCCGAAGCGGCCGGTGCGTGGTCTCAGTGGCCGCTGACGTCCGTCTCCAACCGCGCGTTGCACCGCCTACCCGGGCACTGAGGATCGATGCCTCCGGACGGGTCGTTCCGGCCAATCGGCCAGGACACTAAACGGCGCATTACTCTTTGGCGGAAGCTTCCGCTATCGCGGTATTCGTCGGCGACCAGCGCGAATCCAGGGTGAATTCCCTATGGATGAAGAACAACGCGCGAACCGTCACGTCGGCCCAAATGTTAACCGCATGCATGACGGCGCCGTCCGTGGAAGGCGCGTAACCGAAGGCCAGATCCATTGTCTTCAGACGACCGATCAGCGGCCCGCTCGCATGGCGCATGTGCAGCTTGATCTGACCAACATAGGGGCGTTGCTGCGCGTCGCGAAGCACCTCGGCCGTGCCATCAAAATCGAAGTCGTCGCTATCGTCGATCTTCACGCCCTTGGGCGTCGATTTACCGCTAGGCACGCGATGCGTCCTGAACTTGTAAAGCATGCGGCCATCGGTCGTGGCCACGCGCTCAGCCTTCGTGCCGATCACGTCCTTCAATTGATCGTATGAGCCATAACCTTCGTCAGGCTTCTTCGAAAGGTCGATCGTCTCGTGCTCGACCTCGGGCTCAGAGCCGCCGGTAAGCGTGTTCGTATTGACGATAAACCCGCTGACGGCGCCCTTCGGCTGCCCCGGGCGCGCCAGCGCCTCATCCAGGAGTGCGTCGTTAGCCAACACCTGAGCCGCCGGCAGCAACGCCAGCAGTACGACGAGCGCACGATGCTTCATGAGTCGATCCTTGGCTGCACGGCCCCTCCGTGCTTGTGTGCTGACGCTACCCCTGAGTGGCACGGGCGACACGGGCCATTCGTCACACCGGGCCTTGGGCGCCCTTTCTGCCTGGCACCGCTAAGGAAATGGCCTCGCCGTCACGTTCTTCCGCTCCGAGGACCCACCCTTCGTCGCCGATGGCAGCTCCATCGGCGAGGCGGCCACTTAAACAATTCTTCATCGGACGGACTAAACCCGGCTTTCCGGATGCGGGACTCACGCGCTGACTGAATGCTAGTCATTCGCATTTCCATCAGCTTCGCGTGCCCTCCTGCCGACTCAAGGAATGCCAAATGCCGCAAGAACGTATCAGGCGAAACCCCATTTCTTTCGCCCTGTTCGTGGCGCTCGCCAGTACGGGCGCGAGCGCCCAAGACACCGTGAACCTCGCTCCCGTGGCTGTGCACGGTGTGTCGACCGTCAGCGAAAGCGACCGCGTGAATGGCCCGGATCAGAAGCCTTCGCTGGGCAAGACCGATACGAAGCTTGAAGACCTTCCCGCCAGCGTACAGGTGATTCCTCGCGCCCTGCTTTCCGAACAGGGCGCGACGATGTTGCGCGACGCGGTATCGAATGCCAGCGGCGTAAATTCCGGTGGCCAGGATTCGAAGGGTTACTACGATCACTTTCTGATCCGCGGCCTGAACGCGCAGGTCTACAGCGACGGCTTTTCCGATGGCGACCAGTTGAGCGGCCTTTCTCATTCGCTCAATGGCGTCGAACGCATCGAGATTCTCGAAGGCCCGGGCTCCGCTTTGTTCGGCAGCGGGCCGCCGGGAGGCACGATCAACGTCGTGCATTACACGCCATCATCCATTTTGCATTACGGCGGCAGCCTGCAGGCAGGCACGTATGGCGCGCTCAATGGCAGCGCCTACATCACCGGCCCGACCGGAGTGAATGGGCTGGATTACCGCATCGACGCGACCGCGTCGCATACCGATGGCTTTCGCAAGCTCTCCGGACGCAGTCGGGAGGTGCGGCCCGCGTTCCGTTGGCAGTGGGGTAACCACGTGACCGATCTTGCCTTCGACCTTCGCCATATCCACGAGTCACCGGATTCCTACGGCCTGATCTACTTCAACGGCACGCCGATCCGCGACGTGTCACGCAACGCGAAGTACTCGTCGCCATTCGCAGACGCTCATTCGGATTTCTTCCGCACCACTTTGTCCGACCAGTGGACCGTGAGCGATCTTCTCACGATCAACAACCGTTTTTCGTTCCTGCATCGAACGCTCGATGCCGTGGTCAACGGCGACAGCTCGAGCACCAAGGTCACCGACGGCCAGGTGGTGAATCGACAGCTTCGCGAGCAGGACGACAAAGACCGCAGCATCGATTACCAGTTTGAGCCCGTGTGGCGTTTCAACACGGGCTCGGTGCACCACACCTTGCTGACCGGTTTCGAATACCAGCAGCAGAAGCTTTCGTCGAACCGGCAGACGGCCGACCTGCCCAACATTCCCGACGCGTTCTCGCCGGTGCCGCCCGAGAGCTCGCTCGACCAGGTGCATTTCCTCTGTGACGCCAAACATTCGTGCGACGACGACCGTCTCGGTGCCCGCTATTACAGTGCGTACGCTACCGACCAGATCGACGTCACCGATGCGCTGAAGGTGCGTGCAGGCGTGCGCCAGGACTGGTGGCATACCTCGCTCACGCCGCTGATCACCGTGCCCGGCCGCTTCGGCACGGATGCGCGCCCGTTGCTTGCCGGTGTCGAAGACGCCCGCCACGACGCGCCGGTGAGCTGGAATATTGGCGCGCTTTACAAGCTGCTTCCGTGGATGTCGCCCTACGTCGGCATCTCCCGCAGCCACCTGACCAACTTCAATTCGGAGAACACGCAGAACGGTGTGGGCGAACCCGAATCCGCCCTGCAATACGAAGCTGGCATCAAGTTCGCCTGGCTCGACGATCGCGTGGTGCTGAACGTGGCCACGTTTGATGTGAAGCGGGATCATGTCGCCACGGCCACCACACTCGACGGCGTGGAAGCGGTCGTGTTCGACAGCCAGAAAACCCGGGGCGAGGAAGCGTCCGCCGACGTGGCGGTAACGGAGCAATGGCACCTGCTGGCCAACGTCACGCACCAGAACGCCTACATCACCGACAACCCGCAGGGCATCGCTTCGGTGGGCCACCGCCCGCAAGGCGCACCCGACGTGTTGGCAAACCTATGGACCACCTATAGCTTCCGCATCGCCGACGTGCCCGGGTTTCGCGTGGGCGCTGGCGTGAACTACCAGGACAAGACCTATAGCGATATCACCAACGCCAATTCGATTCCGTCGTTCGCCGTGGTCAACATGCTGGTCGGCTTCGACCAACCCGGCTGGGGAATCGACGTCAATGTGCACAATGTCACCGACCGCCGCTACATCATCGCCGCCAACGGCGCTGGCGGCTTCGTCGGCGAACCGCGCAGCGCATTCGTCAATCTGCATGCGAGCTTCTGATCAGACGCTTCGCTCGCCGCGGAACTTGACACGGAGCGACGGCGAAGGCATTCCTAATGCGGCAATAATCTCGGAATCGAGGACTTCCTCTTCCTTCGGAGGGGTTGATCAATTGGCATAGGAGCGCGAGAGAACCATGGAAAAACGCAGGATGGCGTTACGGGGGCTACAGGCGCTTACCTATCTGCTCATGCCGACCATTGGGCTGGCGGCCTCCGCACCGGCGAAAGCGCCGCATCCCGATTGGAACGGCGTGCTTCGCCTTCTCGGCTCACCGTCCGGGCCCATCGAGGCCGGCACGGTCGAACGCGCGCTCGGCGTAACCATGACCCGCAAGGGAGGTAGCGCGGACGATTACCACGCATGGATCGAAGGGCAGGAAGGCGACAAAGGCCCTTCGAGCGTGCAGCTCACGTACACGCCGTCCCTCCGCAAGGGCCAGGCAGGCCGGCACGAGAGCACGCTGCAGATCTTCGTTCGCGACATCGAATGCGTCGCGCCCGAGCGAATGCGGGCGGACCTACTACATGCCGGTTTCGTCGCTACTTCGCCGCGAACGTCAACAACCACCTTGGAGTTCTATCGACTGGGCGACCACCGCGCCCTCCGGGTCACCTATCCGCCTGGGCGAACCGGCGCAGCCCGTCAACTCTGGGCGCTCCGCCACCACACCGCCGACGAGGACACACGTTGCGTGGGAGACGTGCTCGTTACCGAGACGGGCTGAAGCCGTCGCGTTCTCTTCAACGATAATCCGCGTCGTGAAGCGGCGACTCGTCGCGAAGATCGAGAAGGTTCAATGAGCGCATTGGTACTTGGATAGCAATACCCGGCATCGCGGCGCAGTTGCCCAACCACGGCACCGCCTCCAGATGTGCACGAGGGAAAGCCGCGCGTGCCGCGTAGCAATAAGAACGGCTGACAAGTCAGCATGCCCGACATGGCACGACGACCTCAACGCGGCCGCTCCGCGTCCTCCTCGTTCCACAGCGTCATCGTGCAGTCCTCGCCGAACTCGGCGACCAGTTGAGCATTTGCGTCGTCGAGACTTGTTGCGAGAATTTCGCGACGCACTCCGACAGCGTCAGGTTCCGATGTCCAGACGATCGCTTTGTAGGGCCTCACGACAGAATCAGCCATCTCCGTTCCCCTTATAAGATGCCAGACAAGCACCGCTGTTGCGGAAGCTGCCGATGATTGTATCGGGTAAATTCATGAGCGCTCGAAGCTGACTCGAAGGCACGTTTTCTCTCGACACGGAACTCCTGTCGACATCTCTCAGGAAGATGGCAAGGGCGCTTTATTTCCACCATCACGGAGGACGGCAGAAACTTTCCGGGGAACTGTTTGCTGTTCCCCTATTCATCCCCTTTAACAAAATGGTCGACCCGGATTTTGCACACGCTGTCGCCACGGTGCGTCGTCGGACATTCTCAGACTTTGCTATGTATAAGAAGCATGGTGGTCACCCTGGCATCTTCGCCTACCAAGTCATCGAGAAACCTGGGACGGTGAACATCAACATGGAGTTCTATGGCGCGCAGCATGTTTCAGTAACAGCGCCTCTGGATCGTATGGATAGCCGCGAGGAGGCCCTCATGAACTGGGCGACGATATGAGTGACTGAGGACCGGCAGCAATGTGCCCGGCCGATTTGTCGACGGCTCGCCATTCAACCCGAGGGGCAGCATCCGTGACACTCAAAAGAAGGCTAGTGTCGCTTATGGTTACCCCTCGGGCGCTGCCGTAGCCTCCTTCACTGCGAGAGCTTCAGCGACCACCGACCGGCGGTAGGCTGCCCGGTTCAGAGAATGCCGACTGAGCGTCGCTACGAGGGCAAGGAATGCCACCATCGAAACCAAAATGACCGCCAATGTCCCTGCTGGACGACCATCCGGTCTCGCATCCCACAACAGCTTGGCAATGCCTGAAACCGCACCCAGTGTCGCCAGGGTGGTCACGCCACTTCCAACCAATGAACTCATGAAGCCGAGGACACCAGGAGACCTCTGTTCATAAAACCGGTCGAGAGACCGAAGAATGGGAAGAGGAGCCGTGAGCAGTGCGTCCACCTGACGACTTCTGTGAATGTACTCACCTCCGATGTGCCGGGCGCGGTCTGCGTCGCGCTTGCCGAACCGAGTAACGAAGAGCATGGGATAGGCAAGAAAAGGCACCGCACAGAGACCGATTGTCCAGTCTGCAATGACATCGGCCGCCTCACTCCAGAACCAATCGGAGTAGCCCGTCATCGATGCTTCAATTCCGCAAGCTGCGACAAGACTCGCACCGGTCACCATCAAGCCAAGGGAGAGGAAGATGGCGATGGCAGTGTGCCTCTCACTAGGAATGGCGTTCGCCAGCGGGTTGTATGCTCGGAATCCTTCGATAACGCTGATGAAATCTCCGGTCAGCCTCTCTGAGCCGTCAGTCTTCTGGTTTGCGTCCTTCATGCGTTCCCATTTTTCGAATGTGTAACGAGTGCCCGCAGGTTCTGGTGTCCCGACTTCTCCAGGAGCGCCCGGACTTGGCTCCGGACAGTGTTGATTTTGACGCCCCACCCTTCTGCGTGTTCGGCTGGGCTCGTGCCAACCGCCAGCGCCGGGTGGCAGGAATTCAGAAGACCGATATTATCGGCCTCATACCAGCGATTAAATAGGGCAACGGAGATGCAGAAAAGAGAGGCGGGGAAATGGCAGCGATATCGATAGGTGTTGAATGCTGGCATGAATTGACCGCTTAATCTTTTAAAGCGTGTAGCTCACCTTGGTTCCATCCATGGCCGCGTGACCAGCCTTTGCCAGTTCGGCCAAAATCGCCTTGATGTCCCCCTCCACAAGCTGCTTCTGAAACAGGGACCCGATGGTGCTGGAGAGGGTCTTGACCGTGCGCGGACGGGAAGCGCCCCGCTGTCGCAGGTTTGCCAGGACGACGTCGACCTTCTCAGCGAGGGTCTTTGAATTTGCGGCCTTCAGCAGCGGGATGTCAGTGACGTCTTTGTGGCGGGCCGCCAGAATCTTCTTTGATTTGAGGTGGGCAATGAGAGGGTCAAAGCCCGCGTCCTTCGAGATGATGTGGAAGAACGCTGTTGGGTCCTCGCAAGAAATCCGACCGATGTAGTAGGCCACGTGGAAATCCAGGGCATTCGACCCATTGCCACTAATTTTGACGTAGCTGGCATTGGCACCGAGTGCCTGCATGGACTCAGCCACCTCAAACGTCACCTTCGCCTGACTCGCCCCGACAAATAGGAGCACCTTGAACGGATGGTCGCCCACGAGCGCAGTGAGGGATTTCGGCTGGACGTTTTCATAATCCACCAGAACGTAGTTGGTTCGTATCATGACGCCTTCCTCTTGGCTCTCTGGACGACCCGCAATGACCGTTAAAGCGGCAGGCACGATAGATGGGCACGCCGACCTTAGCCTCGAACTGAGCAAGCGCCCGGCACACCGTGCAGGCTGGGCATCTATGTCGAACTACACCCCCTGAAGATCACGGCCACTGCTTCGGCGAACTGTGCCGTGCCTATCCCCAGCACGGCCAAGCCGTAGCGCGAGGGCACGCCGGCACTTACGAAAACCGACGCCACGATGGTTGATACCACGCGCGCTGATTCAGGTCGAGAACCACGGGCTCGGCTGACGGCCGAAACTATTCCCGTCTGTATTTGGCAGCAAGTTGGAACCGCCACTCACGTCCGCCAGCCGCTATATCATCGACAAACGCTATGACACCGGTATCTAGGACGTGAACAACGACATCCTCGATTACTCCATTGGGATCGCGGCACCGATGCATCGAATTGAAGATGCCTTCAAGCAAGGTGCAGTCGACTTCGTAAGCCGCAACGTTCGCCGCGCCCCACTCGTCCGGATCGACACTACTCCAGCCGATCTCATGATATGAGTACGCTGGTACCTGGGTAGCAATACGAATCGTCGGCGACGCCGTACTTGTCGTTCGTCACACCGGATTCCGGCCAGCCTTCTTCGACGTCAACGCGGCAGGAGCACTCTTCCCGCTCATTTTAGGCAGCACGGAAAAGCCCTCCAGACGAAGGCTGTTCGCGTAGTTGGTCTCGCGAACCCTGGCGTAGTAGGAGGCTTTGTCTTTGAGGCTAGGTGACTTCATCGGCGCGCTCCGGACATTCGGGCCACAGCCCTTTACGTCTCTATATCAATGATTTGCGCGCGGACCCAGCACTACTTGGCAGCTATGAAGGCGGGTTGCTGACTGGAGCGGGTGAAGGGAATCGAACCCTCGTCAGTAGCTTGGGAAGCTACAGCTCTACCATTGAGCTACACCCGCGTCAGGCCACGGATGTTAAACGACATGGCGGCCAGGGGAAAGGTGGCGGCTGCCTGAACGGGCCGGATCCGCTACACACGGGCGGTCGGGCTGCGGCGCATAATCGTGTCGGGGAATTCTTACGAGGACCGCCGCCATGCGCTTTGCCACGTTGTCGCTAGCTGTCGTGCTTTCGCTCAGTGCCGTTTCGGCGCTGGCGCAGTCGCGAACGGTTTCCACGGCCAACATGCCGAAGCCGGGTGTGAGTTACATCTCAGGGCCGGGGGCCCCGGAGCGCCAGGAGACGGTGAGCACCGGCACCCTGCCCACGCCGGCGAGGCTCTATGTCGGCGGTCAGGTGAACACCGGCAGCTACGAGTCGTCGAGCAGCCAGGGCGGCGACTATGTCGATGGCGGCTACTACGTCGGCGCCCCGCCCTACGGCGGCGGCTACCCGGGTGGAAACTACCCCGGCAACGGCTACCCCGATCGCGGCCACGACCGCCCCGGCGGCGGCTGGCACGACGGCGACCACGATCACGACCACGGCGGCCAGGGCCACGACAACCGCCCCAATCCGGGCAACACGGTGGTCGTGGGCGGCAAATCCAACCCGAACCGCGACTACACCCGCTTCAACGTCGCCCCGGTTCAGGACAACAACGGCCGCCACGACCACGATCACGGCGGCGGCAACGGCGGCTGGAACAACGGGTTCAACAACCCCAACGGCCCCCGTCCGAGCATCAACGAGCCCCCGCCGCGCGCCTACAACCCCGGCGCTGGCCAAAGCAGCGTACCGCTCTACCAGCAGCCGGGCTCCGGCCCACCGCCACAGATCCCCCGCGGCGCCAGCGTGCCAACCCGCAGCCGCTAGGCCGCCAAGCCCCCCGCCGATAAGCGATCGCGACAGGCCCGACCGGCCGGCCCGCCAGCGCCCCCACCGGCTACAATGGGCGAATGCAGATCACTCTTAACGGCGAAGCGCGCGATTGCGCGCCCGGCACCTCGGTGACCACCCTGCTCGACGCCGCTGGCTATGCCGGCAAGCGGGTGGCGGTGGAGGTGAACCTCGAGATCGTGCCGCGTAGCGCACACCCCACCCACCTGCTCGCCGAGGGCGACAAGGTGGAGATCGTCCATGCCATCGGTGGCGGCTAAGCCGCGCCCCTCGACGGAAGACCCCGCATGAACCACTTTTCCCCCGCTGGTGATGATGCGCTCGTTATCGCTGGCCGCACGTTCCATTCGCGCCTGCTGACCGGCACCGGCAAGTACAAGGATTTCGACGAGACCCGCCGCGCCACCGAGGCCGCGGGCGCGCAGATCGTCACCCTCGCCATCCGCCGCGTGAACATCGGCCAGGATGCCAGCCAGCCGAACCTGCTGGATGCGCTGCCGCCCGATCGATTCACCCTGCTGCCGAACACCGCGGGCTGCTACACGGCCGACGACGCCGTGCGCACCTGCCGCCTGGCGCGCGAGCTGCTCGATGGCCACAACCTGGTGAAGCTCGAAGTGCTCGGCGATGAGCGCACGCTCTACCCGGATGTGGTGCAGACGCTCACCGCGGCAGAAAAGCTCGTGGCCGATGGCTTCGACGTCATGGTCTACACCTCCGATGACCCGATCCTGGCCCGCCGCCTCGAAGAGATCGGCTGCGCCGCGATCATGCCGCTGGCCGCGCCGATTGGCTCGGGCCTGGGCATCCAGAACCGTTACAACCTGCTCGAGATCGTCGAGAACGCCAAGGTGCCGGTCATCGTCGATGCCGGCGTCGGCACCGCCTCGGATGCCGCGATCGCGATGGAACTGGGCTGCCATGGCGTGCTCATGAACACCGCCATCGCCGGTGCGAAGGATCCGGTGTTGATGGCGCACGCGATGAAGCTGGCCGTGGAAGCCGGGCGCGCCGCGTTCCGCGCGGGCCGTATCCCGCGCAAGCGTTTTGCCTCGGCTTCGAGCCCCGTGGAAGGATTGGTAGGTTAAACCGCATGACGCACGACGACGACACCCCGGGCGAAGGCCCGTTCCAGCGCCGCATCCGCAGCTTCGTGCTGCGCGAGGGCCGCATGACCCCGGCCCAGCAGCGCGCCTTCGATGACCACTGGGCGCGCTTCGGCCTGGACTACGCGGCCACGAACCGCGACCTCAATGCCACCTTCGGCCGCGAGGCACCGCGCGTGCTCGAGATCGGCTTCGGCAACGGCGAGGCCCTGGCCTGGGCGTCGGAGCACGACCTGGCCCGCGATTACATCGGCGTGGAAGTGCATGGCCCGGGCGTGGGCCGGCTGATGAACGCGTTGGCCGCACGCGATGCCAGCAACGTGCGCATCTACAAGCACGATGCCGTCGAAGTGCTGGAAAACGAGATCCCGCCGGGCAGTCTTTCCGAGGTGCGCATCTGGTTCCCGGACCCGTGGCACAAGAAGCGCCACAACAAGCGCCGTATCGTGCAGCCGGCCTTCGTGGCCTTGCTGGCCTCGCGTATGGCACCGGGCGGCCTGCTCCACCTGGCCACCGATTGGGAGGCCTATGCCGAGCACATGCGCGAAGTGATGGAAGCCGCCCCGGGCTGGCGTAACCGCGTGGGTCCAGGCGAAACCGCCGAGCGCCCGGCATGGCGCATCGAAACCCATTTCGAACGCCGCGGCCTGCGTCTTGGCCATGGTGTCTGGGATTTCCTCTACGAATGGCACGGTTAGACAAGCCGTAGACCCCGGAATAGGCACACTTGGGCTTTCGTGTCCCCACGGAGCCCCGCATGTCCATTTCCACCCTGGCCGACCTGTTCGCAGAAACCCTGGAAGAGGCCGGCATTCGCCGTATCTATGGCGTGGTTGGCGATAGCCTCAACGCCATCACGGATTCCCTGCGCGAGCGCAACCGCATCGATTGGGTGCACATGCGCCACGAAGAAGCCGCCGCGTTCGCCGCTGGCGGCGAGGCCCAGCTCACCGGCGAGCTTGCGGTATGCGCGGGCAGCTGCGGCCCCGGCAACCTGCACCTGATCAACGGCCTGTTCGACTGCCAGCGCACCCGCACACCGGTGCTGGCCATTGCCGCGCACATCCCCAGCGCGGAAATCGGCAGCGGCTACTTCCAGGAAACGCATCCCGTCGAACTGTTCCGCGAGTGCAGCGTGTACTGCGAAATGGTCTCCGACCCGGCGCAGATGCCCTACGTACTCGATTCGGCGATCCGTGCCGCGGTGGGCCAGCGCGGCGTGGCCGTGGTGGTGATCCCGGGTGACGTGGCCATGCGCAAGGCACTGACGAAGAAGGTGACGCCAGCAGCTGGCCTGCTGCCGCCCGCGCCCAAGGTGATCCCCGGCGAGCGCGAGCTCGATGCATTGGCGGCGCTGCTCAACGCGGGCAAGCGCATCACCCTGCTCTGCGGCCGCGGCACCGCCGGCGCGCATAGCGAACTGATTGCTCTCGCCGATGCGCTGAAATCCCCGATCGTCCACGCGCTCGGCGGCAAGGAATACGTGGAGTACGACAATCCCTTCGACGTGGGCATGACGGGGCTGATCGGTTTCAGCTCCGGTTACCACGCGATGGAAGATTGCGACACGCTGCTGATGCTCGGCACCGATTTCCCCTACCGCCAGTTCTACCCGGAAGAGGCGAAGATCGCGCAGGTCGATATCCGCCCGGGCAACATCGGCCGTCGCTGCCGCGTGGACCTGGGCGTGGTCGGCGACGTGGGCGAAACGCTGCGTGCCCTGCTACCGCGCATCGAGCCCAAGCGCGTGCGTGGCCACCTCGACCGCTGCCTATCCCACTACGCCCGTGCTCGCGAGGGCCTGGATGAGCTGGCCGAGATCAAGCCGGGCCATGAGCTCATCCATCCGCAGCAGGTGAGCCACCTGGTGAGCGAGCTGGCTGAGGAAGATGCCGTGTTCACCTGCGATGTGGGCACGCCGACGATCTGGGCCGCCCGCTACCTAAAGATGAATGGCAAGCGTCGGCTCGTCGGCTCCTTCGTGCACGGCTCCATGGCCAATGCCATGCCGCAGGCCATCGGCATCCAGGCCGCCTTCCCCAAGCGCCAGGTGATTTCGCTGTCGGGCGATGGCGGCTTCGCCATGCTCATGGGCGATTTCATCACCCTGGCCCAGGAGAAGCTGCCGGTAAAGATCATCGTGCTGAATAACGGAACGCTGGGCTTCGTGGAACTGGAGATGAAAGCCGGCGGCTTCATCGAAACCGGCGTCGAACTGCAGAACCCGGATTTCGCCGCGATGGCGAACGCCATGGGCATCCATGGGCGCCGGGTCGCCAGGGCCTCGGACCTGCCGGCGGCCATCGCCGAGGTGCTCTCGCATGAGGGGCCTGCCTTGCTTGATGTGGTGAGCAACCGTCTCGAGCTTTCCATGCCGCCGAAGATCAGCGGTGAGCAGGTGAAGGGCTTCAGCCTCTATGCGTTGAAGGCCGTGATGAGCGGGCGCGGCGATAGCATCGTGGACCTGGCCATCTCCAACCTCAGCCGCTAACACACCGCCCCCCGTAGGAGCCCACCCTGTGGGCGACGCCGTTCGCGAAAGAGCTACAGGCCCGTAGCGCTATCACGAAAGATGTCGCCCACAGGGTGGGCTCCTACGGTGACGGGGGCAGCTTGCTGGGCAGAAATGCTGGTTTGCTTCAGCCTCTAGCCACCCCTAGCGCGTATACTCGTCCGCCATCGACAGCAGCCTGGCGCGCCAATGCCACCGCATGCCCCCATCGACCGGAACGGGACTGCCGGCTAGTGGCACTCACACTCACGCCTGAAATGATCCTTGTGCTGGGCCTGGTGGGCTTCACCATGCTCATGCTCGTGCTGGAGTGGATCCGGGCGGATATGGTGGCCCTGCTGGTGGTGGTCACCATCGGCCTTACCGGCCTGATCCCCGGCGAACAGGTGTTCAACGGCTTCGCCGGTAACGCCGTCATCGCGATCATCGCCATCATGATCATGGGCGCGGGCCTCGACCGCGCGGGCGTGCTCAACCTCACGGCATCCTTCGTCATGCGCATGGCGCGTGGCATGGAATCGCGCCTGGGCGTGGTGGTGAACAGCGTCACCAGCCTGTTCAGCGCGGTGATCCCCAGCCAGGCCCTGGCGGCCCTGATGATCCCGGTGACCTCGCGCCTCTCCGCGCGTACCGGCGTCCCCATGTCGCGGCTGCTGCTGCCCATGGCCTTCTGCATCCTCACGGCCACCAACACCACGCTCATCGCGAACTCGCCGCTGATCGTCCTCAACGACCTGATCGCCAGCGCCAACAGCAACCTGCCCCCAGGCGCCCACACCATCCCGAAGTTCGGCCTTTTCAGCGTCACCCCGGTCGGCCTGATCCTCGCCCTCCTCGGCATCGCCTTCTTCTGGCTGTTCTCGAAGAAGCTCCTGCCCGAGCGCGAAGACGAACGCCTGAAGGTGACCCCGGGCCGTACCGAGAGCTACTTCGCCGATACGTATGGCATCGCGGGTGAAACCGCCGAGCTCACGGTCACCGCCGAGAGCCCGCTGGTGGGCATGAGCATTGGCGAGGTGGAACAGCTGCATGGCGCGCCGCTCATCCTGGCGATCAAGAACGGCAATGAGAGCCGCGTGGCCCCGCCCTCCGACCAGATGATCTGGGTGGGCACGGTGCTGGGCGTGCTGGCGCCGAAGGATGCGATCAACGCGTTCGCCAACAACCAGCTGTGCCGGGTGTCGTGGCGCATGCGCCAGCTGGGCGAGCAGTTCAACACCACCCGGGCCGGTATTTCCGAGGCCGTGGTGCCGCCGAGTTCGCGCTTCATCAAGCAGAGCGTGGGCGAGCTGCGCCTGCGCAAGCGCTTCGGCATCTCGGTGCTGGCGGTGAACCGCGGCGATGAGGTGTTCCGCGAGGATGTGCGCGCGGTGACCCTGCGCGCGGGCGATACCCTCGTGTTGCACAGCAAGTGGCGCGACCTCATGCTGGCCGAGGAAGACCGCGATATCGTCGTGGTCACCGATATCCCCAAGGAAGAACAGCGCCCCGGCAAGATCTGGCAGGCCGTCGGCTTCTTCGTGCTGGCCAAGTGCCTTGCCCTGTTCACCCACCTGGATCTGTCGGTGGCCATGATGACGGGCGCGGTGGGCATGCTGCTCACCGGCGTGCTGAACATGGACGAGGCCTACAAGGCCATCAACTGGAAAACCATCTTCGTCACCGCCTGCCTGATCCCGCTGGGCTGGTCGATGGACTCCACGGGCACGGCCAGCTGGATCGCGCAGGAAGTGCTGGCGGTGCTGGGCCATGCGCCGCAGTGGACCCTGCAGTTGTCGATCGCCGTGCTCACGCTGCTGTTCTCGCAGGTCATGTCGAACGTGGGCGCCACGGTCATGATGGTGCCGATCGCGATCAGCGTGGCGGTGACCACCGGCGGCAACCCCTCGGCCTATGCGCTGATCGTGGCCGTGTCCTCGTCGAATACCTTCCTGCTCTCGTCCGGCCACCCGGCCCTGATGATGGTGGCCGGCCCCGGTGGCTACCGCGCGAAGGATTTCCTGCGCGCAGGCATCCCGCTGACGGTGGTGATGCTGATCGTGACCCTGGTCACCATCAACCTGATGTACCGCTAACGGTAGGAGCCCACCCTGTGGGCGACATCTTTGCGCGAGAGACCCCCAAGACCCTGTGGCGTTATCGCGAAAGGCGTCGCCCACAGGGTGGGCTCCTACGAGGATTCTCAGGTTAGGTGGACGGTGCCGTGGGTGACGGCTACTGGCACCGCGCGCAGGCGGTCGCCCTTGCAGGGGCCGGTCTGGCAGTGGCCATCGCCGGCCGTGAAGGTGGCGCCGTGGGCGGCGCAGATGATCAGGCCGTTACGGACCAGGAAGCGGCCCGGGGCGTAGTCCAGCCGGCGGCCCGCATGGGGGCACACGTTGAGAAAGGCACTCACCTCGTCGCCATTCCGGTAGACCAGGAGCGATTCCGGCTCGCCGGCGACCATGGCCTCCACTTCGATGGCATGGCCATCGGGAATCTCATCGAGCTGGCAGAGGGGGGCGGTTTCGGTGGTGGGCGTCATGGCACTTGTCTATGAGGGTCGGATGCCCCAAGGTAAAGAGGCTCAGATGCATGTCATTGTGCCATACGGATTTTTAACCCATGCGCTTCGTCTTCCCGCCCATCCGCCGCTCGCGTAACCCGCTGGTCCGTGCCCTGTCCATCGTGGCAGGCCTGGCTGTGCTCGGTGTGCTGCTGGTCTTCGGCGTGGTCGTGCTCGGCGTTCTGGTCGCCGGCGGCCTGGTGTTCCTCGCCGTGCGCCAGTGGAAGCTCGCTACCGCCCGTGCCCATGGCACCGCCGAGCCCCAGCAGGCCCAGGGCCAGGCCCGTTCCCAGGATCCCAATGTGCTCGAAGGTGAGTTCACGGTGATCCAGCAGGGGCGGCCGGTTCATCACCACTGAGCTGCCTTAGGGGCTGTTGCGCCTCGCGAAAGGCGTCGCCCACAGGGTGGGCTCCTACATGTGTGGGGTGGCGCAAGGTTCGGATGGTTTGGGGTGGGCGGTCGCCTTACGCTGGTCTCCCATGAAGGAGGCCACCATGAACTGTCTCGCCCTCACCATGCCTACCCGCACCGACGATGCCCTGGAACGCGTGCGCCTCGCCCTCGAACAGGACGACGCGCCGGCCGATCTGGCGAGCCTGGCTGCGATCGCGGGCCTCAGTCCCACCCACCTGCAACGCGTCTTCCGACGCCGCTACGGCGTCAGTCCGGCGGAATACGCCCGCGCACGCCGCTTTGGCCAATTGCGCGAAGCGCTGCGCAGCGGCGCGGCGGTCACCGATGCGGTGTACGACGCCGGTTTCGGCTCGGGCAGTCGCGTGTACGAAGAAAGCGACCGCCGCCTGGGCATGACCCCGGCGAGCTATCGCGCCGGTGGCGCAGGTGCCGCCATCCGCTACACCACGACACCCACGCCCCTGGGCCAGATGCTCGTCGCCACCACCGCCCGTGGTATCTGCTCGGTGACGCTGGGCCACGACGATGCCGAACTGGAAGCGCGCCTGGCCGATGAATTCCCGCTCGCCTCCCGTGAGCGCGTCGATGCCGGCCGCGAGGAATGGCTCGATGCCGTCATTGCCCGGGTCGCGCATGAACTGGGCTGGAGTGATCGCGATGCGCCGGCCATGCCGCCGCTGGATGTGGCGGCGACGGCGTTCCAGTGGCGTGTCTGGGAGGCGCTCACCCGCATCCCACGCGGCGAAACCCTGAGCTATGGCGAACTCGCTGCCGCGCTGGGCGTGCCCAAGGCCGCACGGGCCATCGGCCGGGCCTGCGGCAGCAACAAGCTCGCCCTGCTGGTGCCGTGCCATCGGATCATCCGCGAAGACGGCAGCCTGGGCGGCTGGCGTTGGGGCATGGAGATCAAGCGCCAGCTGCTGGCCACCGAGCGCGCCGTGAACGCCGTTCAAGGCTGACCCGCGAAGGATTCGCTACCGGCGCCCGCACAACGGCGATATCGTTGCTCGCTGGCGCCCTCTCCCCGCGGCGCCCCCACCCTGGTCTGCCCTGCCATGTCCGACGCTGCCTGTCCTGCTACCCCCGCCACGAATGGCGCCGATACCCGCTGGCTCGTGCCGCTCTCGCTGTTCGCGCTTTACGTGATCTGGGGCTCCACCTACCTGGGTATCCGCTACGCACTGGTGAGCTATCCGCCGTTCCTGCTGGCGGCCCTGCGCTTCGCGATCGCCGGCGTGCTGCTGTTTAGCTGGCTGCGCCTGCGCGGCGCGGCGTTGCCCACGGCAAGGCAGTGGCGCAACGCCGCTATCGTGGGCACCTTGCTGCTCGCCGGTGGTAACGGGCTGGTCTGCTACGCCGAGCAGTCGGTGAGCTCGGGTATCGCTGCCGTGGCAGTCGCCAGCATGCCGTTGTTCGCGGCGGTGTTCGGTGGCATGTACGGCGAGTGGCCCTCGCGCGCGGAATCGGCGGGCCTGGTGCTGGGTTTCATCGGCGTTATCGTGCTGAATCTCGGCGCGGGCCTTTCCGGTTCGCCGCTGGGCGCGATCGCGCTCATCGTGGCCGCATCATGCTGGGCCTTCGGCTCCGTGTGGTCGAAGCGGCAGGACATGCCGAAGGGCCCGATGAATACCGCCGCACAGATGCTTTGCGCCAGCGTCTCCCTGGGCATCCTTGCGCTGCTTCACGGCGAGCGCCTGCCGGCCCACCCCCAGGCATCCTCCACCGCCGCGCTGCTCTATCTCGTGGTGTTCGGCTCACTGATCGCCTTCAGCGCCTACCTGTACGTACTGAAGACCGTGCGCCCGGCACTCGCCACGAGCTATGCCTACGTCAACCCACCCGTCGCCGTACTGTTTGGTGTGGCGCTGGCGGGTGAACATGTCGGCCCGTTCGATCTCGCCGGGATGGCGATCATCCTGGTCGGCGTGGGCATCATCACGATGATGCGCACGCGCAAGGCGTAGCCCCGCGATGTGACCTGTGTCGCAATAACGGGGTTGGCGACGTTTTTTCAGAATCGTCTTATGTTCGTAGCCAGTGACCGCACCTAGGCTTTCCTGCTGACCCCGCAGGAGAGCCCATGGACGGCCTGACGCATACCCTTCGTTCGCAATGCTGGCGCCGCTGTGGCGCCCGCCTGGCCACGCTGCTCTGCCTCGGCATCGCAGCGCTGGCTTCGTGCCAGCCATTCCGCGACGACGACGCGGTGTTCTACGCGCCGCTGACCGATTTCGCAGACTACGACGCGTGCGTCGACCGCGGCGGAAGCTGGTTGACGCAAGCGCATCGCTGCAAGGAACCGCCCGCGGGCGATGCCGGCGTTCCGGCACCGCCCTGATCAGCCATCAGAGCTCGCGCAACGCCGTGGTGACCGGCACCCGCGCTGCCCGCAGCGCGGGGAACAGGCCGCCGATGAAACCGATCGCGAGCGCCCACTTCAGCCCGGTCCAGAGCAAGGCGGGCCCCACCTGGAACTGGAACACCACCTGGCTGAAATTGGCCCCGAGCGTCGACGCGGTGTAGTTGTGGAAGATGAGCCACACGACGCCCGCGCCGATCACCCCGCCGAGTAGCGCGAGCAACATGGTTTCCAGCATCACCGAGACGACCACGGGCACGCCGCGGAAACCGATCGCCCGAAGCGTCGCGATCTCACGTGCCCGCGCCTGGATCGCCGCGAACATGGTGTTCAACGCGCCAAACACGGCACCGATCGCCATGATGATGCCTACCGTGATGCCGACGATGCGCAGCGTCTTGGTGAGCGCCTCCGACTGCTTGCTGAAGTAGGCCTGCGTGGTGCTCACGTCGACCTTCAGGCGCGGATCGGCGGCCAGGCTAGCCTTGAACGTGTCGAAAGCCTGTGGCGAATCCAGCAGCACCGTGACCGACTGGACGGTGCTTCCGCGCCGATAGGCCGATGCGACGCTCTGCGTATCACCCCACAGTTCGGAGTCGAGCGCATCGTGCGAATCGAACACACCGACGATCGTCCAGGTCTGTCCCGCCAGGCGCAACGATTTGCCGACATCCAGGCCTTCGAACTGCCCCTTCGCGCCCTTGCCGACGATGAGTTCACGCAGGCCCGGCTTGAACGCGCGGCCTTCGATGATCTTCACGTTCTCGCGCAGGGCCCACACATCGTCGCTCACACCGCGGATGGGCACGTTGGAATCGCTGTTCGGATCGCCCTTGCGCGGCAGGTTCGCCACCACCACGAGTTCACCCGAGGCAATGGGACGGCCCTGCGGCCCCTTCTTCACGCCGGGCGCCTGCACCACCACGTTCGCGCTATCGCGATCGAGCACCGAGTTGAGTTCAGCCTGCGAGCCGCCGCGCAACACGATCGCCGTGTGGTCATTGCCCGAAGCACGCAGTGTCTCGGCAAAGCCCTCGCTCATGGCCAGCATGGCCACCAGCACGCCCACGACGCCGGCGATGCCCACGACGACGACGGACGATGAACCGATGCGCTGTGAGACGGTGGACAAGCCGACACGCGTCACCTGCCAGGTCTGCCGGCCGCGCCGCGTCGCCACCATCCACACGGCCAGGACCACCGCCAGCAGCACGACACCCTGCCACGGGATGGCCGTCCACGCGACGAGGAACGCCACGACGATCACGAGCAGCAGTACACCACCGAGGAACTTCTTGAAGGTCTTCATGGCCGTTCCTCAGCGCCCGGCAAGGGCATCGACAATATTGAGGCGCATCGCACGCAAGGCGGGCAATGCACCGACGATCGCACCGATCACCAGCATCAGCACGGCACCAAGCAGCCAGGTCTGCGTACCCACGGGCGGAAGGTTGAGCATGCCGCCGCTCCCCTTGGCCACGATCGGCACGATCACACCGGCAAGGCCCAGTCCGAGCACGCCGCCGATGACCAGGAGCAGCACGCTCTCCGCGAGCACCATGTAGAGCACGCTGTGGCTGGAGAATCCGATCGTCTTCAGCACCGCAAGCTCGTTGGTCCTTTCGCGAACCGCCTGCGCCATGGTGTTGCCGGTAAGAAGGATCAGCGTGAAGAACACGGCACCCATGATGGCGGTGACGATCAGGCCGATATCGCCGATCTGCTTGGCGAACGAGGCGTTGAACGCCTGTTCGGTCTGCGTTTTGGTCTCATGGTCGGAGTTGGCGGAGAGCGCATCGATCGCCTTGGCCACGCGGTCCGCATCGTTGGCCGAGTTCAGCCTCACGTTGTACCAACCCACCGTCGTACCAATGCTGCGGAACGCGTTGGCGTCCTCGAAATACTTGTGGTGGAAAAAAAACTGCTGATCGGTACCGTTGGCAGCGCCCGGCGCAGCAGTGTAGATGCCCACGATATCGAAGGGCCACGTCTTGTCACCATTGCGCTGCGGAAAGATGGTGGACTGCAGCGGGATCTTGTCGCCGATTTTCCAGCCAAAACGCTTGGCCAGGGCTTCACCGACGATCGCGCCGGTACGGGTGTTCTCGTATGCCTTGCGTTGCTCCGGTGCGAGCTGGATCTCGTGGTAGATATCGAAGTAGTTATCGCTGACAGCGAAGCTCAGCACGAAGTTCTTCGGGTCCTGGTAGATGCCGCCAAACCAGTTCGACTCTCCCACGTCCTTCACGCCCGGGATCGCCTTCATCTGCTCGCCAAGGCTGACGGGTAGCGACTGGATGATGGAATACCGCGATGTGGTAATCAGGCGATCGACGCCAATCACGCTATCGCCCGAATCGAATGCCGAGCGCGTGGCATCCAGCATGCCGAACAGCAGGAATGCCGCCAGGATCGATATCAGCGTGAAGAACGTACGCGCTTTGCGCCGGAACAGCGCCGCCCATATGAGATGAAAGTATTTCATCGCGCCGCTCCGTTACGCCGTGGCCTGCTCGACAAGGCTGCCCTTGTCGAGATGCAGGGTGTGGTTGGCGTAGTCGGCCGCCTTCGGGTCATGGGTCACCATCACGATGGTCTTGCCATGTTCGCGGTTCAGCTCGCGCAGCAAGCCCAGGATGTCTTCCGCGGACTGGCGATCGAGGTCACCCGTGGGTTCGTCGCACACCAGCAAGGTGGGGTCTGAGACGATGGCCCGCGCAATGGCGACGCGCTGCTGCTGGCCGCCCGAGAGTTCCGACGGCTTGTGCGTGGCACGGTCGGCCAGGCCGACCAGTTGCAAGGCGATCGCGGCGTTCTGCGCACGCTGCTTGCCCGATAGCTTGGTGAGCAGCAGGGGCAGCTCCACGTTCCGCTGCGCGGTGAGCATCGGCATGAGGTTGTAGAACTGGAACACAAAGCCCACGTGTGCGGCACGCCAGCGAGCCAGTGCCCCGGCACCCAGCGTATCGATACGCTCGCCGGCCACGCTGATGCTGCCGCCCGTCGGCGTATCGAGGCCGCCGATCAGGTTGAGCAGGGTCGTCTTGCCGGAGCCCGAGGGCCCCATCAGGGCAAGGAAGTCGCCTTCTTCGATTTTCAGATCCACGCCGTGCAGCACTTCGACCTTCTGCCGGCCGCGCTCATACACCTTGGACAGATCCTGGATGTCGATCAGGGTAGCCATGCTGTTGCTCTCCTTGGGCCGGTCAGGGCGTGGATGGGTTGATATGGACGGGGGTGCCATCGACGACGGTGTCGGCGGGCGCGGTAATCACGGTGTCACCGGCATTGATGCCTGCGGTGACGAGGCGCATGTCGTTGTTCACGGGCGGTGCGAGCGTGACGCTATGGCGGCGCGCTTTTTCGTCGGCAACCACGAAGGCGACGTCATGGCCATCGCGCTGCACGATGGCGCTCGACGGCACCATGACGCCCTTCGGCGCGTCCGCGTGCGCCTCACCGCGCCGCTCCAGGAAGGACACGCGAACGCCCATGTCCGGCACGATGCGCGCATCTTTCTGCTCAAGCGCCACGCGCACCTTCACCGTGGCCTTGCCGCGATCGGCTGCCGGGACGATGGCGATCACGTGTGCGGGAATGCGCCAGTCAGGATAGGCATCGAGCACGGCTTCCGCGGCCATCGCGGGCTGCACGCGGCCGATGTAGGCCTCGTTGACGTCCACGTCGATCTCGAGCGAATCCATGTCGACGATCGTGCCCACGCCCGTGCGGGTGAAACCACCGCCAGCGGAGAGCGGCGAAACAATCTCGCCCACCTGCGCGGCCTTGTCCGTGATCACACCATCGAAGGGCGCGCGGACCACGGTGTAATCGAGATTGACCTGCGCGACACCCACCTGCGCATCCGCGGACTGCGCCTGGCGACGTGCCGTATTGAGCTGGGCCCGGTACGTGTTCGCCTGGGTGCGGGTCTGCTCGGCAATCTGCTTCGATACCAGCCCACGCCCCACCAGTGCTTCCTGGCGGGTGGCGTCACGCAGCGCCTGGTCGAGCTGGGCTTCGTTCTGCGCCACCGTAGCGTGGGCCGCCTGTGCGCTCGCCTGCGCCGAAGCCAGTCCGGCGCGCAGCGCATTGTCATCGAGCCGCGCGAGTACCTGGCCCTTGGCCACCCGGTCGCCCTCCTCGATCAGCACCTCGGTCAATGCACCGGTGATCTGGGCCGAGACGGTGGCCTCGCGGCGCGCGGTGACATACCCGGTGGCCTGGAGCACGGCCCCGGCCGTGGCCGCGGTGCTGGGCGCCACGGCCGTTGCCACCTGCACATCGACCGGGCGGCGGGCGAAGAACCCCCATGCCCCGACGCCGACGGCCAACAGCAGGACAATGACGCCACCGATGGTAGCGATCCGCCCCCACGGCGGTCCGCCGCCTGGGGCCTCCTTATGTGCCTTGTCGATCTTCAGCTGCCGGAGCAGTTCCGTGTTCGAATTCATGTCCCCTCGCATCCCCTGGGCGGTCTACGTGCAGCATCATGCGAACCTGGCGGACCGTGCGCCATTTGGACCCATCAGTCATCTGCCGTGACAGGTGTCACCTGCTAGGCTTGGGCCCATGAATACCGTCATCCCCCAGCCGGCACAGCCGAGCCTCCCCGTCACCGGCCAGTCCGGTCGTTTCCCCATCCGCCGCATCTTCTGCATCGGCCGCAATTACGCGGACCATGCGAAGGAGATGGGCGCCAGCGTCGACAAGGCGAACCCCATGTTCTTCACCAAGCCGGCCGATGCCGTGGTGACGGACGGCGCGGACGTGCCCTACCCGACCGCCACCAGCGACCTGCACCACGAAGTGGAGATGGTCGTGGCGCTGGGCGCCGGTGGTGCCAACCTTACGCCGGATGCCGCCAGCAAGCTCGTCTGGGGCTATGCCGTAGGCCTGGACCTCACCCGTCGCGACCTGCAGGCGCAGGCCAAGGCCAAGGGCGCGCCCTGGGATGTCGCCAAGGCCTTCGATCATTCCGCCCCCGTCTCCGCGCTGGTGCCGGCCAGCGAAGCCCACCCCACCGCGGCGACGCAGATCACGCTGGAAGTGAACGGTCAGGTACGCCAGCACGCCACCCTGGGCGATATGGTGCTGGACGTGGGCGAGATCCTCGCGGCACTCTCCACCCTGTTCGAGCTGAAAGCAGGCGACCTCATCTTCACCGGCACGCCGGCGGGTGTATCAGCCTTGCAACGCGGTGATACGTTCCGCGCCACGCTGGAAGGCATCGTGGCCTTTGAAGGCCGCATTTCGTGAATTCGCGCGATCCTTACATCGGGATCGTTAGCTTGGTTGATTCGACACGACGCAACGAGGAGTGCATTCGATGGGCATGATTGCGGAATTCAAGAAGTTCGCCCTGCGCGGCAACGTGATCGACCTGGCCGTAGGTGTGGTGATCGGCGCCGCCTTCGGCAAGATCGTGACGTCGCTCGTGGACAACATCATCATGCCGCCCATCGGCATGCTGATCGGCGGTATCGATTTCTCGGACTGGAAGTGGGTGCTTAAGCCCGCCGATGCCGTGGCGAAGAAGGCGGAAGTCGCGATCCAGTACGGCGTGTTCATCAACGTGCTGATCCAGTTCCTCATCGTCGCCATCGCGATCTTCCTGGTCGTCAAGGCGATCAATAAGCTCACCCGCCACGAAGACGCCCCGGCCGCCACGCCGCCGGACGTAGTTGTCCTGCAGGAAATCCGCGACCTGCTGAAGCAGCAGCGGAACCCGTAAAAAAAAGGGCCGCTGGTCGGGAAGAGCCAGCGGCCGATCTGGGGAGATTTGGCGCCCGGGAGGTGAGCCTCACGGCTCGGGCGCCTTATTGTTGGTATGCGGTTAAAGCAGGTGCTTAGAAGTCGTACGTGATACCGAAGCGGGCGTAACGCGGCGTGCTGTAGTACGTGACGCGGCCGTAGTTGGTGTTCGGCGACGCCGTGGTGCCGTAGCGCACGTAGTCCGCCGTAGCCTTCGACTCGTTCAATACGTTGTAGACCATCACATTGAACGCAAGTTTCTGGTTGGCCCACATCGGGCGATATTCCGCCGAGAGCGAGATGATGTGCTGCCACGGCTGGCGGCCGGCCGAACCCGGGGGCGAAGGCTCGCCAGCGCAGTAGTGGTAGTAGCTGCCGTAGCCGACCGGGTTGGTTTCATCCGCACCGTAGTAGCCCAGGCAGGTCTTCGGGGTACCCGACATGATCAGGATGTTGCCCGAGAGCATCCACTCCGGGGCGACCTGCCAGGAGCCGTAGGCCTTCAGCTGGTGCTTGCGGTCGTTCGAGAGCAGGCCGTTGGAGTACTCCATCAGCTTGCCGAAGTCCCAGTCCACCGTCGCCGAGACGTCGGTCTGGCCGATATCCGAACGCACCTGGCCCTCGGTGTTGCCGTAGCTCTTCGAGTACAGGTAATCGATCTTGCCGGTCCACGTGCCATCGAACGGATGCTCGAGGTAGGTTTCGAGCGCGTAGTAGCTGCGCTTGGCCTGCGGCATACCGAACTCGGCGGCCGACACCGTGACGCTATCGTAGCCACCGTTCGCATCCGGGATGCGGTACGTGTTGCTGCGGCCCGGGTTGGACAGGTAGCAACCATTCATCGACGACGTGTCGATGTTGTAGCCGAGGGACGCAGCCTTGTCGGCGATCGTGGTGGTGTCGCAGATATCGTCCAGGATGTTACGCAGCTTGCGCACCTGGCCCTTCATGCCCCACACCCAGTCGCTGTTGATCTGCTGATCGAAGCCGAGCTGGTACTCGTCCTGGTATTCGGACTTGATGTTGCTCGATGCCACGGTCTTCGCATCCGGCGCGACGCCGTACTCGTTGTTGGCCGAGACCGCGCCACCGGTGGACGACGCGAGCTGGGTCAGGCCGGTCGGGTAGCCGTTCGAGTCAATACCGGTATAGGTGTAGTACTCGTTGGTATACGTCGAGCCCGCCGCGGCACGCAGTGCCACCGACGCCGGCATGGCGAGGTAGTAGCGGCCTGCGTTCGCATAGACCTTCAGCGACGAATCGCCGTGCACGTCCCACGCGGCGCCCAGGCGCGGTGCCCACTGCGGCTTGGTCAGGCGCAGGAAGGCTTCGCCGTTCGGGTTGTAGTTGGTGAACTGGTCGTTGCGGATACCGACCTTCACCAGCCAGCGATCGTCCACCTGCCAGCTATCTTCCAGGTACTCGGCGCGCTGCTTCACGCGAACCGACGCGGACGTGCTGTAGATGTACTTGTTGACGTAGTAACCGGTCTCACCACCCGCACCCGTTTCCGGCGCAGCCACGTAGGGGCTGTCATTGATAGGGTTGGATGCGGTGCCATAGCCGTACTGCCAGGCGGTCGCGGTCTCGCCATCATCCTTGTCGTGCGAATCGAGGTTATCGATACCGCCGGTGATGGTGTGGTCGCCGACCTTCCAGGAAAGATCGATACGCAGGTTACGCGTCGTGGCCTGGTGATCCGGGTTGGAGATCGTCAGCGCGGACTGCGCGTTGTTGATCGACGAACCGCCGGTGATCGCCGGGTTCTGCAGTTCCGGGTTCAGGATGTACGTCAGCGACGGGTCGTAGCCCGGGGTCTCGCTGTAATACGTCATCTTCTGCTTACCGTACATGGCGGTCAGCGTGATGTCGTCGGTGATGTAGCTGGTGTACTTCGCGATCGCGACGGTGGCGTTGTTCTTCGTCGACGTATCCTGGCTGTTCAGCGAACCCGTCTGGCCAGTCGAGTAATCGTAGTTGTAGAAGTTACCCTTGTACTGGGTCTTGCTGCTGGCACCCGTGAGCTCAAGGATATTGTTGTCGTTGATGTTCCAGTCGATCTTCGCGTACCACTTCGGATTGTGGTACTCGTACTGATTGTTGTACGAGGTCGTCACATCCGTCACGGAGTTCGAATGCTGCTTCTGCTGCTCGACCGCAGCGAAGAAGAACAGCTTGTCCTTGATCAGCGGGCCGCCGACGTACGCGCTTTCGGTCTCCGACCAGCTGTTGTTCTGCGAGTAGCGACGGTAGATTTCACCCGCGTTGGTGCCGCTCACATAGTACGAGTTGGGGCTGGTGCCACGCGCGAAGGCCGGCTCCCACAGCACCTGCGCACCGAAGTGCCATTCGTTCGTGCCGCGCTTACCGCTCTGGCTGATCACACCACCATCCGAACGGCCGTACGCTGCGCCGTAACCGCCACTCAGGATTTCCTGCTGATCGATGGCGCCATACGGAAGGGTGATGCCGCCAAAGCCGCTGAGCGGATCGGTCGTGTTGAAACCGTTGAGGTAGTACGCGTTCTCGGTCACCGACGAACCGCCGATCGAGACCAGCGAGTTGCTGTTCGTCGTACCGGTGAAGCCGCTGTAGCCCGGGACCACACCCGGAGCGAGGAGCGCGATGGCCTCGGCGCTGCGCGCCAGCGGCAGCTTGGCGAGCTGGGCCGAGGTAATCACGGTACGCGAATCGACGCTCGACACGTCAACCGGCGGCAGGGCATTCGCCGAAACCGTAACCGAACCCAGGCTGGTCGCCGCAGCGGACGACGCGGCGGCGGCGAAGGACACTTCCGTACCGGAACCGACGCGAAGGTTCACGTCGTTGCGCGAGTCGACTGCCTTGCCGCCCTGCATCAGGCTGACCGTGTACGAACCGAGCGGCAGCGAACCGATGGTGTAGCGGCCGTCGGCGCCGACGGTGACTTCGCGGCTGATGCCGCTGGCGCTGCGCGCCACGACGGTCTCGCCCTCGGCAACCGGCGCCTGGCCGAAGATGCTACCGGTGGTGGACTGGGCCAGCGCGGCGCCGGCACCCAGGGCCAGGGCGAGCGCAAGACTGATCCGGCTAAGCCGGACCTTGGGTGAAGGATGCTTTGACACGACGGGACACTCCCCAAAGATGAAAAGAAGGCCATCCTTCCGACGCAACGCCTGGCGTTGCGCCATCCCCACTGCGTCGGTAGATGGCTCGCGCGCCCCCTTGGCATGGAGGGGCGGCGCACTAGCAATGTAGTGTTAAATCGCTGTAGCCACGTGGCGCGAAACTCCGCCATCGCTCGGCGATTCCTTGGACGGATGGACGTCCATACGCGATGCCTGGCGCCAGGACCGCGGCGACAGACCATAGGTCTCGCGGAAGCTGCGACCGAAGTGGGTCATGTCGCCAAAACCCCACGCCTGGGCGATGTGGGCGATGCTGCGATAGCGCAGCGTCGGGTCGGCAAGCTCGCGGCGGCAACGCGCGAGGCGCTCGGAACGCACCCAGCGCATGAGCGTCATATCTTCATCGGCGAACAGCTCGAACAGGTAGCTCGTGGAGAGGCCCACGCCCTTACCGATCATTTCGGCGCACAGCGCCGAATCCGCAAGGTGCTCGCGCACATAACGGCGGACCTGCTCCTTGTGGTGCTGGCGAAGCTGCGATGGTGGCGGCGCGACGTCGCCGACCATCGCGGTGGCGGCGGCCAGCATGTGCGGCATGGCTTCCACCAGACGGTCGGCAACGGCTTCGGTCATCTCTTCCGCCCGATCGAACAGATCGCGGAACAGGCTGCGCAGGAAGGCAGCGGCGGCGACATGCCCGTTCAGCGGCATGGCGGTGACCTGTTCCAGACGTGGTACCGCATCGCGCAGCACGGCCAGCGGCAGGTACGCCGCCTGGATCAGGGAGCGCCCCGTTTCCACGCGGAACGGGCGGGACAGATCGACGAGCCCGAAATTGCCGGGCGTAATCGAGCCCCGGCGGCCATGCTGCTCGATACGGCTCTCGCCCTCCAGCTGGAGGACGAGCAAGGCGGCGTGGCGGTGTTCGCGCGGCAGGTGGTCACTACTGAACACGTGCGGCGTGTGGCTTAGCGTGGCGAAGCGCAGGCGGTTGCCTGCATAGCCATCCAGCAGCATCGTCTGGCCGGGTTGGCGGGCCGATCCCTGGCCGAATTCGTCCCAGAAGCGCTGCGCCGCAAGCAGGTGCTCACGGGGAGCGGCGATGGGGTGCGCAGCGCGCAGGGCGGTCGGCGAATACGGCATCTTCGGGATCCTCAGGGGCCGGCGAACGGAGTGAAATCGTCGTCATCGTCATCCCCGGGCGGGATGTCGCGTGGCGGCGGGGGCGGTGGCATGTGCCGGGGTTTCGGGAAGCCCTTCGAGGCCATGCAATCGGCCATCATGTCGGGCGGCACCGGGTCATCAGGTTCCCCGCCGTATTCCACCCAACAGTCATCCATGGCCGCCTCGAATGCCGGATCGTGCGGCGGGGGGCGCGGAGGGTCACGATCCTGGGCATAAGCGGCGGCCGCGGCCGTCATGGCGAACGCGAAGAGCGTGGTGGACCAGCGGGGAAAAACGTACATCGGGCAGGAACCTGCGTAGCGACGAATAGCAGGCAGGCTACTGGCCGCACGTCACCCGGCGTTGTCGTCGTGTGTCTGGTTTGTGTCAACCGATGTCATTCCAGACACGCGCGCAGGCGCGGTTTCTGCTATCAAACACCCATGGCCATGGAACCAAACGCCCTCATTCTTGTCGTCGACGACGATCCCGAACTCCGCAACCTCATCGCCAGCTTCCTCGGTGGGCACGGTTATCGGCTTCAGGTCGCGGAGAACGCCACGCAAATGGATCTTGCGATCGCTCGCGAGCGTCCCGACCTCGTCGTGCTCGATGTGATGATGCCGGGTGAGGACGGCCTTTCGGCCGCGCGCCGGCTGGCAGCCGAGAAAGGCCCGCCGGTCATCATCCTGAGCGCGCTGGGCGGTGACACCGACCGCATCATCGGCCTGGAGGTGGGTGCGGACGATTACCTGGCCAAGCCATGCAACCCACGCGAGCTCCTGGCGCGCGTGCGTGCCGTGCTGCGTCGTAGCAGCTCAAGCGAACCGGCCGAACCCGGTGATGCCCGGCCCTATCTGTTCGCGGGATGGCGGTTCGATGTGACGCGGCGCGATCTACGTGACCCAACCGGTATCTTCATCAACCTTTCCGATGGCGAGTTCGCGCTACTGCGTGCCTTCGTGGACCATCCGCAACGCATCCTTACCCGTGACCAGTTGCTCGACCTGGTGCACGGTGGGCGTACGGAGGTGTATGACAGGGCGATCGATACGCAGATCAGCCGCCTGCGGCGCAAGCTCAATGATCGTGCGTCGATGGAGATGATCCGCACCGTGCGCAACGAAGGTTACATGCTGGTCCCCAAGGTAGGCCGCCCATGATCCGCCCACCACGCCTGTCGATCTTCGCGCGCAGTTTCCTGATGATGGTGTGCGCGCTGCTGATCGCCGAGGCGATCGGCTTTCTCGTGTTCACCCTGCGTCCGCCCCGCCCTGCGCCATCGGCGGGCTTCTTCGATATCGTGAACGCACTGCGGCCCGATCCCCAGCCAGGCCCGATGGGCCGCCCGTTCTTTGGTGGTGGCCACGCTCCCGACGACGGCGGCCGCCCAGGCGACATGGGTGGTCCCGGCGGTCCTGGCGGTCCCGGCGGCTTCGGCTTCCCCCACGGGACCGACCTGGATGTGACGGTGCAGAAAACCGCGCCGACGGCCCCTGACGGTACCGACGCAAGTGCCTCCGCGCACCTCGCCGATCGCCTGGCCGGGGCACTCAACGTGCCGCGCGATCACCTGCGCGTCTTCATCTCGCAGGATGGCCTCGGCCCCATGAACGCCTTCATGCGCGCCGTGGCAGGGCCGGGCTCGGTCGTCGGCCTGGAACTGGACGACGGCTCTTGGCGGGTGATGAGCGTACCCCTGGCGCCGTTTGGCGACACCGTGACCGCTCGCCTCATGTGGATGCTTGGCCTCGGCGTACTGATCATGCTGCCGCTCGCGGGGCTTTTCGCTCGCGCATTGTCCTCGCCGATCCGCCGGTTCGCTGAAGCCGCACACCGGCTCGGCGGCGACACCGGCGCGCCGCCCGTTCCCTCCGAGGGTCCCACGGAGATGCGCCAGGCCGTGGACGCCTTCAATGCCATGCAGGCGCGCATGAACCGCATGGTGCAGGAACGCACGCACATGATCGCCGCCATCGCGCACGACTTGCGGACGCCGCTCACGCGGCTGTCGTTCCGCCTTGATGGCCTGCCCGATCCGCTGGGCGACAAGGTCGATGCCGATATCCGCGAAATGAAGACCATGATCTCGGCGGCGCTGGATTTCATCCGCGACCGCTCGTCGGGGCCGAACCGGCAGCCTCTCGATTTCCGGCTGCTCGTGGAAAGCGTCGCCGATGACCTCGTGGATATCGGCCACGATGTCTCGGTGCAGGCCGGCCAGGCGGTTACGGTGGACGGCGACCCCGTCGCCCTGCGCCGGGCCGTGGAAAACCTCGTGGATAACGGCCTGAAGTATGGCGACCGGGTGCGCATGCGCCTGCGCTTCCAGGGCGAGAACTGCGTGCTGGAGATCGATGACGATGGCCCGGGCATCCCCGAGGCCATGCAGCGGCAGGTCTTCGAGCCGTTCTTCCGCCTGGAGGCCTCGCGCAACCGCGATACCGGCGGCATCGGCCTGGGCCTCGCCAGCGTGCGTGCCATCGTCTCCGAACACCAGGGCTCGGTGGATATCCGCAACCGCCGCGAAGGCGGCCTGCGCGCCTCGGTGATCCTCCCCGCGCGCCGGCATGCATGACTTCTTACCTAGGGACCGGCGCTGGGTGCCCGGTCCATAGTCGAGGTTTCCGTCCCCAGGGGTTCCACATGCGTCCTGCTCTCCGTCTCCACGCGCTTGCCGCGTGCATCGCGTTTGCCTGCTCCGCCCACGCCGCCGACAAGGCCACCACGATTCCGGCGAAGGCCGTGGCCGCCGCGACCACCCTGCGCGACAAAGCCATGGCCGACAACACCGGCTACGAGTTCGTCTCTGGCCTGACCACGGAAGTAGGCCCGCGCCTGGCTGGCAGCCCGGCGGATAAGCGCGGCGTCGACTGGACCGTGGCGAAGTTCAAGACCATGGGCTTCGACAAGGTGTACACCGAGAAGGTGAGCTACCCGCTGTGGGAGCGCCACAGCGAGCACGCCGCCATCGTGGCGCCGTTCCCGCAGCCGCTCTACGTCACGGCATTGGGTTACTCGGCCGGCACGCCTGCGGGCGGCCTCACGGCCGAGGTGGTGGGTTTCGATACGCTCGACGCGCTGAAGGCGGCTGATCCGGCCAGCGTGAAGGGCAAGATCGTCTACGTCAGCACGCACATGACCCAGCAGAAGGATGGCCACGACTACGGCATGGGTTCGGCGACGCGCACGCGCGGCGCGGTGCTGGCAGCGCAGATGGGTGCCGCGGCCTACCTGCTCCGCTCGGCCGGTACCGATCCGCATAGCCGTACGCCGCACACGGGCGTCACGGGCTTCACCAAGCCCGAGGAAGCGATCCCGGCGGCCGCCCTCTCGCTGCCCGATGCCGACCAGCTCGAGCGCGTGCTGAAGGAAGGCAAGCCGGTCACGCTGAAGCTCGATCTCGATGTCGGTTTCAAGGGCACGTACGAAGGCACCAATGTCATCGCCGAAGTCACCGGCCGCAAGAAGCCCGATGAAGTCGTCGCCATCGGCGGCCACCTCGATTCGTGGGACCTGGGCACCGGTGCGATCGATGACGGCGCAGGCGTCGCCATCGCCGCCGCGGCCGCGAAGCTGATCAAGGACATGCCGCAGCGCCCGGACCGCACCATCCGCGTGATCGCTTTCGCCAATGAAGAGATGGGCCTTTGGGGCGGCCGCGCGTATGCCGAAGCCCATGCAAAGGAGGTCTCGAAGTTCCAGCTCGGTACCGAGTCGGACTTCGGTGCGGGCAAGATCTGGCGCATGTCGGCCTCGGTGAAGCCGGAAGCGCGTGGCGCGATCGAGCAGATCGCCAAGGTCATCGAGCCGATCGGCGTGGCGTACGACGCCACCAAGCCGGGCGGTGGCGGATCCGACCTCTCGCAGATGCACGCGAAGGGCATGGCCGCGCTGTCGCTTACCCAGGACGGCACCGACTACTTCGACTACCACCACAATGCCAACGATACGCTCGACAAGATCGATCCGAAGGCGATCGCACAGAACGTGGCGGTGTATGCCACCTTCGCGTACATGGCGGCGCAGGCTGATGGCAACTTCGGCTCTGCGCCGGATGCCTTCAAGAACGACGGCGCGCACGACTGATGCTACGCCTGTAGGAGCCCACCCTGTGGGCGACATCTTTCGCCTCACCGCATACACCTTGCGAGCGACGTCGCGAACGGCGTCGCCCACAGGGTGGGCTCCTACGGGATCAGTGGCCTGGGGCGGGCTCGGCTTCGATCTGCTTCGGTGCGACGCGATCCTGCAGGCGGTTCATGTAGAGGTAGATCACGGGCGTGAGGTAGAGCGTCAGGATCTGCGAGACCACGAGGCCACCCACTACCGCGAGGCCTAGCGGGCGCCGGGTTTCCGCGCCGGCGCCGATGCCCAGGGCGATGGGCAACGTACCTGCGAACGCGGCCATCGTCGTCATCATGATGGGGCGGAAACGCACGCGGCACGCTTCGTAGATCGCATCGAACGGGGTCATGTCGCCGTCGCGCTGACGCTCCAGGGCGAAGTCGATCATCATGATCGCGTTCTTCTTCACGATACCCACCAGCATCACGATGCCCACGAAGGCGAACAAATCGAGCGATGCGTGGAAGATCACCAGCGTGAGCAACGCGCCCACGGCCGCGGCAGGCAGGCCGGAAAGAATCGTCAGCGGATGGATGAAGCTCTCGTACAGGATGCCTAGCACCAGGTAGATCACGAACACGGCCAGCAGCAACAGCAGACCCATGCCCTTGATCGAATCCTGGAACGCCTGCGCCGTACCCTGCACGCTACCGCTCAGCGTCGCCGGCAGCTTCAGTTCCGTCGTGGCGCGATCGATGCTCATCACCGCATCGCTGAGCGACACGCCCGGCGCGAGATTGAACGACACCGTCACCGCTGGCAGCTGGCCCTGGTGGTTCACCGTCAGCACCTGGGGCTTGCGCTCGAAGCGGGCCACGGTATCCAGCGGAATCAACTTGCCGGAATCCGACGTGACATAGAGCTTGGAGAGCACGGCGGGATCGTCTTGAAGGCCACGATCTACCTGCAGGATCACCCAGTACTGCGTGGCCGAACCGTAGATCGTCGAGATCTGGTTCTCACCAAAGGCCGTGCCGAGCGCGGTTTGCACCTGGTCCATGGTGAGACCCATCGGCGCCAGCTTGTCGCGGTTCACTTCAACGACCAGCGACGGGCTGTTCAGATCGAGATCGGTGGTGACATCCTGGAAACCAGGCAGCTTCTGGAAGGCATCGACGAGCTTGCCCGACCACGCGTACAGCAGCTGCAGGTCCGTGGACTGCACGGTGTACTGGTACTGCGCCTTCGACTGACGACCGCCCACCTGGATGGCAGGTGGGTTCTGGATGTAAGTGCGGATGCCCGGTACCTGGGCGAACTTGTGCCGAAGCTCCTGGATGATCTCATCCGGTGTCGTGTGCCCGCGCTCCGCAGGGTCGCGCAGCGTCAGCAGGATCGAGCCCGAATTGATCGTGGCGCGCGCGCCACCGGCGCCCACGCTCGACATGTACCCGCCGATGTTCGGATCCTTGCCGGCGATCTCGGCAAGCGCCTGCTGGCGAGCCGACATCGCGGCAAACGAAATATCCGTGGGGCCTTCCGTCGTCACGCGGAGCTGGCCGCTATCACCCGCAGGGATGAAATCCTTTGGCGTCACGGCGAACAACACACCCGTGGCAGCGAGACTCAGCGCAAACACACCGAGCACCACGCGAGGATGGCGCATGCACCAGGCCAGCGTACTCGTATAGCCCGAGGTCAACGCACTGAAGCCCACGTCGAACCACACGACGATACGGCTGCGCTTGTCATGGGCGTGCGCCTTGACGAAGCGGCTGCACAGCATGGGCGTCAGGGTGATCGAAACGAAGCCCGAGATCAGGATCGAAACGCTGATGACCACCGCGAATTCGTGGAACAGGCGTCCAACGATACCGCCCATGAACATGACGGGGATGAACACCGCCACGAGCGAGAGTGTCATGGAGAAGATCGTGAAGCCGATCTCATTGGCGCCCTTCACGGCCGCATCGAAGGGTTTCTCACCCATTTCGATATGCCGCATGATGTTCTCGAGCATGACGATGGCATCGTCGACGACGAAGCCGACGGCCAGCGTGAGCGCCAGCAACGAGAGGTTATCGAGGCTGTAGCCCAGCGCAAACATGGCGCCAAACGTGCCCAACACCGAAATGGGCAGGGCCACGGCAGGGATCAGCGTGGCCGACGCGTTGCCGAGGAAGAGGTAGATCACCAGCACCACGAGGATGCCCGCCAGCACCAGGGTGAACTGCACGTCGTGCACGGACTCGCGGATGGACACCGAGCGGTCGTACATCACGTTGAGCTTGACCGATGGCGGCAGCGTGGCCTCGAAGCCGGGAACCAGCGCAAGGATGCGATCCACGGTTTCGACGGTGTTCGCACCCGGCTGGCGCTGGATGGCGAGCGTGATGGCGCGTTTACCGTTGAACCAGCTGGCCTTCTGGTCATCCTGCACGCTATCGCGCGGCGTGGCGATATCGGAAAGCCTGACCGGTGCGCCATTGCGATACGCGAGCACTACCTGGTTGTAGTCAGCGGCGCGCATCAACTGGCCGTCGGATCGGATCGACAACAGCTGGCGGCTACCGTTGAGCGCGCCCGTGGCCTTGTTGACGTTGGCCGCCGCGATCGCGCTGGCCATCTGGTCCACGCCGATACCCGTGGCGGCGAGGCGGTCCGGGTTCACCGCAATACGCACGGCGTACTTCTGCGAACCGTAGACGTTCACCTGCGCCACGCCTTCCACCATGGAGAGGCGCTGGGCCAGCTCGGTCTCGGCGTAATCATCCACCGTGTAGAGCGGCAGCGTCGACGATTGCATCGTCAGGAACAGGATCGGTGCATCGGCCGGGTTTACCTTGCGGTACGTCGGCGGCGTGGGCATATCCTGCGGTAGCTGGCGCTGCGCAGCGGAGATCGCCGCCTGCACGTCCTGCGCCGCGCCATCGATGCTGCGATCAAGCGCGAAGCTGACGGTGATCGTCGTCGAGCCGAGCGAGCTCGACGAGGTGAGCGAGTCGATGCCGGCGATCGTCGACAACTGCGCCTCGAGCGGCGTCGCCACCGACGACGCCATGGTTTCCGGCGACGCACCGGGCAGGCTCGCACTGATGTTGATCGTCGGGAAATCGACGTTGGGCAGCTCGTTGACCGGGAGCTTGGGATAGGCCGCGATACCGAAGATCACCAATGCTGCCATCAGCAGCGTGGTCATCACCGGGCGGCGGATACACAGTTCAGGCAGGTTCACGCCGCGCCCCTCCTCAACCCTTGTCGATGCGCACGCGTGCGCCGTCCACCAGGAGCATCTGGCCTTCGGTCACGACGCGCTCGCCTTCCGCAAGACCCTTGTCGATCACCACGCGCGCTGCCGTGCTGGCGCCGGTAGTCACCGTACGCTGCTCCACCGTCTGGTCGGGCTTCACCACGAAGACGAAGGTGCCCGACGTGGAACTCTGCAGCGCGATCACGGGAATGCTCACGGCATCGGCCAGGCGCGTGGTCGGCAACGTGACCTGGGCGAACTGCCCCGGGGTGAGGCGTCCATCGGCGTTGGCGAAACGCCCCTTGAGCACGATGGTTCCCGTGGTCGCATCGACCGCGTTGTCGACGAACTCCAGCTCGCCCTTCATGGGTTCACCGTTGTCACCCGGAATCTTCGCTTCCACCGGCAACGCACCGCGGCGCTGGCTCGCGCGTACGGCAGAGAGGCTGTCTTCGGGGATCGCGAATGCGACACGGATGGGATCCACCTCGTTCAACACCACGATGTCCGTGGTGTCAGCAGTGAGCGTTGCACCCGGGTAGGCGAGCGGTGCGCCGGTCACGCCGTCGAACGGCGCGCTGATCGTCGTGAAATCGAGCTGCACCTGCGCAGCACGTGCCGCGGCGCGGTCGCTTTCCAGCGCGGCGCGCGCCACACCGAGATTGGCCTTGTACAGATCGAAATCCGCGCGGCTGACGAAGCCCTTGCCGAGCATGTTCTGGTAGCGCGCGAGATCAGCCTCGGCCTTCGTGAGCTGCGCCTGGTCGCTGGCGACCTTGCCCTGCGCTTCGTCCAGCGCGGCCTTCAGGGGCCGCGGATCGACCTGCGCGAGCAGTGCACCCTTCTTCACGTGCGCGCCCGGCGTGAACGCGAGCGTTTCCAGCTGGCCATTGACGCGCGAACGGATGTTCACCGTGGAATACGCTTCGGCACGGCCGATGATCTTGAGCGAAAGATCGATCTCGCCACGCGTCGCGACGGCGGTGTTGACCGGCGTGCCCGCAGGGCTAGCGCCCTTGGTGGGCTGCTTCTGCGCATCCTTACCGTCGGCGGCGTGGCGCCATACACCTGCGCCAATGGCCGCGACCGCGACCAGGCCGGCGATGAGGAGGAGTTTCTTCCCTGGGGATCGTTGCATGTAAGGCTCCGGCCGAAACCGTCAGGTCCGGTCGCCGCGCCAGTGCGTGCGCGGACATAGGTTTAGTCGAGACATCCATGTAGCAAACGCAGTGCCCGCTATCGCGTTGACACGCGTTCAGCCTTCGTCGGACGGCTCGTCGAGTGCCTGCAGGTTGCCCTTGATGAGCTCGAGGACCGCCAGGGTCTTTTCCAGATCGGCCGCAGAGATGCCCTGGGTGGAATCACGGCGCAGGCCACGGGAAATCTCTTCCATGTCGTCGATGACGCCACGCGCCTGCTCGGTATCGTGCAGGCGCCACGCACGGCGGTCCTTCGGATCGGGCCGGCGCTCCACGAAGCCGGCCGCCTGGAGACGGTCGATGACGCGCCCCACGGCGATGGGTTCCATGTCCAGTTGCTCCGCCAGCTCGTTCTGGCGCATGCCCGGGCGGCGGTGCAGCCACTTGAGGGCGCGCCACTGGGCCCGGGTGAGCCCGAATTTCACCGCCCGACGGTCAAAGTGCTTCCGGAAAAGCAGCGTGACGTCGTTGAGGAGGTACCCGAACGAGATATCTTCGACTTTGAGCTGGTCGGCCATGAGGTTAGGAACGATTCGGCTGGCAATGCGATGGAGATGCATCGTATCCACCTGTGCCCACTAGTCACAAGCGAGGAATGACGATGAGTCTGGAAGTCGTCGAGGCGGACATCACAAGCCTGGCGCTCGACGCTATCGTCAACGCCGCCAACGAGTCCCTCCTGGGTGGCGGAGGGGTCGATGGGGCGATCCACCGGGCGGCCGGCCCGGGGCTGCTGGCGGCGTGCAGGGCGCTCCCGGAGGTACGGCCCGGCGTCCGCTGCCCCACCGGCGAGGCACGAATCACCGGGGGCTTCGCCCTGCCCTCACGTTACGTCATCCACACCGTTGGCCCGGTGTGGCATGGCGGCGACCAGGGCGAGCCAGGCCTTCTGGCCGCCTGCTATCGCCACAGCCTCGCGCTGGCCCGGGAACACGGCCTCGCAAGCATCGCTTTTCCCTGCGTAAGTACAGGGGTTTACGGCTATCCGGCCATGCTCGCTGCCGCGATTGCGGTGCGCACGATACGCGAGGCCGCATGGCGGCCACGCGAGGTGCTGTTGTGCGCTTTCAGCCCCGCCATGGCGGGGCATCTTCGCGCTGCCCTCGCGGGCTAGCGCGGGTAAAGCGGCGGCAAACCGCCCTGGTCCGCAGGTCCGACTGATGACGGCGCCCAGTCGAAGCCACCAGCGAACGCTGTCCGTATACCGGCGGTATCCAGCCCACCCTGGCCGAAGCGCGCGCGCTGCAAGGCGCCGATGGCTTCACGCTGCAGGCCGGGGCGCAAGGCCGCGGCAAGGTCGCCCAATGAGCGGATGCCCGGACGTATCACGCGTGCCCAACCGAGCAGTGCGCGCTCGATGGAAACGGCGTCACCGGCGTCCGTCGCCTTGAGGAAATCCTCACGGGCAGGCCCCGGACGACGTGCTTCCGGTCGAACGGCAGGCGCACCGGCGGGAACCGTATCGCGGCGCCGACGGGCCCAGACCGCCCAGGCCAGAAGGGTCAGCACCCAGAGCGCGGCGAGCCCAACAGCAATCCAGCGCCATGACGTCAGCCCGGCTACCTGACCCACGGGTGCGGCGACCGTGCCCGCCGTGGCGGGACTGCCTACCGGCTGCATACCACCCGATGCAGGGGATGCTGGCGGCGCCACGGGCACACCGCTACCCGCCGCTACGACGATGTCGCGGGCAGGAAGCGTGGCGGTCTCAGGCTTGTCCGTCACCACGTTCCACCAGTGCAACGTGGTCTCCGGGATGTGCAGCGTGCCGGGCCGGGTCGGCACGACGGCGAACCCCTGCTGGCGGCGACCGGTGATCCACGGGCCACTCGAACTGCTCCCGGTCACCGCTTTGTCGGGATAGACATCCGCGCCATCAAGCTTCGGCAACGACAAGGCAGGCAGCGCTTCGAACGGCAGGCCGGTGGCATCCAGGCGCATGCCCAGGGTCATCGGCTGGCCCACCCGCGCGGTGCCATCGGCCGGAAAGCCATCCAATGAGAGCTTCAGGCTGCGCGCGGGTAGCCACGCACCATCGGGCGCATTGGCGGGGCGTGCCTGTACGTCCACGTTCTGAGGCTGCGCTACCGCGTTTACGGGTGAACCCGCGCCAAAGAACGAGTTCATGTCGGTGGGATCCACCGCCGTGCCCTGGAAGCCAGGCGCCTGCACCACCAACCGGCCAGGATGCTGCGGAATGATCGCGTAGTGGCGCTCGACCACGTTGAAGCGGCGGCCACCGCGCTCGGTCTGGTAGTTGGCATCGGAGCCAATGCGGCGAATTTCCGCGCCTTCCGCGGAGGGATCGCCTAACTGGCCGTCGGCCAGGTTCACTGCGAAATACAAACGCAGCGTGTAGTCGAACTGCTGGCCGACATAACCCTGCGCCGGATCGACCTTACCCTCGAGTACCACCGGACGATTCGAGGCATCTGCCGGTGACGTGCTCGTTGCTTCCACCGTCAGGGGTAGCGGCTGCGTCGCCTGGCCGCCGATGGTGAGCGCGGGAACGGTGAGTTGCCCTTCATGTTTGGGCCGTAACGCCACGCCAAGGATGGTATGCGCTTCGCGGCGGCCATTGATGATGCTCAGCGTGTGATTGGTCGATGTACCCAGCACCTGGAAGTCCGCCGACAACGGAGAGAGATCCGGGTTACCCAGGTCGTCATCACCCACGTCGATATTGAGCGTGACCGTCTCGCCATTCCCGACGTGGCTGCGGTCCAGCGACGCCACCGGCGCGCTGGCCTGGGCGTGAGCGACCGTCACGGCCAGTGACAGGGCAAGGGCCAGCCATGCATGGCGCATCATCATTCCTCCGGCTCCGCGCCATGGCGGCGCTGGTATTCGAGCATGAACTTCCTGCGCAGCAGGCCACCCGGGTCATCGGGCACGCGCATCAGCTGGCGGCGGACATCGGCGGGCAACTTCGAGGAAGCCTCTTCTTCGGACAACTGGCCAAGGTCGTGCTGGTCACCCTTGTCGCCCTTCTCCTTACCCGCGAGCGCCGCATCCATTTTCTGTTTCAGCGCTTGCTGCGCCTGCTCGGCCTGGGCGCGCTCGGCGGCGGATTTGCCATTGGCATCGCCCTGCGGTGGCTGCGCCTTGCCTGCGTCGGTGCCTTTGTCCTTGCCCTCGCCCTCGCCGGCCTGGCCGGGCGTGCCTTGCTGCTGTGGTTGCTGATCCTGGCCACCAGCGGACTGCCCACCCTGCTGGCCCTTCGATGCATCGCCCTGCTGGCCTTGTTCGCCTTGCTGGTTCTGCTGATCCTTGCCCTGCTCGCCCGGTTTCTTGTCCGGCTGGCCGTTTTTCTGGCCTTTGGCGCCCTGATCGTCCTTTTTTTGTTTCTGCTGCTTCATGAAATCTTCCACGGCCTTGCGATTGGCCGTGGCATCCGCATTCGCCGGGTTCGCTTTCAGCGCGCGATCGTACGCAGCGATCGCCTGCTCGTACTGCTGCTGCTTAGCGAGCGCGTTACCCAGGTTGTACTGGCTATCGCTGTCGTGGGCTTCCTGCAGGGCGGATTCGGCTGCGGCGAAATCACCAGCGCGATACGCCGCCGCGCCGCGCAGCCCGGCACTGCGGGCTAACGCCTGCGCCTGCTTCGCATCACCCTTGGCGAGCGCCGCGGCGGCCTGCTGATCGCGGGTATGAAAGATGTCCTGCACCGTGGCCGCGCGCGACGGAGCGAACGGCACGAGCGTAAGCAACACGAGAAGCAGCCAGCCACGGCGGAAACCGAGCGCCACGAGTGGAAGCAACGGCAGGAGCAGCCACGGGCCACGGTCCTCCCAGCGCGATGTGCTCTTACCGTCTTCCGCTGTCGTTTTGCCCGCATCGCGCAGTGCCGCGACCATCGCCGTGATATCGGACCGATCATCGCCGGCCACCGCGAACGCGCCCGATCCCGCCGTGGCGAGCGCGCGCAACGAAGCGTCGTCGCGCGGCGCCATCACGATGGTCCCCTGCTCGTCCTTGAGGAACTGGCCATCGTCGGATGTGATGGGGCCACCGCGCGGGGTGCCAATACCAAGAACGGAAACGCGATCGCCTGCGGCCACCGCACGACGCGCGGCCGCCTGTGCACCCGCATCGGCGTGATCGGTGACGACCACGATCGAACCGCCGCGTACATCGGCATGACGGATCAGATCCACCGCCTGGTCGATCGCCTTGCCTGCATCGTCGCCACCCACCGGCATCGTATCCGGCGAGAGTGCCGCGAGCAGATCGTCGACGCTATGCGCATCGGTCGTGAGCGGCGCGACGATGAACGGTTCGCCGGTATAAGCCACGAGCGCATTCATGCCGTCGCTATTGCCCGCGTACAGTTCGCGCACCTTGTAGCGCACGCGGCTGAGTCGATCAGGTACCACGTCGCGCGCCAACATGCGCGGCGACATCGACACGACGACGACCTGTGCGGCGCGCTCGCTGAAAAGCTGCTCCGAGGAGTGATCCCACGCCGGGCCCGCCAGCGCGACGATGGCAAGGACGGCTGCCACGGAGACGGCCCACGCGGGCAGCCTCGATGCGCGCGGCGTGCCGTCGAGCAGATACGGGAGAAGCCCCGGATCCGCCAGTCTGGAAAGCACCCGGACCTCAGGCGAACGGCGCAACATCGCCCAGGCCAGGAAGGGGACCAGCAGCAACAGCCACAGCCAGTGAGGCTGGAGGAAATGGAACTGTGCGGCGAAAGCACTCATGCGGTAACCCTCGCAGGCAACCAACGCGGAACCAGCGCGATAACAAGCAACGCCAGTGCAGCCAACAGCGGCCAGCGGAACAGTTCATCGCGCGGCCGCAGCGACGCGCCCTGCTGCGGCACGGGCTCCAGCTCGTCGATCTGCCGGTAGGCCTTGGCCAATTCATCCGTGTCGGTCGCGCGGAAGAAGCGGCCACCGGTCTGGTTCGCGATATCGGTAAGCATGCCCACGTCGAGGTCGGCTGACGGGTTCTCGATACGCGATCCGAAGAAGTCGGGAACGCGCATGGCGGTAGCGCCGATGCCGATGGTGTAGACGCGCACACCCGCTGCTTTCGCGGCGCGCGCTGCTTCGCGCGGGGCAATGGAGCCGGCGTTGTTCACGCCATCGGTGAGCAACACGAGTACGCGTGCCTGCTGTGGCAAGTCGGCGAGGCGCTTGACTGCCACGGCGATAGCGTCGCCAATCGCGGTTTCACGGCCCGGCAAGCCGACGACGGCGTCGTGCAATTGCGCGCGTACGGCATCCAGGTCGTAGGTCAGCGGTGTCACGAGGTAGGCCTGCGAACCAAACAATACGAGCCCCAGTTCATCGCCTGCGCGGCGATCGATGAAGTCGCCTGCGATCGCTTCCACCGCGGCGAAACGCGTGACCTGACGCCCGGCAAGCTGCATGTCGTCCAGCGACATGCTGCCCGACAGATCGACGGCGAGCATGGTGGCGCGACCGCTGCGCTTTTGGGGCTCGGGAGGCCCCAGGTGCTGCGGACGGGCCGCCGCCGTCACGAGGCACACCCATGCCAGCAGCATGAGCGCGGAGCTCGCGAACGAGGCGCGATTTGCCGATGCCGGCACCAGGGTGATACCTGGCTGAGGCAGGTTCAGCGCCTGTGCCGGGCGAACGGGCCGCAAGAGCTTCCTCATCAGCCACGGTAGCGGCAGCGCAAGGAAGAGCCAGGGCCAGGCAAACTCAGGAAGCGGCATGCTGCCTCCCTTTGCCCCGCACAATCCGGTGCGAGAGCACATCGCGGACCCAGGCGTCGACATCGTTGGCGACGGCATCGACATCCAGGCTTGCGCGCGGCTGATACATCACATGATCCAGCTGGGCAAGCCGTGTTACATCGCGCGCCGGTGCCATGGCGGCAAGCGCCTCGTGCCACGCGCGCGCAGAGAGGGTCACACTGGCGGGATCGCGTGTACGGGCAACGCGCCGAACGAGTTCATGAGCACTCGCGGCGAAGGCCGCGTTATCGCCGTCGGCCGCGTGGCGCGTGCGCGCATCGCGCAGGCCCGTGAGCAGCCGGTCGATATAGCGGCGACGATGGACGCGGCGGCGCCACCGCCATGCCAACACGATGAGCGCGGCAACGATGATGCCCGCCAGCAACCACCAGCCGGGGGCAAGAGGCCACCAGGAGACGTGGGGCACGTGGATATCGCGCAGTTCAGGCCCTTGTGGCGGCATCAACGGCCCCTCGCTGCGCCAAGCAGATCGATGATGGCATCGAGCGGCTCGGCAGAGGTATCGATCGTACGGTGACGAAGCCCCAAGCGGTTGGCGAGGGCATCGAGGCGAAGGCGGCCATCGCCAAGCGCACGGGCGAAGTCGGCACGCTGGCGCTCGCCGTGCAACGCGATGTCGTAGTGCACGCCACGGTGGGCGAATGGGTAACGCCCGGGCGGCGGCTCGCCCATTTCGAGTGGGTCGGCCACGGTCAGGACACGGACTTCAGCCTTTCCGGCCAGCCCAAGCATACGACCGTGGGCCGCCTCGTCCACGGCAAAGCCATCGCTCACGAGCAGCACGCGCGAAGCGCCATGCATGAGACGGCCAGCACGTTGCACGGCGGCCGAGAGGCTTTCGTCCTCGCCCGGCGCCAAGGCATCCCAGGCCGCGAGCGCACCACAGACAGCGAGCGCACCGCGCGGGCCGGCTTGTGGGCGGAGCAGGTGTCGCTGCGCGCCAAAGGCGAGCACCCCCACGCGGTCGCCGCCACGGATCGCGTACCACGCGGCGGTAGCCGCGGCGCGCGCCGCTTGCACCGATTTAAAGCGGGTACGCGTGCCGAACCGCATGCTCGCATTGGTATCCAGCAGCACGAGCAGGCGCCCTTCGCGTTCTTCCTGGAACAGCTTGGTATGTGCGACGCCGCTACGTGCCGTAAGGCGCCAGTCCATGCGGCGGACATCGTCGCCCGCCTGGTATACGCGGGATTCGGCGTAGTCCATGCCGCGCCCGTGCAAGCGCCCCGGACGTTGGCCGCTGCGAGGTGCGCGCGACACCACCTGAGGCGGCGGCGCGCGCATGATCCGTGAGCGCAGGGCCAACAGGTCAGGCAGCGCGACGTTGACGCGCGGGTCGACGACGGAAGGAACAGCGCTCACGGCAGCGGCACGAGATCCAGCAGGCGGTCGATGACGGTATCGACGCGCACGCCTTCGGCTTCGGCCTCATAGCTGGGCAGCACGCGATGGCGAAGCACTTCATGCGCGATGGCGTGGACGTCTTCAGGCAGCGCGTAATCGCGGCCGGCCAACCACGCATGGGCGCGGGCGCAGCGATCGAGCGCGATGCTGGCACGCGGGCTCGCACCCCATGCGATCCAGCGCGCGAGCTCGGGACCGTAGCGGCCCGCATCACGCGTGGCGACGACCAGCTGCGTGATGTACAGCTCCAGTGGTGCGGCCATATGCACGGCGAGCACGGCATCACGGGCCGCGAAGACATCTGCCGGGCGCAACAAATGCGCTGGCGGCGGTACGGGATGCATGGACTCGCGTGCCTGATCGCGGGCAAGGCGGAGAATGGCCAGTTCGGCTTCCGCATCGGGATAGCCGATGGTGACGTGCATGAGGAATCGATCGAGCTGGGCCTCGGGCAGCGCGAACGTGCCCTCCTGCTCGATGGGGTTCTGCGTCGCCATCACCATGAACAGCTCGGGCAACGGCCAGGTCCGGCGGCCGATCGTGATCTGACGTTCCGCCATAGCCTCGAGCAGGGCCGACTGGACCTTGGCCGGCGCGCGGTTGATCTCATCGGCCAGCACGATGTTGTGGAACAGCGGGCCGCGCTCGAATTCGAACGTACCGGTCTGGGGCCGGAAGATATCCGTGCCGGTGAGGTCGGCCGGGAGCAGGTCGGGGGTGAACTGGATGCGGTGGAAGTCCGCTTCAACGCGGGTGGCAAGCGCCTTGATCGCCGTGGTCTTGGCCAGGCCCGGCGCGCCCTCCACCAGCAGGTGACCGTCCGCCAGCAAGGCGATCAGCAGGCACTCCACCAGGTGGGGCTGGCCAATGATGCCGCGGGACAGCTCTTCACGCAGGTGGACGAAGGCCTCCTGGAGGGGCGTCGTGGCGGCAGGCAGGGTCTCGGGCATGGCGATGGCTCGTAAAAAGCGGACGACAGGTCCGATGAGACCACAGCAGCGCCCTAAAGTTTAGGGCCGGAAGTTGGGCACAAAAAAAGGGCGGCCCTTGGAAGGCCGCCCCTGGGTACTGCCGGAAACGATTTTGCGGTTACTGCAGCGTGCTGCTGAGGATGCGCGGCGTCACGAAGATGAGCAGCTCAGCCTTGTCGTTCTGGCGCGAGGTATTGCGGAACAGGACACCGATGCCAGGGATATCGCCGAGACCCGGGACCTTCTTGGTGGTGTTGGACTTGGTGATCTCGTAGATGCCACCCAGGACCACGGTCTGGCCGTTATCCACCAGCACCGAGGTGTTGATTTCGCGGGTATCGATCGACGGGACGAAGCCACCACCCGGCGACGGCGTATTGCCGGCGAGAGCGTCCTTCTTCACGTTGATCTTGAGGTATACGCGGCTGTCGGCGGTGATCGTCGGGGTCACGCGCAGCTCGAGCACGGCGTCCTTGAACTGCACCGTCGCATTCGATGCGCCACCACCCGTGCTCGAGGCCTGGTAGGTGACGTAACCGATCTCGGTACCCTGCTTGATCACGGCTTCCTGCTGGTTGGCGGTGATAACACGCGGGCTGGAGATCACTTCGCTGCGGCCCTCGGTCTGCGCGGCCGAGAGTTCCAGGTCCACCAGGTAGTTCGAGCCAAGAATCGCCAGGCCCAGGCTACCGGCCGGGTTTGTCACCGGCAGGTTGACGTTGTAGCCACCCGGATAGGTGATGGTGCTCTGCGTACCGGCAGCGGCGTGGTTCGCGTTCCAGACCTGGGTCGCCAGGCCAGCCGTGCCCTGGTTCGGCGCCGTACCGCTGGTGAGGTCAGGCGTGGTGCCGATGACCTGGCCGCTCGAGTTGGTCTGCGTGGCCTGCACACCCCAGCGCACGCCGAGGTCACGGGTAAACGTATCGGTCGCGACGACGATGCGCGATTCGATCAGCACCTGCTGCACCGGCCGGTCGAGCGTGCCGATGAGTTCGCGCAGGTCACGGATCTTGTCCGGCGTATCGTTGATCAGAAGCGTGTTGGTGCGCTCATCGAACGAAACACTGCCGCGAGCGGAAAGGAAACCACGCGTCGTGTTGCCGCTTGTGCTGCCGCCGCCGCCCGTCATGCTGCCCTGGGTGAGCAGCTTGGCGATGTCTTCGGCCTTGCCGTAGCTGATCGGAATGTAATCCGCCACGAGTTCAGCATTGTCCTCTGCCTTCTGGCGTGCATCTGCCAGGCTCTGCTCGTAAGTAGCCAGCTCCTGCTGTGGCGCGATCCAGATGACGTTACCGCTGCGACGCTTATCCAGGCCCTTGGCGCGGAGGATGACGTCGAGCGCCTGATCCCACGGCGTGTTGACGAGGCGCAGGGTCACGCTGCCGCCGACACTGTCAGAGGCGACCAGGTTGAGCTTGGCTTCGTCAGCGATGAGCTGCAGGGCCGAGCGCACCGGGATGTCCTGGAAGTTGAAGGTCAGGCGCGAACCCGAATACGTCGGTTCCTGCCCCTTCGCGGCCTTGCCCGACACCGGTGCGGCCTTCTTCGGCGCCACTTCCACCACGTACTCGGTACCGTTCTGGTAAGCCGACACATCCGTGTCGCCCTTGGTACGGATTTCCATGCGGGTGCCACCAGGCACCGACGAGGACTGGATGGACTGCACTGGCGTGGCGAAGTCGAGCACGTCCAGGCGCTGCGCCAGCTTCGTCGGCAGCGTAGCGCCGGTGAAGCTGACCACGACGCGGTCGTTCTCGCGACGCATTTCCGGCGTGGTGCCTTCGTTGCCGAGCGTCACGATGACGCGACCCTGGCCGTTGTCGCCACGGCGGAAGTCGATATTCGACAGCGGCGTGCCGGCGCTGGAAGGCAGTGCCTTGGTCGGATCGGAAACCACGGCCGTCGTGGTCGTCGCACCGGTCGGGCCGTTGTTCACGGTCACGATCAGGTTGTTGCCGTCAACTCGGGTCTTGTAGGCCGAATCGCGGAACAGTTCGACGGTGACGCGCGTCCGGTCACCGGCCGCTACCACGGACACGCCGGAGGTCGAGCCCTTGCCCACATCCAGGTGGCGGGTGGAGAAGGCGTTCGTGGTATCCGGCAGGTCGATGGCGATGCGCGGCGGGTTCGTGGTCGTGAAGACCTTCGGCTCCGGTGCATGGCCCGAGAAGGCGAGCGTCAGTTCAACGCGGCCGCCAGGCTGTGCGTCGTAGGTGACGTTCTTGAGCGCCGTCGCGGCCGCCGCGGTGCCGGCGAACCCGCAAGCCGCGACCAGCGCGACTGCGAGGGTCCAGCGGCGCATGCGGACACGCGCGCTACCCGGCAGATGAGTGGAATTGGTCGTCATGTGCTTCATCCCCGAGTTCTTATTTGTCGCCGACCGCGATGCTTGCCGGACGCTCCATCCAGCCGCCGGTACCGTTCGGTACCAGTTCGACCAGATCGATGCGGTCTTCCCCCACGGCCGTGACGCGGCCGTACGACTGCCCCATGTACTCATTGCGATGCACCCGATGAATGACACCACCCGGGTCCTTCACGAGGGCCTCCAGGCTGGGTCCTGCACCTACCGTGCCAACCATCTTCAGCGTATCCAGGGAGAACATCTCCAACGGCTCCTTCGGACGGTTCTCGTCCGGCCGGGGGCCGTTGGCCGCCGAGTTATCCATTTCGGCCGTGCTCGGGCTGAACGGATCACGTGCGGTCTGGTCCTGGTACGCAAACGTTTCGAAGGTGCGGATCACCGGCAACGGCGGGATCGGCTCACCCTTCTTGTGCTTCTCGGCGTCGACCCAGTCACGCAGGTCGGACTGGCCGCGCGTGCAGCCGGCCAGCGCCACCAGGGCGAGGCTGGCCGCCGCGAGGCGGAGGTGGAGGTGACGGGCGCTGGTCACTTGGCACCTGCCTTTTGGTTCGTCTTCTGCTGGGCCGCCGCCTCGTCATCTTCGAGGTAGCGGTACGTCTTCACGGTGCCCTGCAGGACAAGCTGACCGGAGCCTACACCGCCCTTGCCTGCATCCTTCGGCTTCAGCGAAACGTCGTGGAGCGTCAGGATAACGACACGCGGAAGTGACGCGACGCCGCTGATGAACGTACCGAACTGGTGGTAGGTACCCACCATACGGAGCGTGATCGGCTTTTCGGCGTAGAAGTCCTTCGGGGTTTCCGGGCCAGGCTGGAACAGGTCGGATTCCAGGCCGGCGGCCAGGGCCGTCTGCGAGATATCCACCAGCAGCTCAGGCATTTCCGTCTTGCTCGGCAACTGGCGGAGCAACTGGCGGAGCATGTCCTGCATTTCAGCCAGCTGCTGCTCAAGCGCCTCGAGGTTCGCGGACTTGGCTTGCTTCTGGGAAAACTCTGACTTCAGCGAGACTTCCTTGGCCTCGGCGCTGGTGAGTTCATCCTGCTGCGAGCTGATCTCGAAGTACCAGCCAGCCAGGACGACGACAACGAACACCAGGCCGGTGAAGAACATCTTCACCGTCTTCGGCCAGCCACCGACGTTGTTGCGATCGAGATTACGCAGATCGTCAAGGAAACTCATGGCTTGGCTCCTGCCGGTGCGGCTGCAGCGGTCGCCGGCTTCGCAGCGGCGGCCGATGCCGCAGGTGCGACGGCCGGGGCGGCGCCAGGCTGTGCGGCCGGCGCAGGCGCGCCGGTCACGGCCGTTGCGGCGTTAGCGAGCGGCGCCGGTACGGCGGGCGTCGCCACAGGGGCCACGCTCGACGACGATGCCGGGGCATCCGCGCTAGGCGTATTCAGCTTCACATCGAGGCCGAACGAGTACGGCATGCGCGAGTCATCGTGCGTGTTCTCCGTCTTGCGGAGATCCGCATGGCCCATCCAGGGCGAGGTCTCGATGTTGCGCATGTACTCGGCCACGCTGGAGTTCGACTGAGCCACGCCGTCGAGTGACATCGAATCACCGGACTGCTTCATCGAACCCAGGCGCGCGCTGGCAGGGATCGTCTTCACCAGCTCGTCGAACAGGTGGACCATCTGCGAGCGGTTCGCCTGGAGCTGCTCGATGATCTGTTTGCGCTGGAGCAGGCCGGCACGGACCTTCTCAAGGTCCTTGATCTTGGCGATGCGGTCATCCAGCTGCTTGATCTCGCCCTGCAGGTAGGTGTTGCGCTCGCCCTGGTTATCGATCCGGGCGCCCATCCAGTAGGACCAGCCAATCAGCACGACCAGGGCCGCCGCAAAGGCGATACCCAGCTGCATGTAGAACTCGCGTTCCCGCTGCTTGCGGCGCTCGGCGCGCCACGGAAGTAGGTTAATGCGCGCCATCAGTCGAAGCTCCGCATGGCCAGGCCGACGGCGATCATCAGCGCGGGGGCATCCTGGGCGAGTGTCTGGGCCTGGACCTTGCTGGACAGGGACATGCGAGCCAGCGGGTTGGCCACCACGCAGGGCACGCCAAGCTGCTGCTCGAGGATTTCGGTAATGCCTTCGATGGCCGCGCAACCGCCCGCCAGTACTACCTGGTCGACGCGGCTGTACTCGCTGCCGGCGAAGAAGAACTGCAGGAGGCGGCTGACCTGCTGGACCAGCGACTCCTTGAACGGCTCGAGCGCTTCCATCTCGTACGACTCGGGCAGGCCGCCCTTGCGCTTGGCCCGGCCCGCTTCCTCATAGGAAAGGCCGTAGCGGCGCATGATCTCGTCGGTGAGCTGCTTGCCACCGAACACCTGCTCACGCGAATAGATGGTGCGCTGGTTCTTGAGGACCGCGAGGGTCGTCATGGTCGCGCCGATATCCACCACGGCCACCAGGGCATCGCGGGAAACCGCCAGCTGGTCAGCGACCATGGCGAAGGCGTTCTCCATGGCGAAGGCCTCGACGTCGATCACCCGGGCGGTCAAGCCGCCGAGGTCGAGCGCTGCGATGCGCATATCGACGTTTTCCGTCCGCGAGGCGGCCAGGAGGATGTTGTTCATCTCCGGGTTGTCGCGAACAGGGCCCATCACCTCGAAATCGAGGCTAACTTCCTCGATCGGGTATGGAATGTACTGGTTAGCCTCTACCTGGATCTGGCCCTCGAGGTCGTCCTCGGAGAGGTCGGCCGACATGGGTATGATCCGGGTAATAACCGCCGACCCCGCGACAGCCGCGGCGGCGTGCTTCACCTTGGCGCCGGAGCGAGCGAGGGCGCGGCGGATAGCCTCGCCAACCGCCTCGACCTCGACGATGTTCTTTTCGACGACGGCATTGGGCGGCAACGGCTCAACGGCATAGTGCTCGACGCGATAGCGCCCGCCTGCCTCACTGAGCTGTAGCAGCTTTACTGCGGTCGAACTGATGTCGACGCCGATCAACGGCGCCGCTTTGGGTGTAAAGAGCCCCACTGTGTCCCCCTTCCCCGCGCCTTGTCGGAATTTGGTCTTCGGCGCGAAGGCATTAAATCTAAAACTTAACGGATAAGCAACGGCCCATCGGGGCCCTTATCGGCACTAATTCACAAATCCTGACGCTGGGTTAGCGTTCTCCCTTCAGACCGGGTCGAACCCCGCCCGGCCGCTCCCGGAGGTGGCTAGGCTCTATACTCCGGCTCGACCTAGATGGCGGTGACCCCTCCCCTTCATGCGAATCTTCAAGCGTCTGCTGCGTATCGCGCTGTACCTGACCCTGGCTGGCATCCTGTTCGTCGCGGGAGCCATCGGCGTCGCGTACTGGCTCCTTGCCCCGCGCCTGCCCTCGGTGGCGGTACTGCGCGATTACCACATGCAGGTCCCCCTGCGCGTCCTCAGCGCCGACGGCAAGCTCATCGCATCCTTCGGTGAGACCCGGCGCATCCCGGTGCGTATCGCCGACGTGCCCGCACGCCTGAAGAATGCTGTCTTATCGGCAGAAGATGGCGATTTCTATAGCCACCCTGGCGTGGACTGGCACGGCATCGCCCGCGCAGGCATCCACGTCATCGTATCGGGCGGCGACAAGGGTCCTGGCGGCTCCACCATCACCCAGCAGGTCGCGCGCAACTTCTTCCTTAGCCCGGAGAAACTCTATTCGCGCAAATTGACAGAAATGTTTATCGCGCTGCGGATGGAGAACGAGCTCACCAAGGACCAGATCCTCGAGCTCTACCTTAATAAGATGTTCCTGGGCCATCGCGCCTACGGCGTGGCCGCCGCCGCTTCGTATTACTACGGAAAGACGCTCGACCAGCTGACCGTGGCCCAGTGCGCCACCATCGCGTCGACGTTCCAGCTTCCGTCCGTGGTCAACCCCCTGAACAACCCCAAGCGCATGATCGCCCGCCGCGACTGGGTGCTGGGCCAGATGCTCGCCAACCGCTTCATTACGCAGGCAGAGCACGACGAAGCGGTGAAAGAGCCGAACGACGCGTATCCGCACGAGCAGCAGATCGAAGTCGATGCGCCTTACCTCGCCGAAATGGTCCGCCAGCAAACGCTCGAGAAGCTCGGTAACGACGCACTCACCGAGGGCTACGTCGTACACACCACGGTGCCGAGCGAAAGCCAGGCCGCGGCAAACGACGCGCTGCGCGGCCGCCTCTCCGCTTACGACCGCCGCCACGGTTATCGCGGGCCCGAAGGCCACGAGGAACTGCCCGCCGGCGCCGGTCCTGAGGATTTCGACCGCGTTCTCGCCAGCTACACGCCGGTCGCGGGCATGATGCCCGCCATCGTCACGGCGACCGGTGCCAAGGAGGCCACGGTGTACCTCAACGCGAAGGAATCGGCGACGCTCAGCCTCGAGTCCATCGCGTGGGCCCGGCCTTACGTCAATGAAGGCCGCGCAGGCGCCACGCCCACCCGCGTCGATACGGTCCTCAAGCGCGGCGATATCGTCCGCCTGATCCGCAGCGAGAAGGACGATATTTCCGAAGACGCGAAGGCCTCGGATACCGCAGCGACCACGACCGAGGCAAAGCCTGAGTCGAACAAGGGGCCGTGGCGCCTCACGCAGATCCCGGCCGTGCAGGCTGCGCTGGTTTCGGTGGATCCGGAAGACGGCGCCGTACGCGCACTGGTCGGCGGCTTCAGTTTTGCCCGCTCCAAGTTCAATCGCGCCGTGATGGCCGCACGCCAGCCGGGCTCCAGCTTCAAGCCTTACCTCTATTCGTCGGCCTTCGAGCGCGGCTTTACGCCCGCTTCGATCGTGAACGATGCGCCGGTCGCATTCCCCGACCCGAGCCGTCCGGATGGCGTATGGACACCGTCCAACGACGACAACAAGTTCAGCGGCCCCATGCGCTTGCGTGAAGCACTGGTGCAGTCGAAGAACCTCGTGTCCGTGCGCCTGCTCGACGCGATCGGCGTGCGCTATGCGCGCGACTACATGACCCGCTTCGGCTTCACGCCCGATGCCTTGCCGCAGAACCTGTCCCTGGCGCTGGGCACGGCGTCCGTATCGCCGATGAGCATGGCACGCGGCTACGCGGTCTTCGCCAACGGCGGCTACCTGGTCACGCCGTACTTCATCTCGCGGATCGACGATCGCGATGGCAACCCGGTGTACGTGGCCAACCCGGAACGCGCCTGCGCCGATTGCCAGGAGCGTCTGCTCAACCCGACCCCGCCCGGCCCGCCGAACCAGCCCAGCACGGCAGCCATCCCGGCCAAGCCCGCCTCTTCCGCCAGCGCCGGTATCGCCGCGACGGGCGATGCGGTGCTGCCGGCCGATGCGCACGACAACGCCTCGCAGGCGCCCAAGCTTGCACCGCACGTCATCGACGTGCGCAACGACTACCTCGTGACCTCGCTCATGCAGGATGTCGTCAAGCGCGGTACCGGTTCGGCGGCACGTGCCCTTGGCCGCGACGACATCGCTGGCAAGACAGGCTCGACCAACGACCACCGCGATGCGTGGTTCGTCGGCTTCAACGGTGACGTATCCACGGCCGTGTGGGTGGGCTTCGACGATTTCAGCTCGCTGGGTCGTGGCGAGTTCGGCGCCAAGGCGGCGCTGCCCATCTGGATGGATTACATGGGTGCGGTACTTAAGGACAAGCCTTCGCACACGCTGGCCATGCCGCCGGGCATCGCGACGGTACAGATCGACCCGGCCACGGGCCTTCCCTCGCCGGGCGGCATGAACGAGATCATGAAGGTGGAGGACGTTGACCGCCTCCGCGAACAGGCGCAGCAAAAGCAGCAGGAGGAACAGCAGGACCACGCCTACGACATCTTCTGACGCGGCAACTCTTATCACCATACGGGGGTGAGTCATGGCACGAGGCGAACACCACAAGATCCATGCCCAGGACAGGACGCAGCGCAACCGCGTCCTGGTGGCCCAGGAGGCTGCACGCCTGATGAGCGAGCATGGCATTCGTGACTTCCACCACGCGAAACTGAAAGCCGCCGAGCGGCTGGGCATCGTCGATACGCAGGCCCTGCCCCGCAACCAGGAAATCGAAGACGCGCTGCGCGAGCACCAGCGCATCTTCCATGGCGAGACGCAGCCCCAGGCGTTACGCGCGCGCCGCGAAGCCGCCGTGGAAGCGATGCGTTTCCTTCGCAGCTTCGATTCACGACTGGTCGGCGCCGTGCTGGAAGGCACCGCTGATGAGCACTCCGCCGTCTGCCTGCACGTCTACAGCGACGACCCGGAAGCCCCAGGCTTGTTCCTGCAGGAACAGGGCATCCCCCTCGAGACCCAGACCCGCCGACTGCGCTGGTCGAACAGCGACCAGAGCGAACACACGGTGCTCCTGTTCGGCGCCGACGGCATTCCCTTCGATATCACGGTGCTACCGCTGGATGCCCTACGCCAGGCACCGCTTGATCGCGTGGATGAACGGCCGATGCGTCGCGCCACGCGGGCGATGGTGCAAGAGCTGCTGGCCGAGGAAGATATCGCAGCCTTTAGCAGTTGAGCCCGAAAGCGTCGCTAAAGCCTCGCCATTGACGGGGCTTTAGCGGCAAGTTATTCGTCGCAATTGTCCAATTCACTGGTCGCCTCATCGATCGAGGCATCGCTCCTTCGACCAATTATCAGTGAGTGCTGAGCGCAACTCTTCATCGGCCGCAACTCGGCAGATGTAAGCAAAAAAGTCTTCGCGCTCGCTCGATTCGGGCACCGCGAGAGCTATCAACGGCCCCTGGTCCTTCCACCAAGCGGGGTACACCAAAGCCCGATCACGCGGTTCTACACCTACCGAGAATCTTGTTGTACCTGCCTCGATATCGTGCGCGTACGAAAGGCTCACCTTTCCATCCATCAGCCAACGCATGCCGTTGACTTCAAGATAAAGCGCGGCATTCTCGACATACAAAGCCGCATAGCCTTGGTAAACAAAGTGAATGCATCCAACGGAGTTCTCGCCCCACTCTTGCGAGACTTCGTGAAAGATTTGCAGTAAGGGCAAGAAACTTACAACGCGGTCTTGCTGGAACAGCATCTTGAGGATCATGCTTGAACCTTCCTTTGCGTTCGCAACGGATGCCCCCGATGAATTCGCGCCACGATACAGGCCAACCAAACAAGGCTGCCGGATTCATCAACCCCCGAGCAAAAAAAAGCCCGCTTTCGCGGGCTTTTTTCTTCTTAGCGCTTGTCGCTCGGAGTGTAGTCGCGGACGTCTGCGCCGGTGTAGATCTGGCGCGGGCGGCCGATGCGCGACCCCGGGGTTTCGTGCTGCTCGATCCAGTGCGAGATCCAGCCGGACGTGCGGGCGATCGCGAACATGACGGTGAACATCTCGGTCGGGATGCCCAGGGCCTTGTAGATGATGCCCGAGTAGAAGTCGACGTTCGGGTAGAGCTTGCGCTCGACGAAGTAATCGTCCTTCAGTGCGGCTTCTTCCAGCTTCATGGCCACTTCGAGGAGCGGATCGTTCACGCCCAGCTCGTTGAGCACGTTGTGGCATGCCTCGCGGATGATCTTGGCGCGCGGATCGAAGTTCTTGTACACGCGATGGCCGAAGCCCATGAGACGGAACGAATCGTTCTTGTCCTTCGCGCGCTTGACGGCGGTCTCGACCTTGTCGGCCGTACCGATCTCTTCAAGCTGCAGCAGTACGGCTTCGTTCGCGCCACCGTGGGCCGGGCCCCAGAGCGCGGTGATGCCGGCGGCGACCGAGGCGTACGGGTTCGCACCGGTGGAGCCCACCAGGCGGACCGTCGACGTGGAAGCGTTCTGCTCGTGATCGGCGTGCAGGATGAACAGCAGGTCGAGCGCCTTCGCGACGACCGGGTTCACGTGGTACGTCTCGCTCGGCACTTCGAACATGGTGTGCAGGAAGCGGGTGACGTACTCGAGGTTGTTGCGCGGGTAGCGGTTCGGCCAGCCGATCGAGTGGCGGTAGATGGCCGAAGCGATGGTCGGCATCTTCGCGATGAGGCGGATGGCGGCCAGCTTGCGGTCTTCCGGGTTCTCGACGTTCAGATCGTCGTGATAGAACGCCGAGAGCGACGCCACCGAGGCGGCCAGCATGGCCATCGGGTGTGCGTTGTGGTGGAAGCCCTTCAGGAAGTCCTTCAGGTTCTCATGCATCATCGAGTGATGCGTGATGTCGTTCGAGAACTTTTCGAACTGCGGCTTGGTCGGCAGTTCGCCGTTGAGCAGCAGGTACGAGGTTTCGAGGAAGGTGGACTTCTCGGCGAGCTGTTCGATCGGGTAGCCGCGGTACAGCAGGATGCCGTTATCACCGTCGATATAGGTGATGGCGCTCTTGGTGCTGGCGGTGCTGCCGTAGCCCGGATCGTAGGTGAAGTAACCGGTGTCCTTGTAGAGCGTGCCGATGTCGACGCACTCGGCACCCAGGGTGCCGCCGATGACCGGCAGTTCACTCACGGGCTTGTTGGATTCATCGACCAATTTGACGGTTTTGGCGTCGGACACGGCGAGCTCCTCTTTAACTTTTACGGCACTAAGTGGGGTTGGAAACAGTGGCCTGGGGAAGCCACCGTACCGGCCGCTAGACGCGACCGAAGTTCCCCATTATCGCACATTGCCCGGTCAAACGGCCGTTCGAGCATCTGGAACGCACGCACGCAAAAAGACACGGGGCAAGCCATGGGCTCGCCCCGTGTCCGTCTATCCTCGCGAAACGCCACCCCGCAGGCGGCGCGCGGAAAGCGCCGGCTTACTTCTTGCCGTAGCGCTGGCGGAACTTGTCGACGCGGCCGCCCACGTCGAGGGTCTTCTGCTTACCCGTGTAGAACGGGTGCGAGTGGCTGGTGATATCCAGCTTGATGACCGGGTATTCGTTACCGTCTTCCCACTTCACGGTTTCCTTCGAGGACATGGTCGAACGCGTCAGGAACGCGAAATCCGACGACAGGTCCTGGAAAACCACCGGCTGGTACTTCGGATGGATGTTCTCTTTCATGGTCTTGATTCTTGAATGGCGGGGTGAAAAGAGCGGCATTGTAGCCCGGGGCTGGTCACTCCGCAACCAGCCCCCAACCACCGCCGCTCTACCGTACGGGCGCGCTTGAGCGCGATCCCCGAACCCTCAGGCCCCAAGGGCCCCGGCAATCAGCGCATTGAACCGCGCCTGGTCCACTTCCAGCACGATCCGCGCATTGGCCTTGCCGCCCAGCCGCTTATGCCAATCCACCACGGTGGCCCCGCGGGTCAGCCGGCCGTCCAGCTCGATCGCCACGTGCCGCGTCTCGGCCCGGGTGACCATGGCCGGATCCAGCGCCACGGCCATGGCCAGGGCATCGGCCGCGATGAAGCCGGTGCGCTCATGCTCGGCATTGAACTTGCGCGCCGTGCCGAAGACGTCGTGGAAGAACGCCGCGCGCTTGTCGCCCTTCGCGATCCAGCCCTCGTAAACGTCATCAGGGAACGCGTGGCGCACCGTCGCTTCCCAGTCGACCAGGTCGAACATCTCGAACGCCTCGAAGACCACGTGGGCCGCCTCGGGATCGAAGCCGATGTTGAATTCGGCCGGGACCTTGCCGGTGTTGCCATGGCCGGTGACGGCGCCTCCCATGATGACCAGGCGCTTCACGCGCTGGGGGAAGCCGGGGTCGAGGCGCACGGCCAGCGCGAGATTGGTCAAGGGGCCAAGGGCCACCAGGGTCAGCTCACCCGGGCGCTCCTTCGTAAGGCGAATGAGCGCCAGTGCGGCATGCTCACTCTCCGCCGCGTGCTTCGGTTCCGGGAACCCCACGTCGCCAAAGCCATCCTCGCCATGCACGAAGGCGGCATCTTCCTCGGGCGCGCGTACCAACGGCGACGGGCAACCGGCGAAGACCGGCGTCGTGGCGCCCACCAGATCGACCAGGGTGCGCGCGTTGCGCACCGTATGCTTCAGGCCCACGTTACCCGCGGCCACGGTCAGGGCGGCGACATCGGTATGCGCATGGGCCATGAGGATGGCGAGCGCGTCGTCGACACCGGGATCGGTGTCAATCAGGAGCGGCAGTCGTGTCATCTTGCGGTTGCATCCGTTGATGGCCGGACAGCATAGCGCCGCCGCGCCCGTTCAGACAGCCTTGGCCTCCGCGACCGCGCTTTCCCCGAAATCGAACCCCAGTTCAGTGATAACGCGCGCCACGGCCGCGCATAGCGCCTCCAGCTCCGGCGTACGTGCGGCCACGCGCGAGCGCAAATCGAGCGTGCAGGTGAGCCCCATCTGCAGCAGGTCGGCATGGGCCACATGCAGCGTATCGGCCTGGGCCTGGGTAAACAGGCCAGCGGCACGCATCTCGTCGATAAGCACGCTGTTTGCCGTGGTCCCCAGAAGGCCGGGATGCTCCGCCGCATGCGCGAGCACGAGGCCTTGCAGCACGAACTCAATGTCGATCAAAGCGCCCCTGCCCTGTTTCAGATCGATCTGGGCGGCATCGGAGCGATCGCGCTCCGCACGCCAGCGGGCCCGCATGGAACCCACTTCGGAAAGCACGCGCGCCTTTTCGCGCGCGGCACCGAGGATCTCGCGGCGCACACCCTCGAGCATCGCCCCAACCGCGGCATCGCCTGCCACGAAGCGGGCGCGCTGCAGCGCCTGGTGCTCCCAGGTCCATGCCCGGTCACGCTGGTAAGCCTCGAACGCATCGACGCTGGCGACCAGCAGGCCCTTGGAACCATCAGGGCGTAAGCGGGTGTCCACGTCATACAGGCTACCCGCATGGGTCTGTGCGCCCAGCCAGTGCATCACACGCTGGGCGAGCCGCTGGTACCAGCGGGTCCCATCGACAGGGCGTGGGCCGCCACTCATCGCGTTCGCCCGCTTGCCGTCGTACACGAAGACCAGATCGAGATCGGATGCAAAGCCCAGTTCTTCGCCGCCCAGGCTGCCATAGCCGAGCACGGCGAAGCCAAGGCCGTCGCCAGGAAGACGGCCGTGCTGCGCTGTCATTTCCCGCGCGGCAAGTGCGAGCACGGCGCCAATCACCGCCTCGGCCAGGCCTGCGAGCCGGCGCGCGGTCGCGGGTGCATCGGCGCGGCCATCGCTAAACGCGAGGCCAAGGCGAAAGGCGATGCTGGAACGAAACTCGTTGATGCGCTCAAGCTCGCGCTCGGCATCACGCTCATCCAGGGTTCCCAGCGAACGGGCAATCTCCGCGGCGATATCCGCACGTTTCAACGGGATCTGGTCGATCCGCGGATCCAGAACGTCATCCAGCAGCAACGGCTGCGCGATCACGCGCTCGGCGAGGAATGCGCTTTCCGCAAACACGCTGGCAACGCGCCGGCGCGCACTAGGCTGTTCGTCGAGCAGGGCCAGGTAGGACGAACGCCGTGCCACGGCCTGCACCAGCCGCACCATGCGCAACAGGCTTGGCGCTGGCGAGGCACTGGCGCGCGCCGCGGCGATGAGGTGTGGCATCAGGCGCTCGAGGCGCTCGCCCGAACGCGCCGACATGGAACGGACCGAACCTGCGCGGGGTAACTTGCCAAGCTCTGCCGCCACTTCGGCACCCGGCACAAAGCCCGATGCCTCCATCGTTTCCGCCGTGAGCGTTTCATCGCGCGCCGCTTGCCACAATTCAACATCTGCAGCGGGCACGCTTGCGGTCTGGCCGCCTTGCGGTACGAGCACGGCCGCGAACTCCGCCGACACTTCCGCCCGATGTTTCGCCAGTTCGACCGCCAACGCATCCCACGACGGGTAATCGAGGCCGAGCGCGAGGCGCTCGCGCGAAAGATCATCATCGGGAATGTCATGGGTTTGCGCATCGCGCAGCATCTGTACGCGATTCTCCAGACGGCGCAGGAACACATAGGCGTTACGCAGCAGCGTCGCCCGCGCCTTGGGGATGTAGCCGCGCGATTCGCAAGCACGCAGCGCTGGCAGCAAACCGCGCACGCGCAGCGCGGGGTCACGACCGCCGCGGATCATTTGCGTGAGCTGCACGACGAACTCGATCTCGCGGATGCCGCCCGGACCAAGCTTCAGGTTGCCTGCCAGATCCTTGCGTGCCACCTCCGCATCGATCAGCGCCTTCATCTCACGCAGGCCAGCGAAGGCGGTGTAATCGAGATAACGGCGGTAAACGAAGGGACGCAACATATCCTGCAGTTCACGTCCCGCCGTGCGATCGCCCGCGACCGGCCGCGCCTTGATCCACGCATAACGTTCCCAATCGCGGCCTTCGCGCTGGTAGTACTGCTCCATCGCCGAGAACGGCAGCGCCAGTCGCCCCGCGTTGCCGAACGGCCGAAGACGCAGGTCGACTCGCGCGCAAATGCCGTCGACGGTGGGCTCGGCCAACAGGCGGACCAACTGCCGGGCTTCGCGAATGAAGTACTCACCATTATCGAGCGGACGGCTGCCATCGGTCTCACCGCCAGAGGCATACGCGAGCACGAGGTCGATATCCGACGAGAAGTTCAGTTCGTTGCCGCCGAGCTTGCCAAAGCCCAGCACCACCATGCGCTGCTCTTTGCCCGCGGGATCGCGCGGCATGCCGTAGCGCGCGTGCATCGCGTTCTCGGACCAGCGCAGGGCAACCGCCAGCAACGTTTCGTATAGCGCACTCGTGGAGGAAAGCGTCTCGTCGATGTCGTCCAGGCCGTTCACGTCACGGAACACGAGGCGCACCGCCTCCGCGTGCCGGAACCGGCGAAGCACGGCCATGCAACGGTCTTCGTCCGCCGGCAGTTCCAGCGTGCTGCCGCGCGTCGACGCGTCGGTGTTCGCACGAAGTTTCTCAAGGCCGGCGGGCGCGAGTAGCTCCGGTTGCCGGCGCAGGATGTCGTACGCGAAGTCCGACGCCATAAGCGTCCGGCGGACACGCTCGGCGACGCCCGCATCATCGTGCAGGGGGATGCGGGCGGCACGGCATGCCGCCATCACGTCGGCGTAACGCTGATCGATCAGGGCGCGAAGCTCGGCGCTCTCGCGTGGTGCGGCTGAGGATTCATTCATGAGGCAGTCATTGTGCCTGACTTGGCGGTGAGGGCGCCGTGGCGCCGTTTGCAGACTTTTTCGGCACAAACATACGAAAAATCGTAGATGAAAGATGCGTTTAGCCTGACAACCGGTTCATGTCCACTTCGTTACAGTTCGTGTCCCCCTGCGACAGGGGCGTGACACGAGGGATTTTATGAAAGGTAATTCAACGGGTTGGCGTGCCACCCTGGGCCGGGCCCTCCTTCCGGTGAGCCTGGCGCTGGTGTTCGTGTTCTATACGGGCTTTCTCGACGGCAACCCCGGCGTCGCGTCATCGGCATGGGATACCCAGCCGCTGCACCTCTTCGCCAACGCGCTTCCCGGCCTGCTCTGCGCCACGCTGCTCCTTGTACTCACGCGAAGAGCCCTGCTGTCTTTCGCCCTCGCCTTTGTCGCGCAAGGCCTGGTGCTAGCGATCAGCGCCATCAAGATGAAGAATCTGGGCTCTCCATTGTTGCCCGCAGACTTCCGCATGGTGGGGCAGCTGAAGAACGGCGGCCTCCACCTCCTCGGCGGTTACCTGCCCGCCAGCCCTTGGCCCTACCTCGCCATCGCCGCTGCCATCGCCCTCGTCGTCGCCGTCGCGAAGTACGAGCCGCCGTTGTTCGCCCGCCGCACCCACGGCCTGCGCTTGTTGAGCGGCGTGGCGCTCGTCGCCCTGATCGGCACCCTGGTTGCTGGACAGCCGGCCTGGGCGCACATGTACAACAACGGCACGCTGAGCATTCAGCCGTGGTCTGCTCCTGCCAACGCCCGAGATAATGGGGTGGTCACCACGCTCGTGCAGTTCCGGCTGCAGAACGCAGGCAAGAAGACAAAGGCCGATCCCGCCGAAGCAAGCCAGTTCATCGCGGCCAGCGATAGTTTGTTGCGCCAGCACATGGCCACCGCAGCGACCAATCAACGGCAGACACCGGATATCGTCGTGGTACAGAGCGAATCGTTCTTCGATCCCTCTGTGATCAACGGTCTGCAGAACGACGACTTCGCACCCAACCTGCACCGTCTGGCCCAGCACGCCAGCTCCGGCCAGTTGCACGTACCGACCTACGGTGGCGGAACCATCCGGACCGAGTTCGAGGTGCTCACGGGTCTGTCGCTGCGCTATTTCCCGACCATGCAGTTCCCCTACCTTGAGATGCACACGGGCGTCGTGCCAGGCATGGTGCGTGCACTGCGTTCGCACGGCTACGAGACCATCGCGGTTCACGGTAATGACCCCGGTTTCTGGAACCGCACCGCCGCGTTCAAGTCGCTCGGCTTCGACCGCTTCGTGTCGCAGAACGATTTCCCCGCCGATGCGAGGAAGCACGGCGAGCTGATGCCGGACAGCGCGATGACCGACCAGATCATGGCGCAGCTGAAGAACGATGGGCCACCACAATTCGTGTTTGCCATCAGCATGGAAGCGCACGGTCCCTACGATAAGTCGTACATCGAGGATACGGCCGAGCGGGATGCCATCCCGGTACCGCAAGGGATCACTGATGAAGACAAGCTTCAGCTCCGCAATTACATCTACCACATGCGCCATGCCGACGCCGAACTCGGCCGCCTGGCCGATCTGCTCAAGCAGCGCGAACGCCCCACCCTACTGCTGTTCTATGGCGACCACCTCCCGGCCCTTACCGACACCTACGCCAAGCTGGGCTTCACCAGCGGCAAGGACATGCTGGCGCAGACCGTCCCTTACATCCTGATCGATGCGCACGGCGACGGCCCAGCGCCAAAGAACGGCGATCTCGCGGCGTGGATGCTTCCGGGTCGCCTTATGGAAGACGCAGGCGTGCATGACGACGCTTACTTCGCATTGACCCAGGTGGTAGCACCGCAACTGGCCGCACTCACGCACGCGCCCGATGCACCGGAGTCGGCAGAGGACAGCCAGCTGAAGTACACCGATGTGTCGATGCGCAATGTCGCCATGCTTCGCATGAAGCGCAAGCTGGATCCGTTCGTCGCGCAGTTCAACGCCCCTGATACGACAGCCATCGCTCGACAGTCGGACACTCAAGAGGAAGATGCAGCCGCAGGCGCGCATCAGTAGCACGCTCGCGGCAAGGTGGCCGCTAACGCCACATACGTCACAGTTCCCACGTCTTCGCGCCACTAGCCTTCGTTCTTCCTTCGCGATGCGAATGGCGGAACGGGGGCGCATGCCAGCCGGGGCCGGCGGGCGTGCCATGGACTCTACCCAACAGGCAGGAGTCATACGCATGAAGAGGTTCGCTTCACTCGGCAAGAGCGTGGCGTGCGCGGGCATCATCGCGTCCATGTTCTTCTTCGCTCTGGCGGCAAGTGCCGCTGACGCGCCCACCAACAACACCGCACCCACCCTGCAACTCACGCGCGTCGGCGCGCTCCCTGCGCAGGCAAAACCTGCGGGTGTGCCTGATGATTACGTCGTCACTCCCAACGGCTATTTCTCGCCCGATTGCGTCGCCACCGTGCACCAGGGCGACGAACTGCAGTCCAACGGCATCATCCGCCGCGCTTCGGGCGTCGCGGAAAAAGCCCCGACCTGCGGCAAGGCGAACTTCTCACTGCAAGGCGAACGTGTCGAGCCTAATGGACACCGCACGCTCACTACCACGCCCCCACCCGAACAGAGCGGATGGGTACAGGCGGCGAACTATTCCAGCGGCACACCGATCGGGCGCATCGTCGCCAGCTGGACGGTGCCTTCCGCACCCTCCGCCAAGAACGATCAGGTGATCTACTTCTTCCCCGGCCTCGAGCAATTGCCCACCGTGCAATCCATTCTCCAGCCCGTACTCGGCTGGAACGGCTACGGTGACAAAGCGTGGACCCTTGCCAGCTGGAACTGCTGTGTCGACGGCACCACGTTCCACAGCGACCCCATCGCGGCGAAGGCTGGTGACAAGGTGGTCGGCGACACGTATTCCACCTGCGCCGCAGGCCAGTCCTGCTCCACGTGGAAGATCGATTCGAAGAACACCACCACGGGACAGACCAGCACGTTGACGACCAATCCGTACGCCGACCTCACCTGGGTCTTTGGTGGCGTACTCGAGGTCTACAGCGTCGCCTCATGCAACCAATATCCCGGCGGGCCCATCACCTTCAGCAACATCCAGGTGTATGACCGGAACAACAACCGTGTATCGAATCCGCCCTGGCAGGGTAGCGATACCTCCGGTATCGACCCGCAATGCAATTACGGGCTGAGCACGACGGCGACGTCTGCCACCATCTCGTACTGAACGTCCGGGCACAAAAAAGGCCCCGCATTCGCGGGGCCTTTTTCTTGTAGCAACAACGTTGGAAGCAGGACTTAGAAGTCCATGCCACCCATGCCGCCCATGCCACCCGGGGCACCGTGGCCAGCGCCGTCGTCCTTCTTCGGCACTTCGGTCACAGCAGCTTCGGTGGTGATGATCGAACCGGCGACCGAGGCAGCGAACTGCAGGGCCGAACGGGTGACCTTGGTCGGGTCCAGGATGCCGAAGGCGATCATGTCACCGAACTCACCGTTGGCAGCGTTGTAACCGAAGTTACCCGAGCCTTCCTTCACCTTGTTCACCACGACCGAAGCTTCTTCGCCGGCGTTCGTGACGATGGCGCGCAGCGGGGCTTCCAGCGTGCGACGGGTGATGGCGATGCCGAGGTCCTGGTCCTGGTTGGCACCCTTCAGGCCTTCCAGCGCCTTGAGCGCACGGATCAGGGCGACGCCGCCGCCCGGGACCACGCCTTCTTCAACGGCTGCGCGCGTAGCGTGCAGGGCGTCTTCGACGCGGGCCTTCTTTTCCTTCATTTCGACTTCGGTGGCAGCACCGACCTTGATGACCGCAACGCCGCCGGCCAGCTTGGCCACACGCTCCTGCAGCTTCTCACGGTCGTAGTCCGACGAGGTCTCTTCGATCTGCGCCTTGATCTGGCCGATGCGGGCCTGGATCTTCTCGCCTTCGCCGGCACCATCGATGATGGTGGTGTTTTCCTTCGTGATCACGACGCGCTTGGCACGGCCGAGGTCATTGATGGTGGCCTTGTCGAGCTGCAGACCCACTTCCTCGGAGATCACGACGCCGTTGGTCAGCGTGGCGATGTCTTCCAGGATGGCCTTGCGGCGATCACCGAAGCCCGGCGCCTTGACGGCGGCGACCTTGACGATGCCACGGATGGTGTTGACGACGAGGGTGGCGAGGGCTTCGCCTTCCACTTCTTCAGCCACGATCAGCAGCGGCTTGCCAGCCTTCGCGACGGCTTCGAGTGCCGGGAGAAGCTCGCGGACGTTCGAGATCTTCTTGTCGTGGATGAGGATGAACGGGTCGTCCAGTTCAACCTGCTGCGACTGCTGGTTGTTGATGAAGTACGGCGACAGGTAGCCGCGATCGAACTGCATGCCTTCGACGACGTCGAGCTCGTTCTCGAGGCCCGAGCCTTCTTCAACCGTGATCACGCCTTCCTTGCCGACCTTCTTCATCGCGGTGGCGATGATGTCGCCGATGTTGGCATCGGAGTTGGCCGAGATGGTGCCGACCTGGGCGATGGCCTTGTCGTCAGCGGTGGGCTTCGAGAGCGACTTCAGCTCGCCGACAGCGGCCACGACGGCCTGGTCGATACCGCGCTTGAGGTCCATCGGGTTGATGCCGGCGGCAACAGCCTTCAGGCCTTCCTGGATGAACGCCTGGGCGAGGACCGTGGCGGTCGTCGTGCCGTCACCGGCGACGTCCGAGGTCTTCGAGGCGGCTTCCTTCACGATCTGGGCGCCGATGTTCTCGTACTTGTCGGCCAGTTCGATTTCCTTGGCGACCGAGACACCGTCCTTCGTGACGGTCGGGGTGCCGAAGCTCTTCTCGAGCACGACGTTGCGGCCCTTCGGGCCCAGAGTGACCTTGACGGCATTGGCGAGGGTGTTGACACCCTTCAGCATGCGGGCGCGGACGTCTTCGCCGAAGCGGACTTCTTTAGATGCCATGGGATAAATCCTTGGTATTCGAATAGGAGGAAGTGGGAACCGTCACGAGGCGAGCGAAGCTCAGCCTTCGATGACTGCCACGATGTCGTCTTCCTTCAGGAAGACCAGCTCTTCGCCGTCGATCTTGATTTCCTGGCCGGCGTACTTGCCGAACAGGACGGTGTCGCCTTCCTTCACCGACATCGGGCGGACCTTGCCGTCTTCCTGGATGCGGCCATTGCCGGCAGCGATGACCTTGCCGCGGGTGGGCTTTTCGGTGGCGCTATCCGGGATAACGATACCGCCGGCGGAGACGCGCTCCTCTTCCAGGCGCTTGACGATGACGCGATCGTGCAGCGGGCGAAGCTTGCTCATGAGTGACTCCAAAGCAGGTGGTTGTTATTAAAAAGAAATTGGCCACCCCGTTAGCACTTGGCCGGGGTGAGTGCCAGAATTCTAGCCAAAGCACGCCCCAGATCGGAAGAGCTATGGATGGCCGAGAGATGGCGCCACTACGAAACGGTTCAAGTGCTGGCGGTACAAAAAAGCTCCGTGCAAGCGAATCGGCACTCACCCGGTCATAATCATCGACGCACCTGATTCCCGGAGCCACCATGCCGTCGTTTGCCCGCCTGCTGCGGAACCTGGCCGCCCTGGCCAGCCTCAGTCTGTTCGCCCTGCCGGCCCTGGCCCAGGATGAAGACAACCTCCTGCCGGTCACCCAGGCTTTCCATCTCACTTCGGATGCGAGCCAGCCGGGCACGGTGAAGCTGCACTGGCGGATCGCGCCCGACTATTACCTTTACCGGGGCCGCATCAAGATAAAGGCGGCCGATGTCAGCGCGGTGAAGCTGGGCGAGCCGGCCCTCCCCGATGGCATCAAGAAGCATGACGAGTACCTCGGCGACGTGGAGATCTACCACGGCGATATCGAGGCCACCGTGCCGTACACGCTGGCCGATGCGGCCAATAAGGTGCTGGCCCTGGATGTGCAGTACCAGGGCTGCCACGAGGTGGAGCCGAAGATTTGCTACCCGCCGAACACCGAGCACCTGAAGCTCACGATCGGCGGCGCCTCGACCATTCCGACGGATGCGGCGCCCGCCAGCGGCACCCCGGCCCTGGCCAGCAAGGGCAACGGCGCAGCCCTGCTCGGCGCCCCGGCGGCCACCCCCGGCACCGACGCCCAGGCCCTCCCGGCCGACCAGGCGTTCCGCTTCGAAGCGCTGGCGAAGGACGGCAAGAGCCTGCTCCTGCGCTGGACGATGCCGAAGGACTACTACCTCTACCGCGACAAGACCGAGATCAAGGTGAGCTCGCCGGCTGGCGTGACCGCGGGCGAGCCCGACTGGCCGAGCGGCATTGCCCACCACGATGAGCACTTCGGCGACACCATCGTCTATTTCGACCAGGTGGAAGTGCCGGTTCCGCTCAACGGCGCGGACCCCACGAAGAAGGTGGAACTCGATATCGCCTACCAGGGTTGCCTGGAGAACGGCATCTGCTATCCGGTGATGACCCGCCACCTGAGCGCCGATCTGGCTTCGGGCGCGGTCACCGTGGGTAACGCTGCCACGGCCGCTTCTGCGGCGGCCCCGTCGGCTACCCCAGCCGAAGTCGCACCCACCCCGCCGCCCGCCAACCTGATGCCGGGTGGTGAGGAGAAGGTCGGCTTTATCGCCGCGATCGGCCTGGCCCTGCTGGGCGGCCTCATCCTGAACCTCATGCCTTGCGTGCTGCCGGTGCTGTCGCTGAAGGCGATTACCGTGCTGGAAAGCGGCGAGAGCCCGGCGGCCGCACGCAAGCATGCCCTCTGGTACACGGCGGGCGTCATGCTCTCGTTCGCCTTGCTCGGCCTGGTGGTCGTTGGTATCCGCGCGGCGGGCCACGGCCTGCAGTGGGGCGCCCAGTTCCAGCAGCCAGTGATCGTCGGCGTGCTCGTCTACGTGATGCTGGCCATCGGCCTGTCGATGTCGGGCGTGTTCGAGGTGGGTGGCTCGCTGGGTAACGTCGGCAGCGGCCTTGCCTCGCGCTCGGGCCCAACCGGTGATTTCTTCACCGGCGTGCTGGCCGTGGTCGTGGCCAGCCCCTGCACCGCGCCGTTCATGGGTTCGGCCATCGCGTTCGCCTTCGCGGCGCCGCTCTACGTGGCCTTCCTGATTTTCGTGGCGCTGGGCCTGGGCCTGGCCCTGCCCTTCCTGCTGATGGGCTTCGTGCCCGCCGTGGCGCGGATGCTGCCGCGCCCGGGTCGCTGGATGGAGACCCTGAAGCAGGCGCTTGCCTTCCCGATGTACCTGACGGCCGTGTGGCTGCTCTGGGTGCTGACCAAGCAGCGTGGTGCCGATGCGGCTGCGCTGGTGCTGGCGGGCGGCGTGCTGCTGGCGATGGCCTTGTGGTGGTACGGCCGCAGCCGCGGCGCCCGCTTCTCGTGGGTGTTCACCTCGGTACTCGCCATCGGCGCGGTCGCTGCCCTATGGACCGTCCACGGCCTGCCTGCTCCGACCATCACGCAGGTAGCGTCGGATGGCTCGGTGCCGTATTCGCCGGAGAAGCTCGCCGAACTGCGTAGCGCGGGGACACCGGTACTGGTCGACATGACGGCCGACTGGTGCATCACCTGCAAGGCCAACGAGCGCGCCGTGCTGGATACGGATACCTTCCGCGACCTGCTCAAGCAGACCGGCACCGTCTATATGAAGGGCGACTGGACCGACGTGAACACCACCATTGCCGCCTTCCTGGAGCAGTGGCACTCGGTGGGCGTCCCGCTTTACGTGGTGTATCCGAAGGGCGGTGGTGAAGGCCACAAGCTCTCCACCGTGCTGACCCAGGATTCGGTGAAGCAGGCCCTGGACGCCGCGACCGGCCAATGAAGCGCGGGCCCACCTTCTGGTTCGTGCTGCTGGCGATGGCCGCGGCAGCCCTGGGCCTGTGGGTCGAGCACCGCCGTGAACACCCGTCCGAGGTTAACGGGGTCTCGATCGCCGTCGTCGGCGACGAGGCCCCGGAGACGGCCTGGCTAAGTGTCGACGGCAAGCCGCGCCGGCTCTCCGATTGGCGGGGCAAGCGGGTGCTGATCAACTTCTGGGCCACCTGGTGTGCGCCGTGCCAGCGTGAGATGCCCCTGCTGAGCGAGGCGGCACAGCGCTTTGCCGGGCGGAACGTCGCGGTGATCGGCGTCGCCGAGGACACTGCTCCGGCCGTTCGGGCCCACCTGGCCGCCCACCCGGTCGCTTACCCCACTGTCGTCAGCGCCACCGATGCCCCCGGCGGCTCGCTTTCGTTCGGCAATACCCGGGAAGTGCTGCCGTATAGCGTCCTGGTCGGCGAGGATGGGCGTATCCTGCGGCGCAAGATGGGCACGTTCAGCGAGCAGGAGCTCGCCGAATGGCTGGCGCCCTGAGCCTCTAGGAACCCCCGATGGAAACCCTGCCCTCGCACGAGGAAGCGATCGACGCCACCCGGAACTGGCTCGAACGTGCCGTTATCGGCCTCAATCTGTGCCCGTTCGCCAAGGCCGTTCATAAGAAGGGCCAGGTGCGTTATGTCGTCAGCGATGCCACCCAGCCGCTCCAGTTGCACGAGGACCTGGTCCGTGAGCTCGAGCTCCTGCGCGACACGAACCCCGAGCAGGTCGACACCACGCTGCTGATCCACCCGGCCGTGCTGACGGATTTCATCGACTTCAACGAGTTCCTGGAAGTGGCCGACGATACCGTCGCCGACCTGGATCTCGAGGGCGATATCCAAGTCGCCAGCTTCCACCCGGACTTCCAGTTCGAGGGCACGGCGCCCGACGACATCACCAATTACACCAACCGCTCGCCCTTTCCGACGCTTCACCTGCTGCGCGAGGCCAGTATCGACAAGGCGGTCGCCGCGTTTCCGGATGCCTCGAAGATCTTCGAAGCGAACATGGAAACGCTGGACAACCTCGGGATCGAAGGCTGGAAGAAGCTGTTCGCTTCTTGATCCGCTGCGGGGCTCTATCGCGGGACCATCGCGCGCAAGCGCGCTCCTACAGGAGCCCCGGACCATACGGGGGCGTGTGGATTGCTGCGATCTACCGCGAACTGCGGCGAACTCCACCGAACTGGACAACGCGCCGGGACAGGCGCACACTGCGCGGCGTTCCGGCATTCCGGATCACAGGCAAGGTGAATAGTGGCCAGGATCCTCGTCCTGCACGGACCCAACCTCAATCTCCTCGGCGTGCGCGAGCCGTCGGTCTACGGGCGTGAAACCCTGGCCGACATCAACGCTTCGCTGCTGGCCCGCGCCCAGGCCGCCGGCCACGACCTGACGTATTACCAGTCGAACGCCGAGTGGGAGCTGATCAACCGCATCCAGCAGGCCCGCGACGAAGGTACGTCGTGGATCCTGTTCAACCCGGCGGCCTATACCCATACCTCGGTGGCCCTGCGCGATGCGCTGGCGGCCGTGGCGATCCCGTTCATCGAGATCCACCTCTCCAACCCGCACGCCCGCGAGCCGTTCCGCCACCACTCCTATATGTCGGACCTGGCCAGCGGCGTCATCTGCGGTTTCGGCGGCGATAGCTACCGCCTGGCGCTGGAAGCGGCGCTGCTGCGCCTCGCCGTTCCCGCGGCCTGAATTCCCTTTTGCGGTGCCCTCGAGGCGCCCGTCCCACCACAAGAAGGTTTGTCCCATGGACCTGCGCAAGATCAAGAAGCTTATCGACCTGCTCGAGGAATCGAACCTCGCCGAGCTGGAAATCAAGGAAGGCGAAGAAGTGGTCCGCCTGTCGCGCGTGCCGAAGGGTGGCGTTGTCGCCGCGGCCCCGCAGGTGTACGCCGCGCCGGTCGCCGCCGCGCCCGTCGCAGCTGCCGCCCCGGTGGCGGCTGCCGCTGCCGCTGCCGCCGCTCCGGCCGCTGATGCCGGCCTGCCGGCAGGCCACGTGGTGAAGGCCCCGATGGTCGGCACCTTCTACGCGGCCTCCACCCCGGGCGCTCCGGCGTTCGCCACGGTGGGCCAGCAGGTGAAGGCCGGTGAGACCATCGGCATCATCGAAGCCATGAAGATGTTCAACCAGATCGAGGCCGACGTGGCCGGTACCGTCGTCGCTGTGCTGGTCGAGAACGGCCAGCCGGTCGAATTCGACGAGCCGATGTTCGTCATCGCCTGAGGCCAGACCCATGCTTGAGAAGGTCGTCATCGCCAACCGCGGCGAAATCGCGCTGCGGGTGCTGCGCGCGTGCCACGCGCTCGGCATCAAGACGGTCGCGGTGCACTCCACCGTGGATCGCAACCTGAAGCACGTCGGCCTGGCCGACGAATCGGTGTGCATCGGCCCGGGTCCGTCGGTCGATAGCTACCTCAACATTCCGCGCATCATCGCTGCCGCCGAGATTACCGACGCAGGCGCGATCCATCCGGGGTACGGCTTCCTCTCGGAGAACGCGAACTTCGCCGAGCAGGTCGAGCAGTCGGGCTTTGTGTTCATCGGCCCCACCGCCGATGTGATCCGCCTGATGGGCGACAAGGTCGAAGCGATCCGCGCCATGAAGGCTGCCGGCGTGCCGTGCGTGCCCGGTTCGGGCGGCCCGCTGGGCGATGATGTGGAAGAAAACATCCGCATCGCCCGCGAGATCGGCTACCCGGTCATCATCAAGGCCGCCGGTGGCGGTGGTGGTCGCGGTATGCGCGTCGTGCGCACCGAGGCCCACCTCGCCAACTCCATCGTCATGACCAAGCAGGAAGCGAAGGCTGCTTTCAGCAACGATCAGGTCTACATGGAGAAGTTCCTGGAGAACCCGCGCCACGTGGAGATCCAGGTGCTGGCCGATGGCCAGGGCAACGCCATTCACCTCGGTGAGCGCGATTGCTCCATGCAGCGCCGTCACCAGAAGGTCGTGGAAGAAGCACCGGCACCGGGCATCACCCCGGAAATGCGCGCCGAGATCGGCAAGGTCTGCGTCGATGCCTGCCTGCGCATCGGTTACCGCGGCGCCGGCACGTTCGAGTTCCTGTTCGAGAACGGCCGCTTCTACTTCATCGAGATGAACACCCGTATCCAGGTGGAACACCCGGTGACGGAACTGGTGACCGGCATCGACCTCGTTCGCGAGCAGTTGCTGATCGCCGGTGGCGAGAAGCTTTCGATCCGCCAGGAAGACATCGTGCTCACTGGCCACGCGATCGAGTGCCGCGTGAACGCGGAAGATCCGGATACCTTCATGCCGAGCCCCGGCACGGTGAAGCGTTTCGAAGCCCCGGGTGGCCCGGGCGTGCGCGTGGACACCCACCTGTACGACGGCTACCGCATCCCGCCGAACTACGATTCGATGATCGGCAAGATCATTGTGCACGGCCCGGATCGTGCCACCGCGATTGCGCGTATGCGCATGGCGCTGAACGAGACGGTGATCGAAGGCGTGAAGTGCAACATCCCGCTGCAGCAGCGGATCATGGCCGACGTGGGCTTCCAGCAGGGTGGGCAGAACATCCACTACCTGGAAAAGCGCATGGCCGAGCAGAAAGAAAAGGAAGCCCCGCACTCCGCGGAGTAACCCAAAAAAATCCCGCCAACTGGCGGGATTTTTTTGTCCTGTAGGAGCCCACCCTGTGGGCGACGCCGTTCGCGGTAGAGCCACAGGGCCTGCAGCGGTACGGCGAAAGATGTCGCCCACAGGGTGGGCTCCTACGGCAGTGCGGTTATGCGAGTTTGCGGTTGCCGCTGATGCGTACCCAGTCTTCGAGCTGGCGTACTTCGAGGTTTTCGAACCACTCGGCGTAACGCACCAGCAGTTCTTCATGCTGGCCGAAGAGGATGCCGGAGCTCGCGAACGGTGCACCCGGCTTGATCGCAGCAGCAAAGGTCGGCGCCAGCTCACCCAGCGGGCCAGCAAGGATGTTGGCAACAAGCACATCGGCCAGTTCGACCGGCGCCTCGCCAGGCAGGTACACCTCGAGCGCGTTATCCACGCCATTGCGTTCCGCGTTATCGCGGGACGCCAGCAACGCCTGCGGATCGTTATCGATGCCCACGGCACGTGCCGCACCGCACTTCAGCGCGGCGATGGCGAGGATGCCGGAACCACAACCGTAATCGAGCACGAGCTGCCCGGCCATCTGCTGGCTATCCACCCACTCCAGGCACATCGCCGTCGTCGGGTGCGTGCCGGTGCCAAACGCCAGGCCCGGATCGAGGCGCACGACGACGATGCCGCCATCCTCCGGCGGCTCGATATTCCACGGATACACCCACAGGCGGCGACCAAACGGCATCGGCTTGAACTGATCCATCCATGCGCGCTCCCAGTCCTGATCTTCGACTTCGCGCCAGCTGATGTGGGCTGGCTCGATGAACGGCAGGTCGTCGGCGATCGCGGCGGTCAGGCCGCGGCGATCCGCCTCGATATCGAACAACGCGTTCAGCACGATCTGGTTCCACAGCGGGATCTCGCCCACGCCCGGCTCGAAGATCGCTTCCTCGTCCGGCGTCTCCGCATCGGCGTCCTGCAAGGTGATCGAGAGGGCGCCCAGGTCTTCGAGCGCAGCTTCCACGCGCGGCTGTTCGGCGGCGCGGATCGTGAGGGAAAGTTCGAGCCAGGGCATCGTCGGGCCAGCAAGACAGGGTAGGACCGACGATTCTACCGGGCGCGCACGTTATGATCGAACGATGTACACCCAGTGCCCCGAGTGCCTCACCGTCTATAAAGTGGAAGCAGAACTGCTGGTGCCCGCCTGCGGCTGCCTGCGCTGCAGCCATTGCGGCAGCATTTTCAATGCCCTGGGCACCCTGGCCGCCCAGCTTCCGCCGGAGCCGTTCACCCGGCTCGTCGCACATGCGCTGGACCAGGATCCGCCCGTGGCGGACGTCGCGGTTTTCCGCCCCCGAGCGGAGGAACCTGCCCCGGCGGAACCCGCGGCGCCAGCCGACGCGCTGGCGGAGACAGCAGAATCCGCCCCCGTCGGCGAAGATTTTTCCGGACTCACCTTCACCCCTCGCTTCGCTCGGTCCGGACGGCGGCGCTCCTGGCGCACGGCGGCCTGGGTGACGGTATGCCTGTTGCTGGTGCTCGGCCTCGGCGCGCAGCTTGCGTGGGCCAAGCGCGATTCGCTGGTGGCCGATCCCACCTTCGGCCCGGTGCTGCAGACCGCATGCACGATGCTTGGTTGCCAGCTGCCCCTCGTTGCGGCACCGGGGCAGCTCCGGTTGATGGCGCGCGATGTCGAACAGCATCCGTCGGTACCCGATGGCCTGCTCATTACCGCGAGCGTGCATAACGATGCGCACTACGCCCAGCCGTATCCCGTCGTCACGATCGTGCTCTCTGATGCCAACGGCCAACGCCTGGCCATGCGCCGGTTCCAGCCGGACGATTACGTGAGCGATGCGGCGGCTCGTGCCCACGGCCTGGCTGCCGGTGCCACGACGGCCATGGTCTTCGAGGTGCAAGACCCAGGCCAGCATGCCGTGGCCTTCGCATTCAGTTTCGAGTGACCATTCGAAAAAATTTCTTTTTGCAAGCCTGCACTTCGGCCCGGCAGGCGAGTACACTCAATCCCCTTCGCGACTTTCGGCCAGCCTTGCGCGGCGCCCATGTCGCATCCGCGATCATGAGAACAAGAACCGCCCGGGGTCCAAGGCTCCGAGCGCAAGAGGGACATGCCTTGAACGCTGTGAGACTTACTGCCGCCGAGGCCGCCAACGAAACCTCCATGCAGAGTGCTCTCAGCGAATGCGTCAGCCGTACCGTCCGCCGTTACCTGGCGGATATTGGTGACACCGAGGGTGGTGAAGGCCTGCACGCGCTGGTCATCCGCGAGGTCGAGGGTCCCCTCCTCCGCGAAGTCCTGGCCTTCCACGAGGGCAACCAGAGCCGCGCCGCCGCTGCACTGGGCATCAACCGTGCCACCCTGCGCAAGAAGCTGGCCGCCCACGGCATTTCCTGAGCAAATCGGCCGCCCGCCGTTTAGGCGGCTATAATGGCGCGCTTTCCCCTCCCGGAAAGTGCCCATGGCTTCCCCCGATCTCGTCCCCGTCCGCCGCGCCCTTATCAGCGTCTCCGATAAGAACGGCCTGACCGAGCTGGCCCGCCGCCTCGCCGCGGCCCAGGTTGAAATCCTCTCCACCGGCGGTTCCGCCAAGGCGCTTCGTGACGCCGGCATCCCCGTGCGCGATGTGGGCGACCTCACCGGCTTCCCCGAGATCATGGATGGCCGCGTAAAGACGCTGCACCCGAAGGTGCATGGTGGCCTGCTGGGCCGCCGTGGCAAGGACGACGGCGTGATGGCCGAGCACGGCATCGTGCCGATCGACCTGTTGGTGCTGAACCTGTACCCGTTCGAGCGCACCGTTGCCAACCCTGAATGCACGCTGGAGGACGCGATCGAAAACATCGATATCGGCGGTCCGGCCATGCTGCGCGCAGCGGCCAAGAACTGGAACGATGTCGCCGTGCTCACCGACCCGGCGCAGTACGACGAAGCGCTCGCGGAAATCGAAGGCAAGGGCGGGCTGTCGCGCGCATCGCGGTTCAAGTATTCCGTTGCCGCGTTCAATCGTGTGTCGAACTACGACGCGGCGATCAGCGATTACCTCTCGGGTGTCACGCTCGACGAGACACACACCGCCGTGGCCGGCCACGCGGAATTCCCCGCGCAGTCGAACGGCCGCTTCGTGAAGGTGATGGACCTGCGCTACGGTGAAAACCCGCACCAGGCTGGCGCGTTCTACCGTGACCTGTACCCGGCAGCGGGCACGCTCGCCACGTTCCGCCAGCTCCAGGGCAAGGAACTCTCGTTCAACAACATCGCTGATGCCGATGCGGCGTGGGAATGCGTGCGCCAGTTCGATGCGCCGGCCTGCGTCATCGTGAAGCACGCCAATCCCTGCGGTGTCGCCGTCGCGGCCGATCCGTTGGCAGCGTATGAACTGGCTTACGCCACCGACCCGACCTCGGCGTTTGGCGGCATCATCGCCTTCAACCGTCCGCTCGATGCGGAGACGGCGAAGATCATCCTGAAGCGCCAGTTCGTCGAAGTGCTGATCGCACCGGTCGTCGAGGCGGGCGCCGTCGAGGAAGCCACGAAGAAAGCCAACGTGCGCGTGCTCGAGATCCCGCTGGGCGATGGCCGCAACACGCACGATATCAAGCGCGTGGGCTCGGGCCTGCTGGTGCAAACCGCCGACCACCGCCAGGTGACGCGCGATGAACTCAAGGTGGTGAGCAAGCGCCAGCCGACCCCGACCGAACTGGACGACCTGCTGTTCGCCTGGCGCGTCGCCAAGATGGTGAAGTCCAATGCGATCGTCTACGCGAAGGACCAGCGCACGATCGGCGTGGGTGCTGGCCAGATGAGCCGCGTGGTCAGTGCAAAGATCGCTGCGCTGAAGGCCGAGGAAGCCGGCCTCGTGGTGCCGGGTAGCGTCATGGCGTCCGATGCGTTCTTCCCGTTCCGCGACGGTATCGATGCGGCCGCGGCCGCTGGCATCGCGGCGGTGATCCAGCCAGGCGGTTCCATGCGCGATAGCGAAGTCATCGCCGCCGCCGACGAAGCCGGCATGGCGATGGTCTTCACCGGCATCCGCCACTTCCGCCACTAAGAAAAAAGGCCGCCCCAAAGGCGGCCTTTTTTTATGCCGTTGCAGGAGCGCGCTTGCGCGCGATCCACGCGGCACCGATCGGCATCACCAAATCACCGATCGCGCGCAAGACGCGCTCCTACAGGGTCTGCGGCTAGCTCGCGGCGAACCGCATACTTCCGCGCCAGCACCGCACACGTCATAAGCTGGATCTGGTGAAACAGCATGATCGGCAACACGATCAGCCCCAGCGGATGCCCGGCGAACAACACCTTCGCCATCGGCACGCCCGAGGCCAGGCTCTTCTTCGAACCACAAAACACGATGGTGATTTCGTCCTCGGTCTCGAAGCCGAGCGCACGTGCGCCGTAGCGCGTGGCAAGCAACGCCGCCGCAAGCAGCACGATGTTCACGACCACCAGGCCACCGAGCACCGGCAGCGGCAACTGGTGCCACAGGCCCTGCAGCACCGCCGCGCTAAACGCCGTATAGACCACCAGCAGGATCGAGCCGCGATCGACGAAGGTCAGCAGCTTCGCATGCTTGCGCACCCAGCCACCAATCCAGCGCTGTGCGATCTGGCCCGCAACGAACGGGATAAACAACTGCACCACGATGGCGCCGATCGAATGCCATGACATGGCGCCCTGCCCCGAGCCCGCGATCATCACACCCACGAGCAGCGGGGTAATGAAGATGCCGAGCAGGCTGGACGCAGAGGCCGAGACGATGGCGGCCGGCACGTTACCGCGCGCGATCGAGGTGAATGCGATGGACGACTGCACCGTGGAAGGCAGCGTGCAAAGGAACAGGATGCCCAGGTAGAGGTCCGGCGTGACCAGTGGCGAAAGCACCGGCTTGAGCAAGAGCCCCAGCAGCGGAAACAGCACAAAGGTGCTGGCGAGCACCGTGAGGTGCAGGCGCCAGTTGGTCATGCCTGCCACCACCGCCTCGCGCGACAGCTTCGCGCCATGCAGGAAGAACAGCAGGGCAATCGCGATATCAGTCAGCACCTCGAACGCCTGGGCGGCGGTGCCGCGGCAAGGCAGGAAGCTCGCCAGCAGAACCGTGGCGATCAGCGAGAGGGTGAATCCGTCGGGGAGGAAGCGGCGCATGGCGGTCGGCGGGAGCGATGGCTAAGGGATAGGGCCTATTGCACCGCCAGCGCGTTGATAAGGCAAATCGTTTTATCTTATCCAGTGATACGCTATACGCATGAATGTCTCGATGCGCCAGCTTCGCGCCTTCCTCGCCGTGGCGGGCCAGCGGCATTTCCGCCGTGCTGCCGATGCCCTGCACCTCACCCAGCCGGCCGTGAGCCGCCTGATCGCTGATCTGGAGGCCGAGCTCGACGTGCGCCTGTTCGACCGGACAACGCGGGAGGTGGTCCCCACCGAGGCCGGGCGCTACCTGGAACAGGCGCTGGGGCGCGTGCTGGACGAACTCGACAGCGTGCTGGGCCACGCCCGCGCCCAGGCCGACCCGCTGCGCGGCCGGGTGCGCATCGCTGCCGTGCCCACCCTTTCGGCGGGGCTGGTGCCCATGGCGATCGCCCGCTGCACGTCTGAGCACCCTTCGCTGGAGTTCATCCTGCGCGACCAGAACCAGGCCCAGGTGCTGGACGCCGTGCGTGGCGGCGAGGTGGATTTCGGCCTGACCGTGGAGCCCGCCACGCATGAAGAATTCGATGCGGAGACCATTCTGCGCGATCCGTTCCGGCTGGTGTGCCGGGCCGACCATCCTTTCGCCCAACGCAGCGCCGTGCCGTGGGCCGCTCTGTCAGGCGAGCCGCTGGTGCTGCTCGACCACGCCTCGGGCAGCCGCCGCCTGATCGACGCCCTGCTCGCCGCGCATGGCGTGGAGGCGCGGGTAGCGATCGAAGTGGGCCACCCGCACACGGCCTTCCGCATGATCGAGGCCGGGCTCGGTATCACCGTGACGCCCGCGCTCTCGCTCGACGCCCTCCGGCCAGGCCTCGTCGTGCTCGACCTCACACCCGTAGAACATCGCAACGTCACGCTGCTTCGCCGCCGCGCACGCTCCCTGTCGCCACCCGCGCAGACCGCGTGGGATACGTTCCGCGACGTGGCGCTCACGCTGGCTTGAACGCCGCTGGGCGATCCTCTCGCGTTCACCGCAGGAGATCGCGCATGACCTATCAGCTCTACTACTGGACGGGCATCCAGGGCCGCGGCGAGTTCGTCCGCGTGGCGCTGGAGGATGCCAAAGCGCCTTATGTCGATGTCGCCCGAGAAGAAGGCGACGGCGTCATGACCGCATGGCTCGATGGCGAGCATGAAGGCGCCCTACCCTACGCGCCGCCCTTCCTGAAAGCCGGCCGGCTTGTCATTGCCCAGGTCGCCAACATTCTGCATTACCTCGCGCCACGACATGGCCTGGTGCCTGAGGGCGAAGCCAAAAGCATCTACGCAAACCAGCTGCAACTTACGATCACCGACCTCGTGGCCGAGGCGCACGACGTGCACCACCCAGTGGGTGCAGGGCTCTATTACGAAGACCAGAAAGATGAAGCGAAGCGCCGGGCCGGGGAATTCCGCGAATCGCGCATCCCCAAGTTCCTGCAGTACTTCGAGAGCGTGCTGGAGCGCAACGGCGGCAAATACGCCGTGCGCGACTTCAGCTACGTCGACCTGTCACTGTTCCAGGTGATGTCGGGGCTCGAGTATGCGTTCCCGAACTGCATGTCGAAGCAAAAGCTGCCGTTGCTAAGGGATCTGGCGAAACGCGTGGCCGACCGTCCCAACCTCGCGGCCTACCTGGAAAGCGACCGGCGCATGCCCCACAGCGAAAACGGCATCTTCCGCCACTACCCCGAACTCGACGCCTGAATCAATCGGAGCCGGCGGGCTTCGGCGCGGCGCCCCACTCGTAAACCTTGTAGTACACCGGGCTCACGTTGCGGGTGCCCGAATCGCGGACCAGCTTGCCGTTTTCGTTCGCCATCACCGTGTACGGCACGCCGTTCTTCGGGGTGACGCGGATCATGGTCAGGCGGCCAGCCGTACGGTATTCCTCAACCGTATCGGTGCCTTCGGTGTGCACCGTCACCTGGGGGGCGGTGTTGCCGTTGGCATCCACCTGGCCATTGTCCTGCATGGCCGGCAGGTTGGCCGCCGAGACCTTGCTGCCCTGGGCATCGGAGGTCGCCGGGCTGGACTGGGTCGGCGGGGCCTGGTCGTAGGGCACCGGCTTCTCGATCGGCTTCTGGCCGGAGCGGTCCGGCTCGCCCGGCTTCACGCCCGGATCGTTCAGGCTGGGCGGCGGCAAGACCTTCAGGTTGGGCTCCTGGGCGGTCTGCGCCGCGGCCGGCAAGGCCAGGGCGAGTGCCAGCGCTGCGACAAGGGCGTGCATGCGGTTCATGGGGGTTCTCCGTACGGGGCTGGAAGCATAGCAAGGCGCAGGTCACACGCCACGTGAACAGGCGGTCCACGACGGCCCGTGAGAGAATCCACGGATGCCTACGCTTACGCTTATCGACGGGTCCTCGTACCTGTACCGCGCGTTCCACGCGCTGCCGCCCCTGACTAACGTGCACGGCGAACCGACCGGCGCGTTGTTCGGCATCGTCAACATGCTGCGCACCACCATGAAGGGCGGTTCCGACTACGTCGCCTTCGTGTGCGATGCCCCGGGCCGGACCTTCCGCGACGACCTGTACCCCGAGTACAAGGCCAACCGCCCGTCCATGCCTGACGACCTCCGCGCGCAGGTCGAGCCGATGATGAAGATCGTCGCCGCCCTGGGCTTCCCCATTCTTTGCGTACCTGGGGTGGAAGCCGACGACGTGATAGGCACCCTGGCCCGCCAGGCCAGCGCCGCCGGCATCCACACGGTGATCTCCACCGGTGACAAGGATTTCGCCCAGCTCGTCGGGCCGGACATCCTGCTGGTCAACACCATGACCAACACGACGATGGATACCGACGGCGTCATCGCCAAGTTCGGTGTGCGGCCCGAACAGATCGTCGACTACCTGACCCTCGTGGGCGACAGCATCGATAACGTGCCCGGCGTGGAGAAGTGCGGCCCGAAGACCGCCGCCAAATGGCTGGCCGAATACCCGGATCTCGACGCGCTCATCGCCCACGCCGACAAGATCGGCGGCAAGATCGGCGAGAACCTGCGCGCCGCCATCCCGCGCCTGCCGCTTTCGCGCGAGCTGGTCACGATCCGCGTGGACGTGCCGCTCGACCAGGCGCCGGCGGAACTCGCCATGCGTCCGCGCGATGTCGATGCGCTGCGCGAGCTGTTTGCCCGCTACGACTTCAAGGCGGCGCTGAAGGAGCTCGACAGCGGTGCCGAGACGTCCGCACCGTCTGATGCACCTGCCGCCGCGCCGGCACCGGCCGCACCGGTGGTCTCGCCCGACGTCTTCAGTGGCCCCGGCGAATACGAGCTCGTCCTCACCGAAGATCGCCTCGCAGCGTGGCTCGAGAAGCTCGAGACGGCACCGCTGATCGCCTTCGATACCGAGACCACCAGCATCGACGCGATGCTCGCCGATATCGTCGGCGTCTCGCTCTCGGTCGAGCAGGGCAAGGCCTGTTACATCCCGCTGGCGCACGATTACCCGGGTGCCCCGGCCCAGCTCAACCGCGAGCATGTGCTCGGCGCGCTCAAGCCCATCCTCGAAGATGCCACGCGCCCCAAGGTAGGTCAGCACGGCAAGTACGATATCAACGTGCTTTCCCACTACGGCATCGCGGTGAAAGGCCTCGCGCACGACACCATGCTCGAGTCGTACATCTTCAACGCCACCGCGACGCGCCACGACATGGATTCGCTCGCGCAGCGCTACCTCGGCTACACCACGGTGAAGTACGAGGAAATCTGCGGCAAGGGAGCGAAGCAGATCTCGTTCTCCCAGGTGGATATCGAAACCGCCGGCAAGTACGCCGCTGAAGATGCCGATATCACCCTGCGCCTGCACCACGCGCTGTGGCCGCGCCTCGAGGCCGAACCGTCGCTACGCTCGGTATATACCGATATCGAAATCCCGGTGGTTCCGGTGCTGGCTTCGATGGAACGCACGGGCGTGCTCATCGATGCGAACGAGCTGCGGCTGCAGAGCCAGGAGCTCGGCAAGCGCATGCTTGAGCTGCAACAGAAGGCTTACGCCGCCGCTGGTCACGAATTCAACATGGATTCGCCTAAGCAGCTGCAGGCTGTGCTTTTCGACGAGCTGGGTTTGCCAGCGAAAGTGAAAACCCCAACGGGCCAGCCGTCGACCAACGAAGAGGCGCTGGAAGCGCTGGCGGATTCGCATGAGCTGCCGCGGGTGATCCTGGATTACCGCGGCCTGGCGAAGCTGCGTTCCACGTATACCGACAAGCTCGCCGGTATCGTGAACCCGCGTACCGGTCGCGTGCATACCAGCTACCACCAGGGTGCCGTCGCCACCGGGCGCATCAGCTCATCCGATCCCAACCTGCAGAACATCCCGGTACGCACCGAGGAAGGCCGACGCATTCGCCAGGCCTTCGTGGCACCGCCGGGCTGGCGCATCCTCGCCGCTGACTATTCGCAGATCGAACTGCGGATCATGGCCCACCTGTCGGCTGATGAAGGCCTGGTACGTGCCTTCACCGAAGGCGGCGACGTGCATCGCGCGACCGCGGCCGAAGTGTTCGGCGTGACGCCCGAGGAAGTGACCGGCAACCAGCGCCGTGCGGCGAAGGCCATCAACTTCGGCCTGATGTACGGCATGAGTGCGTTCGGCCTCGCACGCCAGCTGGGCGTCGATCGCGGCGAAGCCTCCGACTACATGGCGCGCTACTTCTCGCGCTTTGCCGGCGTGCGCGCCTTCATGGACGCTACGCGTGAACAGGCCCATGAGCGCGGCTACGTCGAAACGCTGTTCGGCCGCCGCCTCTACCTCGATAACCTGAAGTCGCGGAACCAGGCGCTGCGTGCCGGTGCGGAACGCGCCGCCATCAACGCGCCTATGCAGGGCACGGCGGCCGACATCATCAAACGCGCGATGATCGCGGTCGCCGCGTGGATCGAGGGTCGGGACGATGTGCGACTGCTCATGCAGGTGCACGATGAACTGGTCCTCGAGGTTCGCGAGGACGCCGTGGATGCTGTGAAAGTTGCGGTTGAAACGAATATGAGCGGTGCAGCGACGCTTAGCGTTCCCTTAGAGGTCTCTGTCGGCGTCGGCGCGAACTGGGATGAAGCGCACTAAACGCCATTTAGACGTCTAAATCGTAAGATTTCCGTTTTGTCGTTCAGGTTGGGCCGCGTCAAGGCATTGATTTCCATGGCCATGAACGCGGCCTGACTTTTTTTCGAAATTCATTGCAACTTCTGCCCCGTCCGGACGTCTATATCTTCGGACGCACGCAACGGCGTCCCATCGGTGGGCCCCACCTCCCTGGGGCCACCTCCGTGGATAGTCAGTCTTCCCCTGGGCCGACTATCCCACCCCGCCCCGGCAGCTCCCCTGGCTGCCGGGGTTTTTTTATGCGTTGTCGTCAGGGGTCGAGGCGTACCCAGCGCTTGTCGACCTTCGCGCATACGTGATCGCCGCCACCGGGGCACTGGCTAAGCCTGCCCGCTGCTTGCGCCGCATTGATCTGCCGCACCCAGCGCGTCTCGCGCAGCGTGTGTTGCGCTTCCCAGATCGCGTAACCCGCCGTGCCGATCACGGCAAAGGAACCCAGCGTCGAGGCAATGAAGGCTTTCCACGCGAACGCCGTGTACCACCGGTCGCCTGCATCCATTCGCGATGCCAGCCGAGCCGCCGCTTGATCCATGCGCTTCTCAAATCGAACTATCGCTGCCGCGAGCTGCGCCGTCAGCAATCTCGTATCGTCGTCCATGCTACCCAGCGCTCCTTACATCGCCTTCGGCCCCGGCGGCGCTTGCGTACGCCATTGCGACAGCATCCATGGCCATCGTGGCCACCACGTTCACCTGCATTCCATTCTCCATCATCAAGCCCGGAAGCATGCCGGTGTTGGTCGCTGCTGTAAACATGTAAGTACTTGAGATACATGGACATTAATGGGCATGGCATGAGAAAAATGCTCGCCATGCGCCAACGCGACGCGTCACGCCTGCCCGTGGATGCCCCTGCTGCGCCCTGACTTGACACCGGTGTCAGTCCCGTTACACATTGATGTCGAAATCGGTGCGGGGGCACCGCTAACGCGGCTGGGGAAGTCGGGGATGCTCTTTCTTGCGGGCGATATCGGCGGCACGAACGGTCACGTCGCGCTTATGCGCGGCGCGGACGACGGCTCGGGTGAACTCGAGACGCTCGCCTATCGTGTATACGCCTGCGCCGCGTTCCCCTCGCTCGCCGATCTGCTCAAGACCTTCATCGCCGCCGAGGTGCACGTACCGGTTTCGCACGGTGCGCTGGCGTGCGCGGGCCAGGTGATGGGCGACGAGGTCGCGAACGACAACCTCCCCTGGCCTATCCACCTGGATGCATTGCGCGCGTCGCTGGGCTTTGCCGAGGTCGCGGCCCTCAATGATTTCGAAGCGCTGGCCTACGCCATCGAAGGGCCGCTCGCCGCCAGCGGACGTCACCTCTGTGGGCCAACTACGCGTGGGCAGGGACCCTCGCTCGTCGTCGGACCCGGCACCGGCCTGGGCGCCGCCATCTACGTGCCGAGCGCGGCAGGCGGCATCGTGCTGACCTCCGAAGCCGGCCAGATGGACTTCACGCCGCACTCGCTTCGCGACCGCGCGGTACTCGCGTGGCTGGCCCCGGAAGGCGGCTACGTCCCCGTCGAATACATCGTCTCGGGGCCCGGCCTGCTCACGGCCTACCAGGCGCTGTGCGCCATTGATGGTGAAGTGGCCACGCTCACGACGCCCAAGGAAGTCACGGCCGCGGCTGCCGGGCTCGGCGACGAGCACGCGGTGGAAGCCGTGGAGTTGTTCTGCGCCGCACTGGGAAGCTTCACCGGCAACCTCGCCATGACTTACATGCCCACGGGCGGTGTTTTCCTCGCAGGGGGTTTCCTGTCGTCCATTTTCGATCTGCTGAAAGGCAGCGCATTCGAAGAGCGCTTCCTGCACGGGCGTAGCGTGCGAGCCATGTTGGCGCAGGTGCCGGTGTGGGTCACCGAACACGGTTGTCATGGCGTACAGGGTGCCGCTCGCTGGTACATGTATCAGCGCGCCGCGAATGGCGCAGCCATGCCCGAGGGGGCCGCCGCATGAAGCAGGGTGCGCCGCTGAAGCATGCTCGTTGGCTGGCAAAGGCAGGATTAGCCGTTGCGGCTGGGGCGTTCGCCTTGGGCGCTTGCGCAGCGGAAGCCGCGAAGCCAGCGTGGTCCCTCCTGCCTGCGCCAGTGGTCGCGAAGCCTGCAAACACCGGCACGCTCGATATCGCCAGCGGTGCCACCATCGCGGTGCATGGCGGGGATTCGGCCGCCATGACGACCGTGGTCGACAACTTCGTGCAGCGCCTCGCCAGTGTGCGCGGCCTGGTGCTACGGAAAGCCGCGGACAACGAGACGTCGGCGGCCATCACCTTCGATATCCGTCCCGACGCGGCCATCACCGGCGACGAAGGCTACGCGATCACCATTGGCAAGACCGGCATCGTCGTGACGGCCCGCACCGCGCGTGGCGCGTTCTACGGCAGCGTGACAGCGTGGCAGCTCCTCACGCCGCCGGGCTGGACTCGCGGCGCCGTGGCGCACGTACCCTATGGCAACATCGAAGACCACCCGCGCTTCGCGTGGCGCGCGCTGTTGCTCGACTCGAGCCGGCACTACCAGAGCGCCGCCGAGATCAAGCAGCTAATCGACTGGATGTCCCTGGACAAGCTCAACGTCCTGGTCTGGCACATCACCGACGACCAGGGCTGGCGCCTGCCAGTACCGAAGTACCCCAACCTCACCATCACGGGCGCCTGCCGGGAAGCGGTCGGCAATGACGGCGAAGTAACGGGCGGCCACGATAAGCCTTACTGCAAGGCCTATACCGAAGCCGAAATCACCGACATCGTGCGCTATGCCGCCGAGCGCCAGGTCGACATCGTGCCGGAGATCGATCTCCCCGGGCACTCGCAGGCCACCATCGCTGCGTATCCGTGGCTGGGCGTCACCGGCAAGCGCCCGGCGGTGTGGACCGACTGGGGCGTGAGCCCGTGGTTACTGAATCCGAACGCAAAGACACTGCGCTTCGTCAACGATGTCATGGACGAGGTGATGCGCCTGTTCCCGTCGCGCTACGTCTCCTACGGCGGCGACGAGGCGGATAAGGAGCAGTGGAACGCGTCTCCCGCCGTCAACGCGCAGAGGAAGGCGCTGAAGCTGGCCAACATGGATCAGCAGCAAGGCTGGTTCATGCAGCAGGTGGCCGACTATCTGGTCGCCCATGGCCGCACGCCGGTGGGCTGGGATGACGAGATCGATGCTGGCGTCGCGCTGCCCCGTTCGCAGCTGGTGATGTCGTGGCATGGCGATCACGACGAGCGTATTGCGCTCGCCGCGTTGCGGCAGGGCCACGACGTGGTCATGACCCCACAGGAATACCTCTACTTCGATCATCGGCAATCCGGCCACCCGGATGAGTGGGCTGGCCCTCCGCCCGAAGTGACGCTACGCCAGGCCTATGACGCCCCCCTCGTACCCCCGGGTACCACTTCGGACGAAGCCAAACATATCGTCGGTGTGCAAGCCGGCCTCTGGGCCGAGCAGATGCTCACCTTCGCGCATACCCAGCACGCCACGTTCCCGCGCATTGCCGCGCTGGCTGAGCTCGGCTGGTCGACATCGGCAAGCCATGACTGGAACGCGTTCACGGCGCGCCTGCCGGCCCAGCTCGCACGGTATCGCGCGCTCGGTATCGTGACCGCCGATACCGCGTTTGCACCGGCCTTCGCCTTGTCACCGGTCGCAGGCGGCGCCTACCAGGTCACGATCACCAACCAGACGCAGGTGGGCGAGATCCACATCACCACCGATGGGACCGAACCCACCGCCCATTCGCCGACGTACACCCAGCCGCTCACGCTCCCTGCTGCCACGACGCTGCGTGCCGCCACCTTCGCCACCGACGGCAGCGTGCTCGCTGCCGCCCGTGCGACCACGGTGGACGATGCCACTTTCATGAGCCGCGACAGCGCCACCCTGCAGACCTGCTCGGGTGAACCGCCCTCACGCTTGCAAGGTGCCCGCCCCGCTAACGGCGATAGCCCGGTCTACGCGGTAGAGATCGGCAACGCCTGCTGGAAGTGGCCCGATGCCGCGCTACAAGGCGCGACGCATGTCAGCGTCACCGCAGAGCGGCTGGCATGGCGTTACGGCGACGAACGGCGCGGCGCCATCGTACGCAAAGGCCATAGCGCGGGCGATGCGCTCGAAATTCATACGAACGGCTGCGAGGGACCGCTGATCGCGGCGCTGCCGTTCGCCAACGCTAAGGCAACGCATGGGCAAGTGACCCTGGACGGCGCGCTGTCCGCGCCGCTACCGGCTAATGCCCAGGCGTTGTGCGTGTTTGCGACGGGCGATCCACGCAAGGGGCAGTGGGCGCTGGGACGGCTTTCGTTTTCTAAGTAAGGCGGTGCGCAGGGGCGCACCGTAGTTCGGGGAAAAAACTGCATTTGCACCACAACGGCAAGCGCCACCGGGCGCGGCCGGGTATGACGCGTTCCCGCAAAACGAGGTTCCGCAGTTTCGACAGGCACCAGTCACGAGGTCACGGCCCATGTCCAAAGCACTTCGCAAGCATCCCTTGTCGTTCGCCATCACGGTGACCCTGCTCGCCGTCGCCTCGGCGCCGGCGGCCGCATCCACCTTCTTCGACGTGCAGCAGGACGGGCAACCGACGTCGCAGACGACGACGCAAACCTCGCCACCGCCAGCAGCGACGAAGAAGACGACGGCCCAGGATACCCAGGGCGATAGCGCCCAGAATGCCGTGGATCTCTCGGGTGTCACCGTCACCGGCGTGCGCGCTTCACAGATGAAGGCCATCGACGTCAAACGCGATGCCGACAAGATCCAGGACAGCATCACCGCCGAGAACATCGGCGCCCTGCCCGACACCACCATTACCGACTCGCTCCAGCGCATCACCGGCGTGCAGATCAATCGCGATGCGGGCGTGGGCACCTCGGTGGACGTGCGCGGCTTGCCGCAGGTCGGCACGATGCTGAATGGTGAAGTGTTCATCACCGCCGATCAGATCGATTCCCAGCAGCCGGACTTCAGCATGCTGCCTTCGACGCTGTTCCACGGCGCCGACGTCGTCAAATCAGCCACTGCCGATGAGACCGACGCGGGCATCAGCGGCGCGATCGACCTTCACACCTACCGTCCCTGGGACCTGCCGTCCGGCTTCACGTACAGCTACTCGGCTAACGGCGAGCGCGGTTCGACCACCAAGCACACGGGCCCCGAGGCCAATGGCCTGTTCTCCTATAACGACAACGGCCGCTGGGGTTTCCTGATCTCCGGCGACTACTCCGATACCCGGCGCATGAACTCCACCGAGGGCCTCGACCAGTACGGCGTGGTGCTCAACGGCGAAAACGCCGCGAGTGCCGGTGGCTATAACGGCTTCCTCACCCCGTGGAATGGCGCGCCCATCCCTTCGCAGATCGTCCAGAACGCGGATGGCAGCGTCGACGTGAACGGTGATGGCAAGTCCAACGGCGTGTTCATGGGCAGCCAGAACTTCGGCATCAACCAGATCATCACCGAGCGCAAGCGCAAGTCGGGCAATGCATCGTTCCAGTTCGACATCGGCAACGGCTTCAGCCTGACCACCGACTACTTCTACTCGCAGCAGCACGAGTTCGACCGGAACGTCGGCGTGCAGTTCAACTCGACCAACTGGCAGGGCGCGACATACGTGCCACTGCAATCGCAGGATACGGGCAAGCCGGCGCTGGGTTCGTACGGCACGCCTGAACCGGGCTGGGAAGGCTCGAACATCTACACCACGCAGGTGTACCAGAAGTGGCCGGGGGATGTGGAATCGTATTCGCAGATGATCCGCAAGTTCTCCCAGGCGAAGAACCTGAACATGCAGCTCGACTACGACGACGGCGGGCCGTTCACGGCAACCCTGCGCGGTATCCACGACACCGCCTCGCAGTCCCTGCAGGAAACCGACGTCAATATCTCCGACTCCGACGGCGCCCTGTGGCCTAACGTCCTGGCCGACGGCGTATCGGATGATGCGGTACCGCCCGGTACGATGGTCTATCCCGCCGAGCTGGGCGGCAATCGAGTATTCAACCCCACGGGCATACCGCAGAACACGATACCCATCACCGCGGACTTCCGCGGCCGGTACCTGAAGATCGGCACGCCCGCCGAACTGGCAGCGGCGTTCGCGGATCCCAACGCCTGGACGTTCAAGACGCTGGAATCTTCGGGTAACTACGACCGCAAGGTGGCCCTCAACGCCCTGCGCTTCGATGGCAAGTTCGAATTCAACGATGGGTTCAAGCTCAAGTTCGGTGTGCGCAACAGCATCCGTACGGCGGACAACAAGGGCTATACGTTCGAGACGCCGGTGTATGCCGGCATGGGCGCCAGCGATCCGGGCGGCTGCCTCGTGCGCTACGTGGGCGCCGACGTCGTACTGAACAGCGGGACGTGTACGGCCGGTAATGACCAGGGCTACTTCCGCGCGGGCCCGTTGTCAGCCATCTCGATGCCCAAGACAGCGGCGCCACTGGCGGACAATTTCAAGCAGTACAACAACCTCCTCGGCTCCGGCATCAACTTCTGGGCCATCGATCCCAACGCCATGAAGGACCCGGAGGCCTACTGGAAGTCCCTCTACCCCGATACGGTCAGCGTGGGTGAGCCCGGCACCACCTGGGGTGTGCGGCTCAAGGAGCTCTCCGGCTACCTGCAGGGCGACTTCAACGGCACCATCGGCGACATGCCCTATAGCGGGAATATCGGCGTTCGCCTGATCCGCAGCAAGCTCGATGTCACCCAGCACCTCAGCGGCGACCCCGGCGCTTACGGCGATGAGCCGGCAGACGTCGGTGTCGACATCACCAAGCGCTCGTACCAGGACATCCTGCCCTCGGCGAACTTCGCGCTGGACGTGACCGATAGCGTGAAGGTGCGCCTCGCCTATTCGAAGAACATGATGCCGCTGGACCTGAGCACCTGGGCGGGCGGCTTGCAGCTGAACTACTCGCTGTCCGAGACACCGGACGGCCCGGTGTTCCGCGTCGCCAACGGTACCTCCTCCGGCAACCCGAACCTGGATCCGTGGCGGTCGACCAACTTTGGCGCGTCGGCGGAGTGGTATATCAACCCGTCGAGCATGGTCAGCCTCGCGCTGTTCCGCATCAACGTGGATAGCTTCATCAAGAACGGCAGCGTCACGAACTGTACGCTGCCCGATGAAGACGGCGTCGTGCGCGACCATTGCATCGTGATCACGCAGCCTGTCCAGGGCACGGGCAACAGCATCAAGGGCGCGGAATTCGATTACCGCCAGGGCTTCACCTTCCTCCCGGGCATCCTGTCGAAGACGGGTATGGAGGTGAACGCGACGTACGCCCCCAGCAATTCCGGTGAAAAGGACCTGGCGGGCAAGAAGATCCCCTTCCAGGACAACTCGACCAAATCGGGCAACTTCATCCTCTGGTACCAGGATGACCGCTTCCAGGCGCGCGTGGCCTATAACTACCGTTCGCGCCGCGCCGTGATGGATAGCGTAGGCGGCATCACCGGCCTGGAGATGTACGAGGCGCCGCAGAAGTACATCGATGCGTCCATCTCGTACAAGTTCGCCAAGCAGCTGGAAGTGTTCCTCAACGGCACCAACCTCACGAACGAGTACCAGAAGTACTATCTGGTCTTTCCGAACCAGCCGGGGCACTCGACGTTCTCCGAGCGCATGTTCATGTTCGGCATCCGTGGCCAGTGGTAGGGGACCCCATGAGCGAGCGTAGCTTCCACCGATCGATCGGCGTGTTCTCGGGCACCGCCATCAACATGACGCAGATGTGCGGCATCGGTCCGTTCATCACCATTCCGTTGATGGTGGCCGCCATGGGCGGGCCGCAGGCGATCGTGGGGTGGATTGTCGGTGCGCTGCTGGCAATGGCCGATGGCCTGGTCTGGGCGGAGCTGGGCGCGGCGATGCCCGGCTCCGGCGGTACCTACGTGTACCTCCGCCGGGCCTTCCAGAAGAGCTCAGGCAAGCTCATGCCTTTCCTCTTCATCTGGACGATGCTGCTGGCCATCCCGCTCCTGATGTCGACCGGCATCATCGGCATGGTGGAGTACCTGCAGTTCTTCTTCCCGAACATGGGCTGGTGGACCACGCATATCGTGGGCGTGATCGCCACTGCCCTTGTCACGTGGATGCTTTACCGCCGGATCGAGTCGGTGCGCGTCATCACCATCGCGCTGTGGGTGATCATGCTGGTGTCGATCATCGGCGTGGCGGCGGCGGGTTTCTCGCACTTTGATCCCCACCTCGCCTTCGATTTCGCACCCGACGCCTTTGGCCCGCGGTTCTTCGTGGGGCTGGGCGCGGGCCTGATCATCGGCGTCTACGATTACCTGGGCTACAACACCACGGCATACATCGGCGATGAACTGCGTGATCCGGGCCGGACGATGCCGCGCTCGATCATCATCTCGATCAGCGCCATGATGGTGGTCTACCTGCTGCTGAACATCAGCGTGCTGGGCGTGGCTCCGTGGCAGGAGATCGCGACATCCAAGTCCGTCGCGTCGCTCGTCGTGGAGCGTAGCTGGGGCCACGCCGCCGCGGCGATCATGACGACGCTCATCATCATTACCGCACTGGCCTCGGTGTTTACCGGCCTGCTCGGCGGCTCCCGGGTGCCGTTCGAAGCGGCGCGGGACAAGGTGTTCCTTTCGACCTTCGGGCGTCTGCACAAGAACGGGTTTCCGCATATCGCCCTGCTGACCATGGGCGTGGTCACGGCCATCGGTACGTTCTTCGACCTGACCGAAGTGATCAACATGCTGCTCACCGCGACGATCCTGGTGCAGTCCATTGCCCAGGTCGTCGCCCTGATCGTCCTGCGCCGGCGCGAACCGGGGATGCCACGACCCTACCGCCAATGGCTCTATCCGGTACCCTGCATCATCGCGCTCGTCGGCTGGGTCTACGTGTATGTCTCGGCGTCGACCTTGTCACTGCTGCTATCCGGCGCGTGGATCCTTGCCGGCCTGGTGGTGTTCGCGCTGTGGGCCCGCGTGAATGCCGCGTGGCCGTTCGCGCCCATTGAAACCGACCGTGTCGCCACCGGGGAATCGTAACGCCATGCCGACTGCTGCCCGTACCGCTTTCGCAGCGGCCATCTTGCTAGGTTTCTCCTGCGGCGAGGCCCTTGCGGCGCATGCCACCTACGCCGACACGCGCGTGCCTGCCGAGCCTGGCTCGGTCAGTCCGATCAACCGCTGGGAGATCCAGGACACGGCGAAGGCGCAGGAGGATGGAGCCGCGATCTCCGCGCGCGGCTTCGCAACGAAGGAGTGGTTCCCCGTCACGGGGCGCGCCACGGTCATGGCCGGTTTGCTCGAGAACGACGTTTTCAAGAACGACGTGTTCTACAGCGACAACCTGCGCGCCGTGCAGGTGCCCGATGCCAGCGGCACCGTGTTCGTGACGCCATGGTGGTATCGCGCGGGTTTCGATCTCTCGAAAGCTGGCGGTGACCGGCACACCCTGCTGCGCACCCACGGCATCATCGCCAGCGCGGACCTCTGGGTGAACGGGCAGAAGGTCGCCGACCACGCCGACATCGCGGGCGCCTACCCCGTGCGCGATATCGAGGTGACGCGCTGGGTACGTAGCGGCGCCAATGCCGTCGCCTTCAAGGTCTATCCCGCCGACCCGCGCATGAGTCTCTCGATCGGCTGGGTCGACTGGAACCCGACGCCGCCCGACAACAACATGGGGCCTTGGCGCGGCGTGGATATCGTGCAGACCGGGCCAGTCGCGCTGAGCGCGCCGCTGGTCCTTCCGACCCTTTCCGCGGATCTGAAGCAGGCCACCCTGACGGTGAAGGTCACCGCCAGCAACCTGGATACGGCAGCGCACGACGTGACCGTGTCCGGCACCGTAGCCGACAAGCCGGTCCAGCAGAAGGTCCATCTCGGCCCGGGCGAGGTGAAAGTCGTTTCCCTCGCCGCGGGCGATACGCCAGCCGTCACGCTGGATAACCCGAAGGTCTGGTGGCCGATCGGCATGGGCGATCATCCGCTGTACGCGATGTCGGTGACGGCCAACGTCGACGGCACCGTATCGGACCGTGCGGCAACGAGCTTTGGCGTGCGTCGCGTGGAGTCGAACATCACCCCACAGGGCTACCGTCAGTTCACCATCAACGGCCAGCCGCTATTGATCCGCGGCGGTGGTTGGGCGCCGGACATGTTCCTGCGTGACGACCCGGCACGGATGAAAGCCGAGTTTGACTACGTGGTGAACCTCGGTATCAACACAATCCGCAGCGAAGGCAAGCTGGAGAACGATCGCTTCTACGACCTCGCCGACCGTCACGGCATCCTGATCCTTGCCGGCTGGGAGTGCTGCGACAAGTGGGAGGCCGCGGCAAAGACCGGCGGCCAGCCGTGGAACGACGCCGACATGCGCGTTGCTCAGGCCTCGATGGCCAGCGAGGCGCGTCTGCTGCGCAACCATCCCTCCGTGATCGGCTTCTTTATCGGCAGCGACCACGCCCCACCGCCGCCGCTGGCGAAGATGTACACCGATACGCTGCGCGCCGAGGATTGGACGCTCCCGGTTATCTCGGCGGCCGTCGATGAGAAGACCGCCGAGGCGGGCCCCTCTGGCATGAAGATGGCCGGACCTTACGACTGGATCCCGCCGTCGTATTGGTATGCGGATCAGTACGGTGGCGCCTTTGGCTTCGATTCCGAGGTGAGCGCTGGCGCGGTCATCCCCCGCCTGGAGGATGTGCAGCGGATGCTTTCACCGCAGGAGCAGGAGGCGCTATGGAAGTACCCGGAGGCCCGCCAGTACCACGCCTCGGCCGACTGGTCGACGTTCGCCGTGCTGACGCCCTTTGATAACGCGCTGGCCCATCGCTATGGCACGCCGACGGGCCTCGCCGATTACGTGGCGAAGGCCCAGCTCGACAACTACGACAACGTGCGCGCGCAGTTCGAAGCGTTCAACGCGCATATGAACGCCGCGAAGCCCGCCACCGGCGTCATCTACTGGATGCTCAACAACGCCTGGCCGTCACTGCACTGGCACCTCTACGACTACTACATGAACCCGGCGGGCGCGTACTACGGCGCCAAGAAGGGCAACGAGCCGCTGCATATCCAGTATTCGTATGACACGCACGACGTCGTGGTGGTGAACCACACGCTCGATGCACAGCATGCGCTGCAGGCGCGGATCCGCGTGCGCAACCTGGACGGCAGCGTGCGCTTCGAGAAGCAGGTGCCGGACATCGACCTTGCCGGCAACCACGCACAGTCCGTCCTGGCGATTCCTGCGGTGAAGGGGCTCACCAAAACTTACTTCGTCGAACTGGACCTCGCTTCGGCCGATGGCAAGCCGGTCAGCCGCAATGTCTACTGGCTATCGACGCAGGCGGACGAACTCGACTGGGCGAAGTCGAACTGGTACCTCACGCCGGTCACGAAGTACGGTGATCTGACGGCCCTCGCCTCGTTGCCCAAGGCAACGCGCGAAGTACGTGTATCCACGATCCACGATGGAAGCGATGAGGTCACCACGGTGACTCTCGCTATCCCGGCATCCTCGCCGGCGGCAGCGATCCAGGAACATCTTTCGATCCGCCGTGGCGCCAGGGGCGAGCTTGCGCTGCCCGTAAGGTGGACTGACAATGACATCACGCTCTGGCCTGGCGAATCCATCGTGCTGACGGCGCGCTACCCCGCACAGGGCGGCGCAGGCACCGTGGTCGAAGTGGCTGGTTGGAATGCCCCGGTGGCGCAGTACACCGCAGGGGTCACCCAGGGAAAGAAGCATTGAAGAGGCCTTCATGTCGCGCGTGACCATCAACGATGTGGCTCGTGCGTCCGATACGTCGAAGAAGACCGTCTCGCGCGTGCTCAACCAGGAACCGGGCGTGCGCAAGGAAGTGCGCGACCGCGTGATGGCGGCGGTCACTGAACTCAAGTACCGGCCGCTCGCGTCGGCGCGTAGCCTGGCCTCCAACCGCTCCTTCATGATCGGCTTGCTGTACGACAACCTGTCGCCCAGCTACGTCATGGAAGTGCAGGCCGGCGTGCAGGAGGCGTGCGAAGCGCGTCAGTACAGCATGATGGTGCAGCCCCTGGATTCCACCGCGCCGGACTTCATGGAGCGCGTGGAAGGCATCCTGTGGCGCCACCATCCGGACGGCCTGATCCTCACGCCGCCCATTACCGACCACGCCGCCCTGCTCGCCCACCTGCGGGCGACCGGCCTGCCTTTCGCCTCGATCGCGCCACGCAAGCCCAAGGGTATCGCCGGTGTGATCCTGCGCGAGCGCGAGGCCGCCGCTGCCATGGTCGAGCATCTCGTCGGGCTGGGCCACCGGCGCATCGCACACATCATCGGCGACCCGAAGCATGGCGCCGGCGTGTGGCGCCTGGCCGGGTTTCGCGACGGCATGAAACGCGCTGGCATCGAGGAGCGCCCGGACTACATGGTGCAGGGCCGCTTTTCGTTTGATTCGGGGGTCAAGGCGGCGCGCCAGTTGTTGGCGCTGAAGGATCGCCCCACCGCGATCTTCGCCGCCGACGACGACATGGCCGTTGGCGCGATCTGGGCGGCTGCCGAAGCTGGCGTTGCGGTCCCGGGCGAAGTCTCCATCTGCGGCTTCGACGACACCACCATCGCCACCCAGGTCTGGCCCCCGCTCACCACCGTGCACCAGCCGGTGCGCGACATGGGCAAGCGTGCCACCGAAGAACTCCTGCTGGGCCTCCTGGGCAAAGGCGAGCCCCGCATGGTCGAAGTCGAATACCTCATGCGCCTGCGCGCCTCCACCGCGCCCGCGCCCCGATAAAGGAAGCACCGCATGTCTGACGCCGCCAAGCCCCAGCGCCGGTTCCACTTCATCTCCGGCCTGCCGCGCGCGGGCACCACGTTGCTGGCCGCCATCCTCAACCAGAACCCACGCTTTCGCGCCGGCATGACCAGTCCCGTCGCCGACATCATGGGCGTCGTCGTGGCCGAGGCCAGCAGCAAGAACGATTTCGCCTTCGATGTCACCGACGCGCAGCGCGCCGCCGTGCTGCGCGGCCTGGTGGAGAACTTCTACTCGGTCGACCAGGGCCCCGAAGCCATCTTCGACATGAGCCGCCTGTGGTGCAGCCGCATGGGCCTGCTCACGGCACTCTTTCCCGACGTCAAGGTCGTCGCTTGCGTCCGCCAGCTCGCCTGGGTGCTCGACAGCATGGAACGCCTGGTGCAGAAGCAACCCGTCAGCGTCAGCAAGGTCTTCCGCTACGACACCAACACCACGGTGTATTCGCGCGTCGAAGCACTCACCGACCCACGCGGCATGGTCGGCTTCGCTTACCAGGCAACGAAGGAAGCCTTCTACAGCGAATACGCCCACGACCACCTGCTCCTGCTTACCTATGAGAGCCTCGTGAGCGATCCTGAAACGTCGCTCCGCGCGGTCTACCGTTTCCTTGGTGAGCCCTGGTACGAGCACGACTTCAACCACATCGAGTACAGCGCCGACGAATTCGACGCCCGCGTCGGCATGGCCGGCCTGCACACGGTCCGCGCCAAGGTCGAAGCCGTCGAACGCCCGCCGGTGCTTCCCCGCGAGGTCTTTGGCCGTTTCGCCAATGAGGCCTTCTGGGCCGATCCGAAGAACAACGTCCATCAGGTCACCATCGTTTGACCGGGCTGCTGCGTCACGCTCGGTGAGCGGTTCATTCGCTGGAGCGAATGCGTGTCTTAAGCGGCATTCGCCGCCTCGTCCTTGAAGGATTGAGGAAGCTGCGGGTGGGTAAGCCCTGGGGGCCGCCAGTCGCGGACCTTCGGACCGGGCCGTAGCGCCGCTTTCGCGAGAGGCGTAGCGCTTGGCGGCCCTCCGCTCATGTCGGCCCCCAGGGCTTACCCACCCGCACATCCAGCGCTGAGGTTGATTGGAGGAAAGCTCGCCGCGTGCTGCGGCACGCCGACAGGACGCAGCGCTTCGGTGTACAGGCTTGTGCCCCACGCAACGAAACGTGTGGACTCGGGGGCGGTCAGGGCCTTGCGGCCGACATGAGCGGAGGGCCGCGCAACGTAACGCGTTTCGCGAAAAGGGTGCCTACGGCCCGGTCCGAAGGTCCGCGACTGGCGGTCGCAAGGCCCTGACCGCCCCCGACCCCAACAAACCCCCAGCCTAAGGCGGCGCTAGCCGCTCAAAACACGCATTCGCGCCAGCGAATGAACCGGTTAGATAGGCGGCCATATCGCGACGCGTTAGACAAGATGAACCATTCTCCGGCGTGCCCACGCCGCCCTCACATTCGTCAACGCATGCTCCGGCCACTGATCCTTACAGGGGTATTCCCATGCGCGTAGGCCTCATCATCGTCGGCGTCATCCTTCTCGGCCTGGGTATCTGGGTCGTGGCTGGCAACGGCAGCTACAAGAAAACCGATACGCTCGTGCAAATCGGCTCGGCCAAGGTCGAAGCCACCCACGACAAGGCACTGCCGCAGTGGGTGGGTATCGCCGGTATCGTGCTGGGCGGCATTGTTGCCGTGGCGGGGATTGCGCAGAAGCGTTAAGGGCATCGTGCGCAAGCGCGCTCCTACCGGGGCGCGCCGTGCCGGAAGGGGTCTGGAAGCCCCTCCTCCGGTACAATGGCGGGATGGACGTATCCCACCTTCTCGACGGCCTGAATGACGCGCAGCGCGAGGCCGTCAGCGCCCCGCCGGGCCACTACCTGATCCTCGCGGGCGCCGGTTCCGGCAAGACCCGCGTACTCACCCACCGCATCGGCTGGCTCACCCAGGTCGACCGCGTGCCGCCGTGGGCCATCCTGTCGGTCACGTTCACCAACAAGGCGGCGGGCGAGATGCGCACGCGCCTCGATGGCATCGTTGCCGGCGGCACCCAGGGCCTTACCGTGGGCACCTTCCACGGCATCGCCCACCGCCTGCTCCGCCGCCACTGGCGCGAGGCCGGGTTGGTCGAAGGCTTCCAGATCCTCGATTCGGATGACCAGCAGCGCCTGATCAAGCGCGTCATCGCGGGCATGGGCCTGGATGAAGCGCGCTTCCCGCCGCGCCAGGCCGCCTGGCAGATCAATCAGTGGAAGGATGAAGGCAAGCGTCCCGATAGCATCGAGCATCGCGACCATCCGGTAACGCGCACCTTCGTCGAGGTCTACAAGGCTTACGAACAGCAGTGCCAGCGCGCGGGCCTCGTCGATTTCGCCGAGTTGCTGTTGCGCGCGCACGAGCTGTGGCTGAAGGATCCGCATGTCCTCAAGCACTACCAGGACCGCTGGCGCTACCTGCTGATCGACGAGTTCCAGGATACGAACACGCTGCAATACGCGTGGATCCGCGTGCTCGCCGGCAGCACCGGCCAGGTCTTCGTGGTGGGCGATGACGACCAGGCCATCTACGGCTGGCGTGGTGCGAAGGTGGAGAACGTGCAGCAGTTCCTGCGCGATTTCCCGGGCGCGAAGACCATCCGCCTGGAACAGAACTACCGTTCCACCTCGACGATCCTGAATGCGGCGAACGCCGTCATCGCACGCAACGGCGGCCGCCTCGGCAAGCAACTGTGGACCGATGGCGACGAAGGCGACCGCATTGCCCTGTACGCCGCGTACAACGAGCAGGACGAGGCACGCTTTGTCATCGAGCGCATCCGCGAATACATCGCCGAGCACGGCAATGCCCGCGACTGCGCCATCCTCTATCGTTCGAACGCCCAGTCGCGCAACTTCGAAGAACAGCTGATCCAGCGCGACCTGCCCTACCGTGTGTACGGCGGCCTGCGCTTCTTCGAGCGCGCGGAAGTGAAGGATGCGCTGGCCTACCTTCGGCTAGCCTCCAACCGTCACGACGACGCTGCATTCGAGCGCGCGGTAAACACGCCGCCGCGCGGTATCGGCGATCGCACACTGGATGAGCTGCGCCGCCGTGCCCGGCAGGAAGGCAGCTCCATGTGGGAGGCGGTGCTCAGCGAGATCGCCACCGGCTCGCTCGCGGGCCGCGCGAAGAACGCGCTGCGTGCGTTCATCACGCTAATCGACGAGATGCACCGGACCTTCCGCGGCGGCGATGCCGAAGGCGACGAGGCCCCCTCCGGCCTCGATCTCGCCGAACAGATCGAACACGCGATCACCCACACCGGCCTGCGCGATTTCTACGAGAACGACAAGCGCGGCAATGGCGAGGCCCGGGTCGAGAACCTGGACGAACTCGTCAACGTCGCCAGCCGCTTCGAGATGACGCCGGAAGACACCGATGCCGGTCTCAACGAACTCTCGGCCTTCCTTTCGCACGCCTCGCTGGAAGCCGGCGAAGGCCAGGGCGAGGCCTGGGACGATTGCGTGCAGTTGATGACCCTGCATTCGGCCAAGGGCCTCGAATTCCCCGTGGTGTTCCTCGTGGGCATGGAAGAGGGCCTGTTCCCCAGCCAGCGCTCCACCGAGGAAGAGAACCGCCTCGAGGAAGAGCGTCGCCTGGCCTACGTGGGGATCACCCGTGCCCGGGTGAAGCTGTACGTGTCCCACGCGGAGTCGCGCCGCATGCACGGCACCGAAATGCTGGCCCGTCCGTCGCGGTTCCTGGGCGAGATCCCGCCTGAGTTGATCGACGAACTGCGCCCCCGCGTGCAGGTCTCCCGCCCGGCCTATGCTGACCGCTTCGCCGGTGGTGGCGCCAGCCTGCAGGAGCAGACCGCCGTGCGTCTGGGCCAGCGGGTCAGCCACCCCAAGTTCGGCGAGGGCACCATCGTCAGCGCCGAGGGCGCCGGTGCCCATATGCGGGTACAGGTGAATTTCGAGGATGAAGGTTCCAAGTGGCTGGTTTACGCTTACGCGAACCTGACCGCGCTGTAAGGGGCCCACGCGGCGCGCGGCAGGCTTAAGGCCGGGCCGCGCCTGCCGCTAAACAGGGGAGCGTGCGTCAGCAGGATGCGCGCATGACAGGGAAAACCATGATCGTCGGTATCGACCTTGGCACCACGAACAGCCTCGTCGCCGTCTGGAAGGACGGCGGCCCGCGCCTTGTGCCAAATCCGCTCGGAAGCTTCCTCACGCCCTCGTGCGTGGGCTTCGATGCCGATGGCCATGTATTGGTCGGTGAGGCGGCACGTGAGCGCCTGCAGACGCATCCCCACCTTACGGCCGCGCTGTTCAAGCGCTACATGGGCAGCACACGTACCATGCGCCTGGGCGACCGGGACTTTCGTCCGGAGGAGCTGTCAGCGCTGGTTTTGCGCGCGCTCAAGGCCGATGCCGAGGCCTTTCTTGGCGAGGAGGTTACCGAGGCCATCATCACGGTGCCCGCCTACTTTTCTGATGCCCAGCGCAAGGCGACGCGCGTATCGGGCGAACTGGCCGGCCTCAAGGTAGAACGCCTGCTCAATGAACCCACGGCAGCGGCCCTTGCGTACGGGATCCACGAGGCCCAGCGCGAGACGCAGTTCCTCGTGTTCGACCTGGGCGGCGGCACCTTCGATGTATCCATCCTCGAGATGTTCGAAGGTGTCATGGAAGTGCGCGCAAGCGCTGGCGATAACATGCTCGGCGGCGAAGACTTTGCCGTATTGATCGCCGACCTGGCATTTGCCAACGGCATCCCCGAGGCAGCGCGAAGCGATGCAGGCTTCATGCAGCGGCTTGCCGCGCGAGCTGAAACCGCAAAGCGGCAGCTAGGTGCCACCGGCAAGACCTCGTTTGAAGTGAGTTGGCAGAACGACCAGGCCGTGATTGAACTGGATGCGGCCGCGTTCGAGAAGCTGGCCGAGCCCCTGCTCAACCGCCTGTGGCGGCCGATCGAACGCGCCCTGCGCGATGCGCGCATCCGTGCGGCCGACCTGGATAATGTCGTGTTGGCGGGCGGCGCGACGCGTATGCCCATGGTCCGCTCGCTGGCCACGCGTATGTTTGGGCGCTTTCCCGCCGTCGGCCTTAACCCGGACGAGGTAGTCGCCTTGGGTGCGGCCGTGCAGGCTGGCCTGAAAATGAAGGACAAGGCGCTGGACGAAACCGTCATGACCGACGTATGCCCCTACACGCTGGGTACGGAGATCGTGCGGACGCTGGACAAGAACGTGGCGATGGAGGGCTACTACGCGCCCATCATCGAGCGCAACACGGTGGTACCCGTGAGCCGCGTGCAGCGGTTCTTCCCCGTGCACGCCGAGCAGCGCGAAATCCTCATCGCCGTGTACCAGGGTGAATCGCGCATGGTCCGCGACAATATCCGCCTGGGAGAGGTCAAGGCACCGATCGAGCCAGGCCCGGCGCATGCCGGTGGCGTCGATGTTCGTTTCACGTATGACGTGAATGGCCTGCTTGAGGTGGAAGTCACCGTCGTGGCAACCAACGAAACACGGCGGCTGGTCATCGAGAGCGGACAGGCCCACATGTCCGCGGCGGAGATCGCTCGACGGCTCGAGGCGCTATCAGCGCTGAAGATTCACCCGCGCGATACCCTGGAGAACCGGACGCTCCTCGCCAGGGCGGAACGTTTGTACGAGCAGCTCCTTGGCACGCCGCGTGACCACGTCGGGCAGATGATCCTGCGCTTTGAACAGCTACTGGCGACACAGGACGCACGGCTGATCGCTCGCGATGCAGCGCAGTTCCGCGACGCATTGAAGGCCATCGAAGCGGAAGGCCATTTCACGCCTGACTACGCGGACTGACGGCCATGGAAACGACCTGGTTCCTGGACTGGCTTGCGGTTGACGTGAGTGCCGACGAACGTGCGATCAAACGCGCCTACGCCGCAAAGTTGAAGCAAATCGATCCTGCCGCGGATCCGGAGGGTTTCGCGCGCCTGCGCGAAGCTTATGAACGCGCTCGCGACTGGCTGGCACGGGTGGAGCCCGACGAGGCATCGGACGAGCCGCTGCCGGCTACTGGTACCGCCGCCAGTACTGTCCCGGCAAACGCGATGCCCAGCCAGCAGGAAGGACCTGCGGAAGCGGCGGAACGCAGCGTACGCGGACTGGCGCACAAGCTTGCTGCTGGCGAGCCAGCCGACATCGCCGCTGAACTCGACGCTAGCGGCGCCGCCCTTCGCCTTCATCACGCCGACGCGATATTTCATTTCGAGCGCAGCTTACTGGCCGTGCTGGCAAGTGCGAGGATCATGCAACGCCCTGCCGTGTTTGCCGCAGCGTCGGTGCATTTCGAGTGGAAGGAATACCTGAGGCTGAAATCGCTCGGCGCGCTGGGTGCCTGGGTCGAATCGGTCGAGCAAGAGCGTCAAGCCTTTGCCGCGATGGACATCTCCCGGCGTGAAGACATCTTGCACTGGCTGTCGAATTACGGGGATGGCGGCGACGAGATTCCCGTGCCTGCGGCGCTCACGTGGCCCCGGCTGGAAGGCGCGCTCGCAAAATTTCCACGCTATCTCGGCCTGTATGTGTCCGCCCAGCGCGCCGACGCGTGGAAGGCCCGGTATACCGAAGTCGTTGCCGCGCCGGACTGGTCCGCCGAGAGCGATGCAGAACGCGAGTCACGGTTCAAGACGATGCCCCAGCCGATGGCCCCGGCCATCCGGTGGTTAGGCCGGCTCGTCGTCGCCTGCGCGCTGATCTGCTTCGTGGTCTACGCGTACTCGCTATGACCGGCAATCCCTGGCACCTCGAAGCCCTGGGCCTGCCAGCGCACGCGGACGCGGTTGCCGTGCGGCGAGCGTACGCCACACGCCTGCGCCAGATCGATCCGGCTGAGGATCCGGCCAGCTTCCAGGCTCTGAGGGATGCCTACCAGGCGGCGCTCACCTGGTGCGACGAACACCCGGCCGATCCTCATGCGGAAAGCGCTGACGCATCGCTGGCCTATGTCGAGCCCTCCGATCCGCATCCCAGCTCAGTGGAGGCACCGCCGAAGGATCAGGCAGCCGACGACGCCATGCGCCATCTTCGCGATGCTGTTAGCCAGATCGACGACAGCCGCGTGGATGGTCTGCTCGACGCAACGCTCGCTGGCTTGCGACATGGATACATCGATGCGCCAGGGCAGTTCGAAGATCTGCTGGTGGATGCACTGCGCGCTTGCCGCATCGAACGGCGCGCCGCGCTGTTCCATGCCGCCACCCACGCATTTCACTGGCACGAAGTGGGGCGCCTGCGCGTTACCGATCCGCGCGCAGCATGGATCGGCCGAGTGCTGGCCCAGTCGGAGGACTGGCTAACGCTAGACGTGGCTTGGCGCTCGACATGGTTGGCCCTGATCGAGCGAGCCCAGCGCGGCATGGATGATCACACCACACGACGCTGGCCGGATATCGGCAAGCTGCGCGAGCGGCTTCCGGACTGGCTCACCCTGCATCTGGCACCCTCACAGCTACAAACGTGGGAAGACGCGTTCAATGGCTTGCCGGCCACGACGCGCGACGAATTCCAACGGCGTGCCGCGCCCGATGCTGCCACCCGGCCGCAACGTACCGCGGCCAGGGCACCACGTCGGCGCCTCGGCTTGCCGCCTGCCGCGTGGGCGATCGGCTGGTTCGCGCTCATGTTGGTTTACCTGATCGGAAACGGCATCTTTACCGCGCGTCAGCACGATCAGGGCGAGCCATTACCCCACTTCAACGAGGCACCGCTGACGCCACAGGCTTGCATGGCCTTGTACGAGCGCTTCGATTCACCCGATGCGTTTGCTGGCATGGCACCCGCTGACGTCGTCCAAGCGAAGCGGCGGGCCCAGCGGTGCGCGCTGGATGGCCACTGGAAGCCATCTCAGCCGTAACGCTTGCCTACGGCGATAGCCGCGGCACCCCGTGCTGGTCGCGCTCTTCAACGGCCGTCACGCGCGTATCGATGCGTTTGCCTTTCGATTCGGGGAGACTTTCGGCCAGTTCACCACGCGCCAGCGCGAACGCATTCCGATAGCACCGCTGTGCCAGTTCGGGCTGCTGTTCGCCGAGATACACATCGCCCAGCGCTTCCCAGGCATCGGCATGGGGCTCGATCGCGAGCGCGCGCTCGAGGTACGGCTTGGCCTTACCCCACAAATGAATGCGCACGCACATGCGGCCCACGGCGGTGAGCAACGCGACGTCGTTGGGATGCGTGTCGATCCATGCTTCCGCACGGCGCAGGCGCTGCTCGAGATCTTCCGAGCCCATCGTGCCGTAGGTCGTAACCAACGCGGGCGACCATTCGCGACGCAGGGCCGATTCGATCTCGTCCATCGCCGCCATGGATTGACCGAAACGCATGGCCTGGCGGGCATAGGCATCGACGGCGGCAGGCAGACGACGCTGCCCCTTGGGCAACTGCGACCACAAGGCGGTGAGCGATGCGCCATCCGGCGTGGCGAGAATGGCGGCAGCCACGACACGCGATTCCAGCGCATTGAACGCGGGTGCGCCGAGCTCACCACTCTTGCGCAGCGGCTCGAGCGCGCGCATGGCGCCACGGCCGTCGCCGCTTTCCAGCGAGGCCTCGGCGAATTCCACCCAGCCTGCCGGCGTCAGCGCACCGCTGTTCGCTTCCGGCGCCAGCAAGGTCGCTGCTTCAGCGGCACGGCCCGTACGACGCATCAGGCGCGCACGCATGATGCGCGCGGCACGCGGTGTCTCTTGCGCGGCGAGGTCGAGGGTTTCGATAGCGCGCGTGGATTCGCCATGGCGCTCGGCCGCTTCCGCGGCAGCAAGCAACGCGGGGCCGCGCACGGAGTCATAACGAGCGGCGCGGTTGAGATCACGCTCGGCTTCACCGTGGCGCCCTTCGATCAGCGCAACGAGCCCATCGGCGAGACGGCGCCGGCTCAGGTGGCGATGACGGCGGTTCATCGCGCCAAACGGCCAGCGAATGAGCGCGACGAGGAAGGCGATGGCGGCCCATGCCACCAGCAACAACACGACCGCCGTGACGACGGTCATCTGCAGCGTGGTGCCACGCAGGTGGATCAGCACATAGCCCGGATCATCCGCGACCCAGTGCCACGCAAACGCCGCGAGCACTGCGACAAGGATGAGCCCAACGATCCAGCGCCAGAGCTTCATGGCGAGACCTTCGCGGCCGACGATGCGGTGGCAGGCGCCGCCGGTGCCGTCGACGAGGCATGCGCAGGCGCCGTCGCCGGGGTGACAGCCTTCAGCGCGTGAACGGAGCGGAGGTTACGCAGTTCTTCCAGGGCGGCACCGAGCTTCGGTTCGTTGCCCTTCGCCTGGCTGGCCAGCAACGTGGCGATGCGCTGGCGAGCGGTCTGCACGGACGGTGCCTGGCTGTTGAAATGCGCGACCAGCGTGGCGTCCACGCGCTTAAGCGCATCGGCACGCGCACGGTCATCGTATGCGAGCACCGCGGCTTCGGCGTGCGCCACGTCGAGCGCAGCCAGTTCGCGGGCAAGGCGATCGTCGGCCAGGCCGAGCGGCGTGCCTTCGTCGTGGCTGATGCGCACGATGCTACCGAGCGCATTGCCTGCACGCTGCCAGAAGCTGCGGTCTTCATCCGCGCCGGCCTGGCTATCGATGTTCTTCAGCGGCAGGGTGGGAATCTGCGCGCGCAGATCGGCGAGCACGGCAAGATCATTCGCGCGCGCCTTGGGCTGCACGGCCTCCAGCGCTTCGCGCTCGGCGGTGAGGTTTTGGCGGACGGCGGCGAACGCACTATCGTTCACGCCCGCGAGGCTCTTGTCGGCAAGGTCGTAGGCGCTGAGCGCGCCGCTGGCATCGCCGAACAGGGCGAAGCGTTCCTTTGCCATGCGCAGCAGGGATTCGGCTTCGTCGAGCAGCAAGGCATCGTGGCCGTTGAGGCTGCGCTCTGAAAGATTCGCCACCGCGTCTTCGAGATTCTTGGTGCGCTCGGCCATGCCGAGCACTTCTTCGCGCGCCGAGCGGTTCACACCATCGGCATCGCTTAGCCGGCGACGGAGGTTGGCGTTGTCGTCGCGCAGGCCGTCGACGGCCGTTTGCAGCGTATCCACCTGGCCTTTCAGGCCCTGGGTCGCGCCCAGTTCCTGGCGCATGTTCCACACGGTCCACGCCGTGTAGCCCGCCGCACCGGCGGCAGCCAGCGATAGCAGGACCGCGATGGCCAATGCGCCACCACCCCGGCGCGGCGCCGGATCAGGCGCCCGGCGGGCGGTGGAAGCGGCGGCGGCCGGGGCCGGCGTGGCCGGGGCGGATTCGGTCGGAGGCGTCTCGGTCGTCATGCCGGGCATGCTAGCAGGCCATACGCCAACGCACGGAATACATCCTTCAACGGCGGGTGAACGAGACCTCGGCCGCGGCAGCCAGGAGGTCGGTGGGGAGGGCCGAACGGGCCACCACCACCCGCTCGAAGCCCATGCCTTCGGCCGCTGCGCGCAGGCGCTCGCTGCTCACCACGGCAACCGCCTGGACGAGGCGGCGCCACGCCGGGGCGATCAGGGCCCGATGCAGGTGGTCCAGGGCTTCCGCGCTGGAGAGCAGCACCGCCGAACGGCGGGTCAGTTTCAGCAGCGGGTCGATATGGCGGCGGTCGATACGGGGCGCCACGCGGTGATAGACGTGGACCTCGTCGAGGAGCGCCCCACGGGCGGCCAGCGTCTCCCGCAGCAGCCCACGGCCACCGGGCGCACCGATAAGCGCGACCCGGCGCCCTGCCACATCCTCCAGAGCGGGAAGCCCCAGCACGCCCTCGCTATCTTGCGAGGTTTCCGGGAACAGGGCGTGGGCGACCCCCACGGTCTTCAGCGCACGGGCTGTACCACGCCCCACGGCGACCACCGTGGCGCGGGTCGCCAGCGGCAGCACATCGGCGGCGAAGCGCACCGCCGCGGGGCTGGTGAAGATCAGCAGATCGCCCTCGAGGGCGCGGCGCAAGGCGGCATCGACCGCGCTGGCGTCTTCGGTCGCGCGCAGCGACAGGCCGGGCACGCTCACGGGAATACCGCCCAGTTTACGGACGCGCCGGGCCAGCGGCCCTGCGGTGCCGGCCGGACGGGTAATAACGACAGTGACATTTCGAAGGGGATGCGAACGACTCACGAGGCTTCCTGCAAGGGGCATCGACGCGGGGGGACGCTCGAGGATAGGAAGGCTGGCGCCCGGCCACCAATGCCGAAGGTTGGGGCAACCCGTACGGATGCGAACGGTTACATGCGTTCCGTAGACTCCCGAATCTATGACCACGCCCGACCCCACTTTCGCCACCCTCGAACGCTTCATCCTGGACAGCATCCCCCTCGCGCAGGCCATGGAGATCCGTATCCCCGGATGTGATGGCGAGCGCCTGGTGATGACCGCTCCGTTGCAGCCCAACATCAACGACAAGGGCTGTGCCTTCGGCGGCAGCCTGGCCAGCCTGATGACCCTCGCCTGCTGGGCGCTGGTCGAGGCCAACCTGCGCCGTCGCGGTGACGATTGCGACCTGTTTGTCGCCGATTCGTCCATCCGCTACCTGGATCCGGTGTGGGACGACCTGCACGCGGAGGCCACCCTGGCCCCCGGCGGCAGCTGGGCGACTTTTTTCCGGACGCTGGATGCCCGTGGCAGAGCTCGTGGCGACCTGGTCTGCACCGTGCCTGGCACCGGTGACAAACCCGCCGCCACGTTGTCGGCGCGCTTCGTGGCCAAACGCCGGGCATAATGCGGCCCGACGCCACGTTGGAACCCGCCATGCGCCGATTCGCCCGTACCGCCCTGCTGCTTGCCACGGTTACCGCCCTGGCCGGTTGTGCCTCCGACGTCCGCAGTGACTCGCTCACGCGCACCCTCAACCAGTACGCCTCGGCCATCCGCTGGGGTGATTACGCTGCCGCCCAGTCACTGGTCGACAAGGATTACGCCGCCGAGCACCCGATGAGCTCGCTGGAGCAGGCCCGCCTCGGCCAGCTGCGGGTCACCGGCTACGACGAGGGCGCCGGCCCCCGCCCCGATGGCGACGATGAAGTGGTCCAGACCGTCCAGATCAGCGTGGTGAACGTGAATACCCAGGCCGAGCGCAGCTTCATCGACCACCAGCGCTGGCACTACGACAAGGACAAGTCGCGCTGGACCCTGATGACCGGCATGCCCGACTTCTCGCCGCACTGAAGCCTATATAATCGCCGGTTACCCCCACGGGACGAGCAAGCCCTCGATGAACGACGTACTCCACAAGCTGCCCGAATTCGCGCACAACCACCTGGCCTGGGTGGCGCTGTTCGTGGTGATCCTGCTGGCGCTTATCGCCACGGAAATCAGCACCCTTTTCCGCAAATGGAAGGGCCTGACCCCTGCGGGCCTCACGCAGCTGATCAACCGAGACAACCCGCTGATGATCGATCTTTCGGCCTCGGCCGATTTCGAGAAGGCACATGTCCCGGGCGCGAAGCACGTGGCCGTGAGCCAGTTCGATCCGGAGCACAAGGATCTGGCGAAGGCGAAGGACCTGCCCGTGGTGCTGATCGACAGGGATGGCCGCACGCTTTCCAAGCCGGCCGCCCGCCTGGTCAAGGCCGGTTTCACCCGCGTGTACGTGCTGGATGGCGGTACCTCCGCCTGGCAGAGCGCGCAGCTGCCCACGGCGAAGGGCAAGAAGTAAGAGCTGGAGACCGTGCGGCGCCGTCGCGAACGGCGTCGCGCCCGAGCGCGCTCCTCCAAGAGCACGCCAGCATGGGATGTCGACTGACCCGCGTGTGACGCGGGCTGCGGCTGTTGTAGGAGCGCGCTTGCGCGCGATCCCCTCGACGTCACAAGCCGTGAATGCCCGCCCGTCCGCGCAGAATGGCCGCCAGCACATCCGGCGCCACGTCGAACGAGTCATAGAACAGGCGGTCTTCCGGAAGCTTCGCTTCCAGGAACAGATCGCGCCCCGCGGCGATCATCGCCGGCGGCCCGCTCATGTACAGGTCGACCCCCGACAGATCGGGATGGTCCGCGAGCAAGGCCTCGTGCACCAGACCTTCGCGCAGGCCCGCCTCGCGCGCCGCTTCCGGATCCGATAGCACCGGCGTGAACGTAATGGTCGGCACCGCGGCCACCCAGCTACGCGCCAGGTCCGCCAGATACAGGTCTTCCACCGAGCGCACGCCCCAGTAAAGGTGCATCGGCCGCCGGGTGCCTAGTGCGATGAAATGCTCGACCACGGCTTTCACCGGCGCAAAACCGGTACCGCCCGCCATGAACAGCATCGGCCGTTCGGAATCCTCGCGCGGCACGAAGGTGCCCAGCGGTGCTTCGATCACAAGCCTGTCGCCCACCTTCAGCGAATCGTTCACCCATGACGTGAAGCCGCCGCCCGGCACATGGCGCACGTGCAATTCGATCAGGCCATCGGCGCGCGGGCCGCTCGCGATCGAGAACGGCCGATGCTTGCCATCCGGCAGCACCACATCGAGATACTGGCCCGGCAGCCAACGCAGGGTGTCGCCATGCAGCGGGCGCAGCCACACACCCACCACATCCGGCGCCAGCATGCGCCGCTCGGCTACCTCGGTTTCGACACGCCGGTGCGGGATGTCTTCCACTGAGGCGATCTCGCGCGCCTGGATGGCGATATCGCCACAGGGCACCGCCTGGCACATCAGGATGCCGTGGTGCGCGCGCGCCGAGGCTGAGAGGCCCACGGGCGGGTTGTAGGGATAGGCACACGTGCCTTCCACCAGGGTGGCCTTGCAGCTGCCACACACACCGCCACGGCACGAGTACGGGAGGGCGATTCCCGCGCGCTGGGCGGCTTCGAGGATGGTTTCGTCCTCGGCGGCGTCGAAGCGCTTGCCGGAGGCGATCAGGGTTACGTTAGGCACCGGCGCATTGTAGGACAATGAGCGCTTTCCCATCGGAACGAGCCCGTCATGGCCATCTGGAAGCACCCCCTCGATCTGGACCGTATCAACGGCTGGAGCCGGAACACCATGATGGAAACGCTGGATATCCGCTTCACGGCCTTCGGTGACGACTGGCTGCGCGGCACCATGCCGGTGGACCACCGCACCCAGCAGCCGTTCGGCCTGCTCCACGGCGGCGCATCCGTGGTCCTGGCGGAGACGCTGGGTAGCTCGGCCGCCTTGCTCACGCTGGATGTGGAGAAGGAAATCGCGGTGGGGCTGGATATCAACGCTAACCACATCCGCGGCGTGCGCGGCGGCCTGGTCACCGGCACGGCAAAGGCCGTGCACCTGGGCCGCACCACCCAGGTCTGGGAAATCCGCATCGAAGAAGAAGGCGGCAAGCTGGTGTGCCTCTCGCGCCTGACCATGGCCGTGATCCCGTCCCCCGGCGGCGCCCCGGGGAACCTGCGCTCGTGAGCCATGCCGCGCCCTACGCCGCGCTTTCGCCCGACGTGGTCCTGGCGGCCGTCGATGCCGTGGGCACGTGGAGCGATGGCCGCTTGCTTACGCTGAACAGCTACGAGAACCGCGTATTCCAGGTGGGCCTTGAGGATGGTGGCTTCGTCGTCGCGAAGTTCTACCGTCCGGGGCGCTGGAGCGACGCCGCGATCGGCGAGGAGCATGCGTTCGCGCTGGAACTGGCCGCGGCCGAGATTCCCATGGTGGCGCCGCTCGTCTTCAACGGCCGTACCCTGCTCCGCCACGAAGGCTTCCGTTATGCGCTCTATCCGCGCCGGGGTGGCCGTGCCCCGTCGCTGGAGTCCGCCGACCAGCTCGAGTGGCTGGGACGCTTGCTGGGCCGGATGCATGCCACGGGTGCCCGTGAGCCGTTCCACCACCGTGCCACCCTTGATCGCGCCACGATGATCGACGGCCCCGCGAAGGCCGCGCTCGGCTCCGATCTCCTTCCCGCGCACCTGTTCGATGCCTACCGCCAGGCCGTGATGCGTGTGGACGATGCGGTTTCCCTGCGTTTCGAAGCGGTCGGCCCCGTGCATCGCCTGCGCCTGCATGGCGATTGCCACCCAGGCAACGTGCTGTGGACGGACGCGGGCCCGCATTTCGTCGACCTGGACGATGCGCGCATGGGCCCCGCCGTGCAGGATCTTTGGATGCTGGCCTCGGATGACGCGATGTTCGATGCCCTGCTCGAAGGCTACGGCCAGTTCCGTGATTTCGACCCCACCGAACTGGCCCTGGTCCCTGCCCTGCGCGCCATGCGCCAGGTGCACTACGCCGGCTGGATCGCCGAGCGCTGGCACGATCCGGCGTTCCCCGCCGCCTTCCCGTTCGCCGCCGAAGCGCGCTGGTGGGAGCAGCACATCGCCGACTTGCACGACGCCGCCGACGCACTCTGAACGAACCGTTCGGCCAGCCGGGGCCGCGGACCGCCATAATGCGCCGTCCGCACCCTGGGAGTTCGCATGCATTCGTTCTTTACCCGCGTCATCGCCGTGTTCGAGATCGCCGGTGGCCTCTACGGCCTGGTCCGCCAGATCGATCACCTGCTCGGCTCACGCATGTCGGGCCTGGACGCCGTCGCCACCGTGCTTGGCGTGCTCCTGTTCGCGTTCATCCTCGTTGCCGGCGTGCTGCTGGCGAGCAATGACGGACGCGGCACCCAGATGTCGATCTGGGCGCAGTTTCTCCAGGCGCCCCTGATCGCCACCTCGTTCTTCAGCTACGCGCTCTCGTCGGGCGCCTACGCCAACCTTTCCATGACGATCCAGCGCTCGCCGCGCCTCGGTTTCGACTGGGCCATCGCCGAGCACGGCTGGCTGTTCGCCCTGGGCGGCCCCTCGGCACCACATATCGGGATCAACCTGCTGGCGCTCGCCTCCTGGCTCATCCTGCGCTTCGGCCGCTAAGGGCCGGTATCATTCCCGTATGAATACCCCTGCCATCCCCCAGATCCAGCTCAAAACCGATCGCATGCCCGGCCACCCGTGGGTGTGGTCCGCCCAGGTCGTCAAGCCGGCCGAGCGCATCCCGCCTGGCAGCGTCGTCGACGTCGTCGACGCCAAGGGCCGCTTCATCGGCCGCGGCTTCTGGAACGGCCACGCGCGCGTCGCGTTGCGCCTGCTCACCACCTCGCCGGACGAGGCGATCGATAACGACTGGATCGCTGCCCGCATCACGCGCGCCGTGGGCCTGCGCCGCGAGCTGCTGAAGCTGGATGAGGTGAGCGACGCCTGGCGTGTCGTGCACAGCGAAGGCGACGGCCTCTCCGGCCTGGTCGTCGACCGCTATGCCAACCACCTGGTGGTGGAATACTTCGCCGCAGGCATGTGGCGCTTCCGCGACACCATCCACGCGGAGCTGCAGAAGCATTTCCCGGGTGCGTCGCTCTACTGGTTCGCCGAGCAGCACGTGCAGCGCCAGGAATCGTTCGATGTCCGTTCGAACGACGCTCCGGCCGCGGTCGACGTGCACGAGCACGGCCTGTCCTTCCACGCCGCGCCCGGCCTCGGCCACAAGACCGGTTTTTTTGCCGACCAGCGCGATAACCGTGCACGTTTCGCCCAGTTGGCCCGCGGTCGCCGCGTGCTCGACCTGTGCTGCAACGCCGGCGGCTTCGCGGTACACGCGATGAAGGCTGGGGCGCTCGAAGCCACGGGCGTCGATGCGGATGCCGCTATTCTTGAGGTTGCCCGCGAGAACGCCCGCATGAACGGCGTCGAGGCCACCTTCGAGCAGGGTGATGTGTTCGAGTGGCTGCGCGCCGCGATCGCCCGCGGCGAGACGTGGGATGCCGTGGTGCTCGACCCACCCAAGCTCACCCGCGACCGCAACCAGGTCGTGAACGCGCTCAAGAAATACTTCGCCATGAACCGTACGGCGCTCGACGTACTGGCACCCGGCGGCATCCTGCTGACCTGTTCGTGCACCGGCCTGGTGGGCGAGGATGATTTCCTTGAAATGATCCGCCGCGTTGCCCTCAACGCCGGTCGCGACATCCAGGTGCTGCATGTCGATGGCGCAGGCGCGGATCACCCGGTGGCCAGCAACGTCCCGGAAAACCGCTATCTCAAGGCGGCCTTCTGCCGGGTGGGCTAAGGACTGACGAGGCGTTCACCGCGCCTTGATCGCGGGCCGGCACACACTGCCGGCCATGCCCGGAATACCTGTCACCGACACTGTATGGATCGACGCGATAGCGCGGCGGTTGGATGCGTTTATCGTCGCTTTCATCCAGCCGCACTGGCGTGCGGAAGACCGCTCCCCATGAGGCATGCGGCTAGCTATAGTGCGCGCACGGGGTTCGCGTTCGATCTTGCAGGGGTTGTGTTGACGATGTGGCGGTGGAGTGTGATTCCCGTACTGGCCCTTGGGCTGGCCAGCACCCCCGTGGGCGCGCAAAGCGCGCCTACCGCGCCCCCGCTTGCGCCGGTGGATGCACAAACGCACCGTGGCGTCGTGGATGACACCTGGATCATCGCCCCGCGCCGTCTGGCCGATGCCACGTTGCAGGCCGTGAAGAACTACGCCGACGAAGGCGATATCGCCGCCGGTGTCTCGCTGCGCTATGGCATCGACCATGCCGAATGGGTGGTTGCCGATGTCTTCATCTACCCCGCGGGCCAGGGCGATGAACCTAAGATGCTCGCGCAGGCCGTGCAGGATTTTCGCGAGTCGGTGGCGTTCGCGGAGCGCCAGGAAATCTACCGGAACGTCTGGTGGGGTGATGAAGCGCCGTACACCGCAAAGCTGGCCGGTGGCCGCAAGCAGGCCGGCCGTTTCCTGCCCATCGTGTTCGATTCGCAGAACGATATGCTCACGTCGCGTACCTACCTCTTCTACCGGAAGATGTACTACGTGAAGGTTCGCCTGAGCACGACCGTGGATGCCGTGGACTCCCTCTCCGACAATGCCGATCGATTCATCGCCAGCCTGCTCGATGGGATCGACATCGTCAGCGTCGGCAGCTGCGGCCGAAAGCTCGATATCGTTGCGCTTGAACCCGGGCAGTCACCGCCTTCGGACATGGCGGACGACGTGAGCGCCGATGGTTACCGCGTGGCACTGAAGACGACGAAAGCAGGGACACCGGCCTATGGTGCCCAGACGGCGAAGACCATGGCCCTTGCGCTAAAACGGCAAGTGGCAACGGGCTGCACGTCGCTTCAGTACAACCCGCCATTGGAAGACGACAACCGCACGGTACTGCACCTGCAGTTCGGCCCCGACGACTGGGGCTCCTCGGCGCACCCTGCAAACTGAAGCGGCCGGGACGCGTCCCACGTCCCGGCCGCTGCCGGGCAGGCCCCAGCGGCACACCCCTATCCGTGGGCGACCAACCGGGCTGCGACGACCCGCGAATGATGCGGCTTCGCCTTGGCGTTGGATATGGAAGGATTCTGAAAAATCGAACTAATCCTTCTCCGCCACGATCGCCCTGAACCGGCATACGCCGCCAAGGTGAGCTCGAGCATCAGGTGAAAGCCAGCCCAGCAGTTCCACGAGTGCCCGATGCTTGTCGTACAGGTCTGTGCGCTGCACGACCGGGACATGGTGGAAAACGCGGTTGCGCAAGGCGCGAGCTTGTTCGAGACGCTCCCCCACCCTTGCGCGCGTCCTGTGCGCACGCGGGACTGCCGGTGCAACGTCGCGCAGGGCAGCGGGCCATGGTCCGTTTCGGCACTCATAGCCTCCTCCGAACATCGCGCACCAGAACCCAAACGTCATGGCGGAGACCACTGCGCCAGGCGCCACCTGCTCACCGCGGCCGGCGATCTTGGCCTTTGCCTGTTGGACAAGGTTGGCGTGCGCCCCCTTCATCCAGCTCCCGTCATACCACTGGTTGGTGCCGAAGTGAGCAGAGAACGCGGCATGAATCTGGTTGCGGGTGACGATCTCCAACATATGTAACGTTGGATAAAGCGCTTCTGAGATCTCGATGTTGCGCTGATGCAATTTGAGAAGCCCCTCAGCCGTCTCAGTTGCCGAGGCGCACGCACGCAATCGTTCAAGCGTGATCACGTGAATCAATTTGCCTGTTTCCGGGGCCTCTGAACCAAACTCGGCCCCATCCCTCTTGAAATCTTCCATGGATCGTTCCTAGACTCCGTTCCGCAAACCCCGGAGTGCTCCCCTCCTCACATGTTTGACGTGAGTGATGGGCCCCGGGGTATCTTTTTGTGGGAACGAAATTCTAGGGACGTTGCCTCAGTGCGCCTGTCATCCCTGACTGGCACCAGCGTCTTCCTTCAGCTCGAATCGCTGTAGGCGATGCCTTACGTCGTGGCAATCACCTCTCGCTCTCGAGTCCACGCGCGCCAGCCCATGGCGGCGAGGACGACGAAGCCGGCATAGAGCACGGCGGTGATGGGGAGGGATTTGTACACGTATTCCCCCACATAGATCACGTCCACCGCGATCCATAACCACCACGCAGCCGCGTGGCGGCGGGCCTGCCACCATTGTGCGACCAGACTGAACGCCGTGAGCGCGGCATCCAGCCAGGGCAACGAAGCGTCGGTCCAGCGGTGCATGACGTAACCGAGAGCAAGCGCGGCCGCTGTACCTACCGCCAGGTGCAACCACGCACTGCGCGCATCCAGCGATGCGACGCGCACATGGCCCGTGTCGTCCAGGTTGCGCATCCAGCGATGCCACCCATAGAGGATGAGCAGCGCGAAGATCACCTGCAACAAGGTGTCCGAATAGAGCTTCGCGTCGACGAAGATCCACGCGTACGCGATCACGGAAACCAGCCCCACCGGCCAGCTCCACGGACTGCGCCGCGCGGTGAGCCAAACGCCCGTGGCGCTTACGAGGGCAGCGGCAAACTCGAAGAGGGAGAGTTCAAAGTTCATACGTCATCGAAAGGCGCGCAAGGCGCGGCATGCCGGGGAACAGGTAGCTATCGCCGCCCGAGGTGCCGGTATCGCGCCAGTAGAAGTGGTTGAACACGTTATCGACATTGAGCCGCCAGGTCATCGCGTGGCCGCCCAGCGACGTCGCAAAGCGGAGGCCGGCATCGAAGACGTGATAAGCCGGAACACGGGTGGCGCCATCCGGTGTGGCGACGTTGCTGCTGGCGTAGCGCCAGCCACCGAGCACGGCGAGCCCCGGTACAAACGGCAGGCTGTAGTCGGCGTAGACCGCCGTGCGGTAGCGCGGCACGTTCACGACCTGGTGGTCTTCGTAGGAAGGCGTACCCGTGTTTTCCGCGCGCGCCCGGATAATGTTGGCGCTGGCGGTGAGACGCAGGTTGTCGGTGACACGGCCCGCCAGATTCAACTCGATGCCCGTATGCACCTCCTCGCCGTGCTGCACGAAGGTGAAGCCTTCCGGACTGCTGTCAGGCTGGGCGTACTGATAGGGCTGGCGGATGCGATATAACGCGGCCTGCAGGTCCAGCGCGTCGTTAACGGCGTACTTCGCGCCGAGCTCGAGCTGGCGTGAGTGCAGCGGCGGCAGGTTCGTACCGCCATTCGCCGTCCAGTACGGTGCCTCGCGACCCAACGAGAGACCTTCGCCGTAACTCACATACGTGGTCAGCGCCGACACGGGCTGCCAGAGCACCGCTGCCTGCGGCAACGCCTTGGTCATGCGCGTGTTGCGCTCAAGCGCCCCCGTGTCGTCGTACGCACGCTCATCCAGCTTCACGAGGCGCGTGCCAGCGAGGACCTGCCAGGCATCGGAGAGATGCACCCGATCAATGGCGAAAATCGTGCGCTGCCAGCTGGTCAGGCGGCGCTCGGAAGGACCCGGCTGGTTGGGTGAGGAGGGGAACACCGGGACCACGGCATCATCGATGTTCGCCGTGCCTACGTAGTCGTAGACATCGGCGCGTTGATCCACGGTGCGTCGGAACGAGGATGCGCCGATGTTGAGCTCATGATCGACCGCACCGGTCGCGAACGTACCCGTAACCGTCGCGCGCAATTCGTCGTTCTGCCGCGTATCGTCAGGGCTGCGGTAGTCGTAGACATCGTAATCGCCGTTCGGGGCGAAGAAGTACCCCGGCGTGGCGCCGCTCGCGCACGAGGCAGCGTAAAAACAGCCATACGCGAACGCCACGTTATCGTCGATGACGGTATGGCTATGCCCTGCCGATACCTGCGCATTCCACTGATCGCTAAAGCGGTAATTGAAACGCAGCGACGTGTTGCTCGAATGGATGCCGACCGGGCGCTGCCACGGCTGATAGCCAAGGAGACGCGTGCGGCTCGGGTGTTGCGGAATCTCGGTACCACCCAGCAGCTGGTAACCCGATGCCGAACGGCCACCACTGGTCTGGTAATCCGTATCGAGCAGCAGGGTCGCCGCATCGGTGATCTTCCAGTCGGCCGCGACGGATACGAAGCTCCGCCGCCCATCCGTGTGCTCCACTGGACCGTGCGTACGTTCGTTCGCTGCGTTCACACGCATACCGAAATCGCGCGTGAACCAGGTACCCAGATCGAGTGCTTCGTACGTGGAGCCGTGCGAATCGGTCCCCACCGTGAGGTTGTGCACCTCGGCGGGCCGCTTGCTCACGTAGTTCACCAGCCCGCCCGGCTCGACCACGCCAGCTTCGAGCCCACCGAGTCCCTTCAATACTTCCACGCGCTCCTTACCTTCAAGCGCAGACAACTGCTCAGCCGACATGATCATGCCGTTGAAACGAAAGCCCGTCGCCAGATCCAGCGGAAAGCCGCGGATCGATACATCCTGGTAGTAGCCGGCGGGCGCGTAGTTGTCGTTGATGGCGGCATCGCCGCGGACGAGTTCGCTAAGCGATCGCGGCTGGCGGTCGTCGATCTGTGCACGCGTGATGACGGTGATCGCTGCCGGCGTGTCGTGCAACGGCGCGCTGCCGAAGCTGCCGAACGTATCCAGCTGGGAATCCGCGGCACGGTAGCCTTCCGTGGTGGTGGCACGGACATCGATGGACGGTAGCGTGCGCGCCTGCTGGGGGGTGTCATCGGCCGCGTGGGCAGCAGCAATGAACGACAACAGGGCAAGGGCAAGCGGGGTACGTTTCGGGATCATGGTCGTCTTCGTGGCGAACGGACGAAGCGACGGCCGGCCACGGACCGCCCAACGACGGATGCCATGGCTCTGCAAGCTCCCTACGCCGGTACTAACCGGGTCAGGTTCCAAGGGACTCTCTCAGCCTGGCAACGCCAGGCACCCCCGCTTCAAGACGCCTATTGAAGCACGAATCGGGCGCCCGCGTGGCGAATGGCGTCGAGCAGCCGCTGGCCCGGCGGCGTGGCGAACCACGCGGCGTGCCCGTGCAGGAAGGTATGCCAGGCCACGTCGGCGTGGTCGCGCCGCCGGGTCATGCCCTCGAAGTACTCCACTTCCGAAAGCGCGAAATCGACATGGACCACGGGCAGCACGCTGGCCAGGACGTCGAGATCGTCGTCACTCAACGGCTTCACGGCGTGATAGCCCTCGAGCAGCGCCAGCGCGAGGTCCGCATGGCCGATCTCGCCCTGCGCGATCTCCAGCCAGGCGATGGCGTTGCGCTCGATCGCCGTGGCCAGGTCGAACAGGGCGAAGGTCGCCGCACTGAGGCCCAGATCGAGAACGTCGATAATGGTCGCGGCGTCGCTCGCATCGCTCCAGCAGAGGTTGGAGACATGCCAGTCCCCATGGGTCCAGAGCCGGGGCTGCCTGCGTACACCTGCGTGGGCCGCGCCCTGCCAGGGCGCCATCGTCGCACTGAGCTCCGCACGCCAGTCGCGGTCGCCGAGGTAGGCCGCGAGCGCCGGGCGCTCGGCAAGCTCCGCCTCTACGGCGGCGACGGGGTCACGGGCACCCAGGATGTCCGCCCGCGCCACCAGGATATGCGTCGCCCGCTGGGGTGCCACGTAGCCTTCCGCGGCCTGGTGCAGGCGCGCCAGCATGGAGCCTGCCGCCCGTGCATGCCGCAGGCCGCCCACCGGTGACCACGAAAAGGCGTCGCGGTAGATATCGTTGCCCTGGGCAGGCGCCTGGATCTCGTAGACCCACTCCCCCATGGCCATGGCGGTATGGCCGGTGACATCCGTGAAGAGCGGCGGCAACGGAATGCCGTGGGCCCGCAGATGGCTGGCGAACGCGTGCTCTTCCGCCAGCGTGGCTGCCGAGCGCACGCTGGCGTGGTGGCGCTTGACGAATACGCGCCCGGAGGCGGTTTCCACCAGGGCGGCGGCCGAAAGGGGCCGCGGTGACCGCCAGCGAATGGCTCCCGTGGCGCCCAGCTTTGGAACGCGGCTGAGCAGCTGCGCCACCTCGCGTTCGGTCAGTGCCGGCCAGTCCGGGGGCAGCTCATCGCCAGCGAGGCCATGGGTAAGGTGGGCGTCGTCAATCATCCCGCCAGTGTAACGGCGGCGGCGCCACCCGCCGTTCAGTCGCCGACGAGCGAATCCACGATGCCGTCCTCGACCCAGCTACGCAGCAGGGCACCCGCCTGGCGGGCGGCGGTATCCGGCTCATGCAGGCGTGTCAGTGCCTCGCACATCTCCCCGAACGAGCCACCGGCCAGGGCCAGGTCCAGGCAGGTGCACTCCGGCGACAGCATGCTGGTAAAGCGCGGGGAGCAATCCCGGCGCCAGATGCGCACGCCGGCATCCACATCGAAAACCTCGGCCGCGGGCGGCATGGTCTCGTTGGCCAGGGCGCGCCAGATCGCGGCAGCATTGCTCCGCGTCCACCGGAAACGGAGGGTCGGGACGAAGCGAATCTCCACGGCTTCCCAGTCCGCGGAGACGAGCCCGTCCAGGCCGATGGGGCGAGCATCCGGGCCCGACCAGGTCCGGCTCAGGTGCCAGTCCAGCCAGGCGAGCTCCGCAATCTCCGGATCGGCCGGGTAATGCGCATGCAGCCAGGCCATGTAGCTCTCGCCGTAGTTGCTGAGGGTCCAGGACGCCGGGGGAGTGGCCGCCACGTAGGCTTCAGCCTGCTCGTCGAAGACGCCATCGCCCAGCCACAACCGGGTCTTGGCATAGGTATCCCGGAGCGATGCCACCAGCTGGGAGCGGAACTGGTTCGTGTAGACCGCCATACCCCGCCCATCGAGGCCCTCGACGGCGGGTCCGCCGCGGAGGGTCGACGCGAATTGGGTCTGCAGGTCACGAAGATTCATGCCCGGACGGTAGCACCGCATTTGTGCAGAAACTGCGTGGTCCGGCACGGGACGCCGAACCGAATGCTATTTCGGCAAATCTTTGTGTGGGCTCTGTATTCCGGCCCATGGCTGCCGCTATATCATTCAACCAGAAAGCGTCAGTCGTAACGGGATCGTTCCGGAAGGCTGGCATCTGAATGGCCGCTACCGCGGCATCGAGGGATGGCAGTGGGCAGTTCAAACCGGGATCCGCTGGCGTGGGGCCGCTATCTGGCGGTCGCGGGCGCGTATGCCGCTTGCTACGAGCTTACCCGCAACATCTCGTTCTCCCACTGGATGCTGCCCGCAGGCCTGCGCCTTGCCTGCCTCCTGTTGGTGCCGCGCCGCTACTGGCCGGCCCTGGCCGTGGGCGAGGCCTTGCCGATCGCCGAAATGGCCGCCCTGCACGCCAGTAGTTTCGGCGTGCTCTGGGCCTTCATGGCATCGTTCCCACCGATCGTCGTGTGCATGCCGGCCATGGCCTGGCTGCGCAGCCGCTACACGCTCGTGCGCCCCGATGGGCAGGTGAACATGGGGCTGATCCTGGCCGCCACGCTGCTCTGTGCCGCCTTTACGGCGGGTGCCAACGCGCTCGTACTTTCGACCGTGCAACTGGCTGACGGCTCGCCGGCGCCTTCGGTGACCCTGCCGATCCTGCTGGCGTGGGTGCTCGGCTGCTACCTCGGCGCCCTCACCCTCACGCCGCTGATCCTTGCGATCCGCGAACGGATGGCAGCGCTCCCCGGCGGCGTGGTCACCTGGCCGGCGCTGCGCGATAGCCCGCTCCTCCGTGACGCCCTGCTGTTCGTGGTCCCCTGCCTGGCCCTGCTCCTGCTGGTATCCGACGGGACGGGCGACGACAACGGTTTGCTCACCTGCGTGCGTATCGGCATGGCCGTCCCGGTCATCCTCATGACCCTCCGGCACGGCTGGCACGGGGCCGCCGTGGGCGGCATGCTGGCGAGCGTGGCCCAGGCCAGCACCTCGTTCCAGTTGCAGGATCCCGCGATGATCCGTTCGCAGGCGATCCTGGCCTTCATCGCTTCAACCGCGTTGATCTTCGGCGTCCGCATCGCACAGCGCATCGTGGCGGCTCGGGCCGCTGCGCACCCGGGGATGGCCGTGGCGCCCGCACCCGCACCTTCACCGAGGCACTGAACCTCAAACGATATCGCCGGGCACATGGCCCGGCGATATCCCTGCGCACGCCTTACGGCCCGCGCGACGAGCACTCCACGGGATTCTTGCATTCCACCGCGACGGCCATCACGCGCGCGGTACCGTCGGCCTGCGGCGCCACCGCCACCTGGGTGGTGCCGTCGGTGTACACCGTCTGGCTCGTCGTGCTCGCTGGTGCGGGCAAGGGATCCTCGGATGTAGCGACATTCGAGCCATCACTACCCACGGGCGTACCGTAGCGGCCTGTCGGCGTGATCATGACAGCGGCGCGCACATTGCCGTTGGCATCATTCACCTGAACGTATTTGGTGCTGCCACGCTGGAAGACGTACACGTGGAAGTTCGGGTTGCTGCTGACGTCAGTCGTATTCGGCCACTGCTGGCCTAGACCGGACGTTGCCGATTGCGCATGGGCGGCCCCGATGCCAAGGGCGAGGAAGGAAAGTGAGACGGCGAGCGTGCGGAGCGGGAAGGACATGGCGGAATCCCCATCAGTGATGCCGGGCCACCGCACCATGCGGCGGCTACCGGTGGATCGACGTTGGGGGCGCCCATAGGCGCTGGCCCCATGGTCGATGCTCCCGACTTTCCCCCAACGGTTTGAGGATAGCGGCCCCACGTGCCGAATCCGCGCACTGGTGGGGGCGCCTTGGTTCAGGCGCCCCCGTCGCACAGGCTTAGGGACAGGCCGGCTCCGCCGCCGCCATATGGAGGCGCGTGGCCCACCGCCCCATCAGCACTGCCAGGCCGATATCGACCAGCACCTCGCTTGGCCACACATCACCGTAGAAAAAGCCGTCTACGTTCGCGAGCATGCCGTAGATACCGATCGTGTTGACGCAGGCGCCGGCCGCCAGCAGTGCACACGCAACGCGAGCGAGACGCGACAGCAGCCGCTCGGTGACCAGCCAACCGGAAGCCACGGTCACCACCGTACATGCCGCCAGATCAACCACAAGCAAGGCAGCGCTCATTTGCCACCTCCCGTGACGCGCGCTATCAATCGATCAGCCACACCGTCACCGTGCCGATCGAGCAGGCGTTGCGCGATCGTGGTGAGCTTCAAACCGAAACAGCCTACGAGGAACGACACACCCGCCTGGACTTCCACGCCTTCATCGGGAAGAAAATGACGCTGGATGGCGGGGGCCACGAACAACGCGATGAGCATGCCGCATACCACCTGCACCACGGCACGGCTTCGCGATTCCAGTGCACTCATGGCGACAGGCAGCACAGCGCCACCGAGTGCAGCCAGCAGAAGCCAGAAACGATTGAGCAGAAGGGAATCCATCACGGTCTCCTTTGCGCCACGGGTGCGGGCTTCAAGGTGCCGGACCATGCACGGCCGGCGCGTTCAAACGAAACATCGACATCCACATCCTTGCTCTCGATACGTATGTCGCCGGGATACATCCCTACGCAAAATGCACCGCCGTTTGGCGACGGTCCAAACCGAAAATCCGACACTTCCGCATGCTCATCGAGCAACTCCGCAGGAATGGAACAGCTACCAGGCTCACTGAATTGCAGATGCGCCTTTTCTCCCTTACGGATCAACTGCACGCGTATCACGTCACCCTCGGACCGCACCACGCCCTTCCATTGCCCGTCTGGCACGGCGGCATGCGCCGTACCCATGGCTACCATCAGGGCGCAAAGCACGGCCGAGGTTCGCCGCTTCGTCAACATTCCATGTGACATCTCGCTCTCCTTTCTCGATGGGGCATTACCCCGTGGCATCGGCGGCCACGCCGTCGATGTAGAGCCGCGGCGACCATCCGTTCGAGGCATCGCAGAAGACTTCGAACCGATGGACACGCGACGGCATAAGCCAGGCGAAGAACGGCCGCCCGGGCGTGATCTGAAGCATCGCCCCGCCACCACGCGACGTCCCGTCGAACGCCAGGCAAAGCTCGGCCAGCAGGGGCATCCAGGCCGCGCGCCCCGTCGGTCCGTCGAGTACCGCTTCACGCCGCTGCAGTGACGCCGCCTGAACCGAGATAGCGGTAGCCTTCGCGCGGGCAAGCAGGGTCGCTACGGGCACGGCTCGCCGGATCATTCAATCCACCAGCCAGGAAGGTTTTCGGGGAAACGCCACGTGGTAGCAGATCCACTGGAGCACCACCTGGTGTTCTCCGATCTGCAGGATCGTGAAACTCTTCTCCGTCGCCAGGATGTGGCCACGCGGTGCCTCGTTGAGGCAGCGATTCAACAGCGCCCGCGCGCCTTCGATCTGCTCTTCCGAGGCCATCTGGCTGGGGTTGTTACTCCCAACGATGATCCGCTTCACGAACCGCACATCAGTGACATCGACCATGACTGTCTCCCTGGCTGGTCGTGGCGCCGGGGCGCCACGACCATTACTCAAAAAATCTTAAGGGTCCAAGGGACCCTTACCCGAGCCCGAAGGCACCGCGACAGGCTTTTCAACGACAGCCGACTGCAGGATATCCATGACGCGCGCGAGGCCTTCAGGCATGCCACCATCGCGCGCCTGCAGGTTGACGTGATACTTCGCGGAATTGTCGGACGTACGCGTGTTTTCCTTGTGCGATGCGATCGATCCTTGCACCGACACCTTGGCACCGAAGCCGCTCCACGAAGCGTCGACCGTGGCGCCGATATCCAGCGAACTCTTGTCGTGCGTCGCCGACTTCACTTCCATATCAAAGGTGATATCCACGTTCTCGACGGAAAGGGTCGGCACCTTCACGATCGAGAGGAGCGGCACACTCATTTCGACCTTTTCGTCATGCCAGTTCCCCTCGGCGTCCTGCACCGGCCGCGAGAAGTGGAAGGCGGACGTACGGGTCTTGAGGTTACCCTCGCCGTCGTCCTCGAAGCCCACCTTGTTGATGAAATCGGCCGTCGCTCGGGCCAGGCTGACCTGGGCTTCACAGGCGGCAATCAGCGGTGCGCCCACCAGGTCACCCATCGGCAACCCACGGAACTGTTCTGCAATCGTCATAACGTCACTCCTTTACGTATCGACATTGGCCCCCGGCGCTTCATGCACCAGGGAGTTCGGCCGGGTGTGGGGGAGGGTTAGTCGCCCGGCCGGAACGTCTGGAAGACCCCTTGGGTCATCGCTAAATGGTTGGTGAGCCGCGAGACGCCGTCGGTAGGTTCCACACCTTCGACGCGCAACTTGACGTGGACGTTGCCAGTGTCTCGGGAACGTTGGCTAGCGTTGGTATCCAAAGCCACTGAGCCTTTTCGTACCCGGGAAAGAAAGGCCCAGCGCCCTTTATCGATAGCCTGTATGCCATCCTCGTCCGCGTTATCGGCTGCGAAGAAGGCTCCGAGTTCGGCATCGAAGCTGATCTCCACGTCCTTGATGCGCAACGATGTCGTGGGAACGAGTGGGAGCAAGGGCGCACGGTAGAGATCTTCATCGTTCTCGCCTGCGCCCGCTTGCATCGATGGCATACGGATCACCACGCTCTTGGGTCGGTTGTCTTCATCGAAGTAATCCGCCAGATGCGCCACCTGCGCTTGCTCGATCCTTGTCTGCGCTTCGACCACGGCGCCAGCCATGGCTTCGATAAGGCTCTCAAGTGGGGTAGTTGTCATCGGGCGACGCACACACCGCTGAACGTCCTGTTCTTCTTTCGCATCCGTGTCTCCTTCTTGGCGTGTGCGCCGCTGTGTTCGAACTATGGACTTTCATGGAGCTTTCAGGCTATCGGCGATGAGCTGATATGCGTATCGGTCATGCGTCGAGCGCTATCAGGCCCGTACGCAAGGCGTAGCGCGTGAGATCTGCGATGCCCTCCAGCTCGAGCTTCGCGAGTATGTGCTCGCGATGCGTCCCTACCGTTTTCATGCTGATATGCAAACGCTCGGCGATCTGGCGCGTGGAATGCCCTTCTGCATAGAGCTGCGCCACCTCTTTCTCACGCGGCGTAAGCGCGGATGCCGGGTCATGGCCCTGGCAGAACGCTTCGACGAGTACGTGTGCCAGTTCGGGGCTGACGTGGTATCGCGATGACAGGACACTGTCTATCCCATCGACAAGGTTCGCGAATGTGCATCGCTTCAGCACATACCCATGCGCGCCCGCGTCGAACGCAGCACGTACGCAGGGCCGGTCCGCACTCTCTGAAAGGCACAGCATCCGCGTTTGCGGGCAACGCGACGCGACCCTTCGCGCTGCCTCGATGCCATTGAGCCCAGGCATATTCTCGTTGAACACCAACAGATCCGGCTTGCGATCGACGCATAACCGCAGGCAATCGCGCCCATCTCCCGTGGTCCCAACGACCTCGAACCTGTCTTGCTGCGACAACAGCGCCGCCAACCCTTCCCTCATCAGCTCCTGCTCATCTGCCAGCACAACGCGAACGGGCCGCGCGGCGCCATGTGACAGAATGGGGTTTCCTTGCATTGACCTACTCCTGGTTTGGGCAGGCGCGTACCGTTGACGAGAGAACATTCTCACGTCCTTCCGGAAACCTTACGGCCAGCCAAATAACCGATAAATCAACTGGTTGCCTATGCCGGCACCAACTGCCGGCGGCATGTAGTACGTGTTCGCGTCTTCTCCCTTTCTCATTGCCGACTGGATCGTGGACCCAAAGCAGCGGACCATCACGCGCCGCGGCGTCCTGCGGCAGCTCGAGCCTCGGCATATGGACGTGCTATGTGCGCTGGCGCGACGACGAGGCCAGGTGGTCGGTGTCGAAGAACTACTGGACGCGTGCTGGCGTGGGGGCTTTTTCGGCGATAACCCCGTGCACAAGGCGGTGGCCATGCTTCGCCGCACGCTTGGCGACAATGCGAAGGTCCCCCGCTATATCGCTACGGTGCGCAAGCGCGGGTACCTTCTCGTTGCCCGGGTAGGGCCCGTGCGCCATGCCGAAGACCGGCTTGAAGCGGCGATCCGCCGGTGGGGAGCCGCGCCGGCGTTCCAGCGGCGCATGCGCGCACTCGGCCCCAACGATGCGGACGAGTGGCAAACCCTGGCGGCCATCCTGTTGCGCATAGCGGCCACCCTGGTGATCGACGGCGCCCTGCCGCACGCGCTGGGCGCCGTCGATGAGGCGCGCGACTGGCTCGCCGCGCAGGTGCAAGTCACGTTACCTGGTGAACGACACAACCCAGGCGCTGAAGGGCGGCAGCGTCGTCCCATCCAGTGAGGCCGCACCTGACAGCGCGGGCGTGCTGGCGGCGAGTGTATGGATCGTCTTCGCCTCAAGTCCCGTCTTGAGCACGCGCGGCTTATCGCTGAAATTCATGGCGACCAGGACCGGCACCTCGCCTTCGCGCACCCAGGCCAGCACATCCGGATTAGTGCGGTCGACGAAGACCATGCGGCCATCTCGGATGGCCGGGTTATCCTGGCGCAGCGCAATAAGCGTGCGGTACCACTGAAGTAGTGACTGCGGATCCTTAAGCTCGGAGGCCACGTTCACCGTGCTGTAGTTCGTCGCGACGGGAAGCCAGGTAGCAGGGTTAGTCGAGAAGCCAGCCTGCGGCCCGGCGGTCCACTGCATGGGCGTACGCTCGCCGTCACGTCCCTTGTCGTTCGGCCAGTTCGCGATGCCAACAGGATCGCGCACGTCTTCCTTCCGCGCAGGCACCGACGTGGTCATGCCCAGGGGTGCGCCGTAATAGGTCATGGCGACGCCACGGTTCATGAACAACAAGGCCGCAAGCACCTTGGCCCGGTCGATGTCGTGCTTGCCATCGCCATAGCGATCGATGGAGCGTTCGTTGTCGTGGTTGTCGAAGGCCATGAGGGGCGTACCACCCTCGAGTTGCACTTGCGCGTCCTCAAGGTGCTTGCGGAACCACGCGGCATCGAACTTCGTGCCCCAGCCGAAGCCCGGCAACATGTCCATCGGCAGCTGCAGCTCATCCTGCGCCTTGCCGCCATACCAGGGCACAAGCGCTTCGGTGGTGGGCTCATAGGTCTCACCGATGAGTACGCGGTCACCAGGGTACGCATCGACCAGCTTACGCAGGCGGCGCATCACATCATGGACTTCGGGCAGCTTGTCGCTGTACGCGTAGTGCAGGTTGGGATCACCGTGCGGATTGGTACCACCGCGCTCGGGATCGTTGCGCAGCTTCGTGTCCTCGAACAGTGTGGAAATCGCATCCAGCCGGAAGCCGTCCACGCCACGATCGAGCCAGAAGCGGATCGCGCCAAACATCGCCTTCTCCACCGCCGGATTGCGCCAGTTGAGATCGGGCTGCTGGGGGTAGAAGCGGTGGTAGTAGAACTGCTTTCGTGAAGGTGCCCATTCCCACGCCGTGCCACCGAACATGGATTGCCAGTTGTTCGGGGGCACCTTGCCATCATGCACGTAGCGTTTCTGGAACGCCGTCACCCCGGGCGCGTTCACATCAACGCCATCATTCCAGACGTACCAATCGGCATGCGCGCTGGTGCGGGAACGAGCCGAGTCAACAAACCACGGATTTTTATCCGAGGTGTGGTTCATCACCATGTCGAGTACGACGTGCACATGACGCTTCTTTGCCTCGGCCACCATGCGGTCGAAGTCGGCGAGCGAACCATACTGCGGATCGACGGCCTGGTAGTCCGCGATGTCATATCCGAAATCCACCTGCGGGGATGGATACATCGGGGTGATCCAGATCGTGTCTGCCCCGAGGGACACCACATCATCGAGGTGCGACGTGATGCCATTCAGATCGCCCACGCCGTCGCCGTTGCTGTCGGCGTAGCTGCGCGGATACACCTCGAGCACCACCGCATGCTTCCACCACGGCGAGATAGAGGAGGCCTCGGCAGTGAGGCCTAGCGCGGGTGCCAGCGTAAGGAAGGTAGCGGCGGCGAGGCGTCGCGCAGCGTGGCGCATGGTTCAACTCCCTGGGGCAAGCTCCCGATAAGAGCCTGCACAGCCGCATGCGTCAACCGGCACAAGTCACGGAAGCACCCTTAGCGACGGCGTGGCTTCGGCTTTGCTGCGGCCACGCGTTGCCAGCCATCCCAATACGGTGGCTCACCGATCGATTCGCCCAGCCACTGCAGGAAGCTCTGCGTCTTGCGAGACCGCTGCCGATTCGCTGGATAGACCGCATGGATGCCCAGGGCATCCGGCTCGAGCGCCCACGTCATCTCGCCCAGCAACGGCACCAGTTCGCCACGCTCCAGATAACGGCTGGCGAGCCAGGTCGGGAAGCAGACGATGCCTTTCCCACCGCGCACCATCTCCAGGAGGTATTCGATGTAGTTGCTGCGAACGTTGCCACCGGCATCCACCGGGACGAACGGCGCGTCGCCCGAACGGTAGTGCCATTTCTGCGGGCCGTAGGTGGCCTGGTAGACCAGGCAGTTGTGGCTGCTCAGTTCCGCAGGATCCTGCGGCGCACCGCACGCTTCGACGTATGCGGGTGCTGCGCAAAGTACGAACGATTGGATCGCCAGCAAGCGGGCGAGCATCCGCGAGTCATTCAGCTCGCCGATCCGGATGGATACATCGATGCCCGCTTCTACCGGGTCCGAGAACGTATCGGTGAGCCACAGGTCGAGTTCGACCGCCGGATGCCGTTCCTGGAAGCGCATGAGTATCGGTGCAAGATGGCGGCGCGCGAACGCCGGCGGTGCGCTGATCTTCAGGCGGCCTCGCGGCTCATCTTCTTCGCCGATGTGTTCGCCCGCCTGGTCGATTTGTTCGATCGCTTCACGGATGGATTCGTAATAGCGCTGCCCCGCGTCCGTCAGGCGCACGGCACGCGAGTGGCGGGTAAACAGTGCCTGGCCCAACGCGTGCTCAAGCGCCGCGATATGCCGCGAGGCCGATGACGGCAGGAGGTTCAGCTCCGCGGCGGCCTGGGAAAAGCTGCCGTGCGTGGCCACGCGCACGAACAGGCGCAGGGCGAGAAGGTTCACGTTCTTGTGCATGGCAGGCCGCCTTGCTTGCCGGGTCGGCAAGGTTGGTTTGTCGAAATAACAATTGTATGCCTGACAGGGCAAGCGTAGATTGTCATTCCAGCAAAGCAGACGGCTGGATCGCCGTCAAAACGGCATAAGGTCGCACCCAGCGGCCTTGCTCCCCGAGGGAGCCGCCCCTTTGCACCCCAACCGGCATGCACCCCTCCCCCGGCCGCTTATCGCGCGCTGGATGGCGTCGTGCGGCCTGCGATCTGCCAGGTGAAGTCTATGCAATGCAGTACCCATACCACCGTACGCGGGCCGCGCCACCGCCGGCGAGCGGTGTGGAGCGCCGGCGTCCTGATGGCCATGGCCTCCTACGGCGGCAACGCCATAGCCGAGGATGCGGATGCGCCCGATGCACCCACGGAGTCCGTCACAACCACGCGGAGCCGCTGGGAGAAGCAGGGCGTGACGCTGCGCGGTGACTACGTCTCCGAGACCTTCCGCGTCGCCAGCGGCGGCCTGCGCCAGGGCACGCGTTATGCGCAGCAGCTGCGCTTTGGCGCCGACCTCGATATGCGCAAGCTCGCCGGCTGGGCGCAGGGCACGTTCCACATCACCCTCAACGATCGTGCGGGCCGCGGCGCTACCACCGACCTGGCGGGCAACCGCATGCCCATCCAGGAGGTCTATAGCAGCCAGTTCCTCAAGCTCACCGAACTCAGCTACGACCAGGACATCGCGGGTTCGCGTGCCAACATCAAGCTGGGCCTGTGGGCGATGGGTAACGATTTCGGTGGCCTGCCCATCCTTTGCGAACTGGTAAATGCGGCGTTCTGCGCGCACCCGCTCGCCATGTCAGCCGGCAGCGGCTGGGGCAACTACCCGAACGCGCGTCCCGGCATCCGGGTGAACTGGCACCTCGCGCCCACCGCCGATCTGCGCGTCGGCGTCTTCGAGGTCAACCCGGGCTACAGCACCGAAGACCACGGCTTTTCGCTGCACGCGCGTGGATCCACCGGCAGCATGGTGCCGGTCGAACTCGACCTGCATAGCCGCGATCCACAAGCGATGCATGCGGCGGAACTGAAGCTGGGCGCCTACTACGACAACAGCCGCGTAGCGCGCCAGGGCCGTGATGGCGAAACCAGCGGCCGCTATGGCGCGTATGCGCTGGGCACGGTTCGTGTTCACCAGGAAGCGCGCGACCCGCGCCGCGGGCTCGTGCTGGCCGGTGAAGTGATGAAGGCCGATGCCCGCACGGCCCAGATGACGTCCTGGTATTCCATCGATGCCATCTACCAGGGCACGTTCCCAAGCCGCCCTCTCGACACAGTGGCCCTTGGCTACGTGCGCGCCGTCATCAACCCGCGCATCGATCGCGCGTGGCGCGCCGCGCAGATCGCGCCTGCGCAGGATGCGTTCCTCAACACACTGCCGGACGCGGAAAGCGTCGTCGAGCTCAGCTACGGCTGGCGCGTGAACCGGTGGTTCCTCGTGCGCCCGGATGTCCAGTACGTCAAGGATCCGGGCGCCTTCTCGCAACGTCGCACGCAAAACGTGATCGCTTTCGGCCTGCAGCTGAAAGCGACGCTCTGAGAGACAGGTGACTACGATGAACAAGAGCAAGGGCGCATCCGTTGCGCTGGTCTGGCTAGCCCGCCTCCTCGGCGTGCTGGTCGTGCTGATGGGCGCAGGGCTGCTGTGGGGTGGCGTGAAGCTCGCCGCGCTGGGCGGCAGCTGGTACTTCATCGCCATGGGCCTGGCACTGCTGGTGTCCGGCGTACTGTTGGTAGCCGCCAGGCCATGGGGACCCAAGGCCTATGCGATCGCGCTCGTGGGTACCCTCGTGTGGTCCCTTTACGACACCGGTTTCAACTACTGGGGCCTGATCTCGCGTCTGCTCACGTTCGCTGGCATTGGCGTACTGGTGGGTGCGGTCTATCCCGCATTGAAGCGGCGCCATGATGGGGGCGTAAGCCGCATCGCGCCGCTCACCACCGTCCTGCTGGCGGTCGCGGTCGCCGTGGCGTTTGGCTCCATGTTCACCCGCCACGGCACCACCCTCGACAGCGCTCAGGTGCCGGCCACCGACGGCTCCGCCGATACGACCACGGCTGACTGGACTGCCTGGGCTGGAACCCCCGCCGGCACGCATTACAGCGCGCACACGGCGATCAATAAGGCGAACGTCAAGGATCTCCAGCTTGCCTGGACGTTCCGCACTGGCGATATCCCGAAGAGCAATGGCTTTGGCGCCGAAGACCAGAACACGCCGCTGCAGGTGGGCAATACGCTTTACGTTTGCACGCCGCACAACGAAGTCATCGCACTGGATGCCGATTCTGGCGAACAGCGCTGGCGGTTCGATCCGAAGAGCGAAGCGCCGAACTGGCAGCGTTGCCGCGGCCTCGGCTTCCACGCTGACGATGACACCACCGCTTCCGCGACTCCCGTCTCCACGGGTGCCATGGGCGAATGCCACAAGCGCATCATCGAAACCACCATCGACGCACGCCTGATCGCACTCGATGCTGATACCGGCAAGCGTTGCGACGGCTTCGGCACGAATGGCGAAGTAAACCTGCACGAAGGCATGGGCCTGGTGAAGCCAGGCTTCTATACGCTCACGGCGGCTCCGCTGGTGGCAGGCAACCTGGTCATCGTCGGCGGCCGCGTCGCCGATAACATCGAAACTGATGAGCCGACCGGTGCGATCCGCGCATTCGATGTCCATACGGGCCAGCTGGCCTGGGCGTGGAACCCCGGCGACGAAGACGTGAAGCTGCCGCCGCTTCCCAACGGAACGTACACGCGCGCCACGCCGAACGTGTGGACGTCGATGGCCTACGATCCGAAGCTCAACCTCGTCTACCTGCCGACCGGCAACACCACGCCGGACCAATGGGGTGGCGAGCGCACGCCGGCCGACGACAAGTACAGCTCGTCAGTCGTCGCGCTGGACGCCGCGACCGGCAAGGTGCGCTGGCACTTCCAGACAACGCACCACGACCTGTGGGACTACGACCTGCCGGCACAGCCCGCGCTCATCGACGTACCCGATGGCAAGGGCGGCACGCTGCCCGCACTCGTCCAGGTCACGAAGCAGGGTCAGATCTTCATGCTGAACCGTGCGACCGGCCAGCCGATCGCCGATGTCGTGGAGAAGCCGGTGGCCGTGGGTCACGCGAAGGGCGAGCGCTATTCGCCGACGCAGCCATTCTCCGTGGGCATGCCGTCGATTGGCACGCAGCGTCTCACCGAGTCGTCAATGTGGGGCGCCACACCGTTCGACCAGCTTTACTGCCGCATCCAGTTCAAGCAGATGCGTTACGACGGTCCGTTTACCGCGCCAGGTGAAGACGTTTCGCTGCAGTGGCCCGGTTCGCTCGGCGGTATGAACTGGGGTGGCGTTTCGATCGATGAAGCGAACCACCTGATGTTCGTCAACGATATGCGCATCGGCCTGTGGACGCGCCTGATTCCACGTAACGCGGTGAAGGGCAGCGGCGGCGGTGTGGAGATGGGCCTCGCCTCGATGTACGGCACGCCGTACTGGTCGGATCGCAACCGCTTCATGTCGCCGGGCGGCATCCCCTGCCAGGAACCGCCGTTCGGCACCATGACCGCGATCAACCTGGATACGCGCAAGATCGCGTGGCAGGTACCCGTCGGCACCGTGCAGGACACCGGCCCCATGGGGGTGAAGCTGCACCTCCCGATGCCGATTGGCATGCCGACGCTCGGTGCCTCGCTGGCCACGCGCTCGGGCCTGGTCTTCTTCGCCGGCACGCAGGACTACTACCTGCGGGCGTTCGATGAATCGACTGGCAAGGAAGTGTGGAAAGCACGCCTGCCGGTCGGCAGCCAGGGTGGTCCGATGACGTTTGTGTCGCCGAAGACCGGCCGCCAGTACATCGTGCTGACCGCTGGCGGCGCACGCCAGTCGCCCGACCGCGGCGACTACGTGATGGCCTGGGCACTCCCCAAGGCGAAGTAAAAAGAAGGGCGCGGTGACAATCACCGCGCCCTCTTTCTTTTCATGTAGGAGCGCGCTTGCGCGCGATCCCCTCATCACTCAATAAAGAACGCAGCATCCTCAGCACCCGCATACCCGGTAAGCGCCGTTAGTACCACGCGCCGCGTCTGCGCCAGCCGCTCTTCGACCCATGCTTCCAACACCGGATCGTTCGGCAACACGAACTCCGCGATACGCGCCGGCGTCAGCTTGCGACCGTAGGAGAAGCGCCACTTCTCTTCGTGCAGGCACGCGGCCGCGATGACCAGCATCGCTTCGCTCAGCGTCTTGCGCGGCAGTAGCACCAGGCAGTCATCGTTCACCGCGCACGGCTCGAACTGCACGAACGCCTCGCCAATCGATCCCGTCTGCGCCACCGTGACAAACGGCGGCTGCATCACCTGGCCAAACTCCAGCCAGCCATAGCATCCGTTATAGGCTTCGGTCGGCGAGATCACGAGGGTCTCGCCATCGGCGATGCCATCGCGGCTGTGCAGTTCCTTCATGCCATAGACGATATCGAACGCATCGCCGATGGTGCCCGGACGCGCGGCATCGCTGAGCGCCTTGGCATTGTCCTTCTTCGCCTGCGACATCAGGCTGCGGTAACCCGCCATGCGGATAGCGCCCTGGCGAACCTGGTCCCGCTGCACGGTGACCTCGCGCGCGTAGCGCGTGTAGAACGAAGCCAGCCGGCGCAGGTGGACATCCACCGCCTCCTGCACTTCCTCGCGGCTGGGCGGCGCGGATGCCACGTACGCACCCGCTGCCCATTCGCGCTCACCGGAGACGTGGCCAAGACCCGAGAAGCCCGGAATGGCACGCTTGTTGACGATGGCGTCCACGGCCTGCGGGATATCGTTCGGCTCGGTCGGCCTCTCCACGCGTATGCCCTTGCGCAGGGTCAGGCCGTCGTGGTGCAGGCGAACGAATACCGTCGCGACGCTCGGGTCGTGCTTGACGCCCTTCTCCAGCACCACCACTGACGTGGTGGCCGAGGCATAGGGCTGGAACAATTCATCGGGCAACTGGCACACCGCGAGCAAGCGGTGGTGCTTCAGGATCTTCTGCCGCCACGCGCCCTTGCTCTTCTTCACGATCAGGCTGGTGGGCAGCACCACGGCTACCTTGCCACGATGCTTCAACGCCTCGAGCGCGCGATCGACGAAATCTTCCGACGGCGTGTCGGAGGCTTTGTGCGGGAATGGCGGGTTCATGAGCACCACGTCCACGTTCCCCTCGGGGAAATCGGGCGCGGTGAAGCAGTCTTCCTGGTGGATCTGGGTGGCGCCATCGCCACGCAGGATCATGTTCGCGACGCACAGCGCAGCCGTGACGGGCTCCGTCTCGAAACCGTAGAGCTGCTTGCGGGCGACCTTCACCATCTCGGCGCGGCTCAGATCGTGCGCGCGAAGGAGACGATCCATCGCAGCGACGAGGAAGCCGCCCGTACCACAGGCCGGATCGAGCACGTGATCGCGCGGGCCCACTTCGCACACATCGGCCATGAACTGGGCGATGTGTCGCGGCGTGAAGTACTGGCCAATGGTGTTGCCGCCGGTGTAGCGGAAGAAGGTCTCGTACAACTGGCCCAGATAGTCGTGCTCGGCGGTGAGCACGCTGACGTTGAGCTTCTCGAGGATGCGGGCGATTTCCACCGCGCGCGTGGCGAGCTTGGCGTTCGCCTCTTCCACGTGCAGGCTGCGGCCAAGCGCGGGCTTGCCGGCCTTTTCGAAGGCACGCAGGCATTCCGCGTTGATATCGGAAAGGATGTGGTCCTCGTCGCGGCGGATCCGGCCCTTGGAGCTCGCCAGCGCCAGCATGATCGCGGCGACGACAGCGGGACGGAATTCGTCCTTGATCTTGGCTTCGCGCAGGAGACGGTTGATCTCCTCGGCACGGCGCGCCAGCACTTCCGGCGGCGGAATCGTCGGGCGCAACTCGGGACGGCCATGCGGCGAGGCCACGCGCTCCAGGTCGGCGCGGTTCGGAATCCAGGAAACCGGCTTGCCACCGTAGGTGACGATGGACCATTCGCCGTCGGCATAGCGCGACACGCGCAGCTCGAAGCTGTCGTCCGAGGTGCCTGCCAGGCCGATCGCCAGCGGGGCGTAGCCCTTCTGCTTGAAGCGCTCGGCGTAGTGCTGGGCCTCGCGGAGGGCCTTGCCGTGTTCGCTGCTGAGCTTCTTGGCCTCGACGACGGCCAGGACCTTTTCGGTGACCTTATCGACCAGCAGCGCTTCGGGATAGCCACTGCCACCACCGGTCTTGCTGGCCTGCTTCAGCGCCTTTTCGATGAGCGGGAACGCCGCGTATTCGTTCTGCAGCAGGACATCGCCCACCGGCGGCTTCTTCGGGGACCACCCCTGGGCGCTCAGCAGCTCGTCGAGCAACTTTTCGCTGCGCCGTTCGGAGATTCCCTTGGTCTTGCTCATCACGACTCCGCTGCCGTCCGCTGTGCGGCAGAAAACAAATACGGTAGGGGGCGGACGTCTCAGGGGGCGAGACAGGCCCTAGCGGGCGGCCCGGGGCGCCAGTTGGCGGAGCGCTAGGCTAGCATGCTTCAGCCTGCGAGGCGCTCCGGACGCGGACAGCCGGGCGCCACCGCGCCCTTGGCTACGGCCAGGGGTTGTGGTCGCGGGCATGTGGATCTCTTCCCGTCGATGTGCTCGTGCAGGCTGTCTGGCACGGGCAGCCACATGGGGTCCAGAACGAAGTCCACGCCCTCGCGGCGGGCGAGTTTCGCCGCGGGCACGAAGTCCGCATCGCCAGCCATGAGGACGATCTGGTCCACCTGACGTTTGAGCGCGAGGGCGGCGATATCTAGCCCGATACGCATATCCACGCCCTTCTGCTTGAGCTGCAGAGTGACGTCCCTATCTGTGAGGCTGGTGAAATCCCGCTTGCCTTTCAGGAGCTGGGCGATGACCTGTGGCTTGATAGTCCATTCAGTGGCGCCGCCGAGGTGCCCCAGGCGCAGTGCCATCTTTCGCTTAGAGCGCAACCGCTCGTGGAGTTGGCGACGAAAGATAGCCTCGTCTGACGCCTCGAAGTTCACGGCGCGCCTGCTGATTGGATTGTGCATCTGCTTCTCAAACGGAGGGCAGTCATAGAAGAAGATGCGGTAGAGCTCATGCTTTATGCCCTTCTCACGCAGGTGGGCAACGGCCCATCGCCACGCAATGTCGGCGGCCCGAGCCGCGTTGAAACGATTCTGCGGTTCGATCGCTCGAAACCGCTTCAGAAAGAAGGCCCCATCGATCAGGATGGCCGTGCCCATGTGCTGCTCCTATTTTTTCCAGCCAAAAAGAAACCCCAAGGTTCGGTTTGCCCTGGATGAGTAGGGGCCGAACGCAGGGGGCTGGATGGAGCGAATGATACGGGAAAGAAGGGTGATGTCAATATATTTTGCAACAAAGTCAATGTGTTAAGTAATTTCTCATTGTCTAGCATCAGCCAGCCGTGACACACCAGGAGAGGCAGCTTCGGCAGGCAAGGCTCTCGCGAGCCGCAGGCCTGCTGCGCGGGTGACGTGGAGGAGCAAGGGCTTCTCGATCCAGTGGTAGCTGAGCAGGGCGAACGCCAAGCCAGCGGCGACCATGCCGGCCCTCAACAGGATGGGATCGACGACGCCAAGCCAGCCAAGGCGGGTGAAAACGGCGGCGACCAGCTCGAAGACGATCAGATGCCAGAGGTAGATGGAAAACGACGCATCGCCGAGGTATTGAAGGGCCCGCGGCATGATCCAGCGTCCGCGCAGCTCAAGAACCACAAGGCCGTAGACGAACAACGCTGCTGGGGCGGCCCACCCAACGACGCGGAGCGGATACGACATCGGGTCGTGAACGACAAACCAGGTTCCCACCAGCATCCAGAGGCTGGCGACTATCCAGGAAGCCCCGTGGAACCGGCGGATGCCTCGCTGCACCAGTAAGCCAATCACCACGCCGAATGAGAACTCGAGCAGGATGGGCGCCAGCAGGTAGTTCCATGGGGACGAAGCGTGCCCGGCGCCCGCGACGGCGGCCACAACGAGAAGCGCGAACCACGCCGTGAGGCCGAGCACGGCCCTCCTCCCGAGCAGCAAAAGGCTAAGCGCGACCACAGCGTAGAAATACACCTCATAGGTCAGCGTCCAGGCGACTCCCACGATGTAGTTGGGCGCGCCGTTGACCAGCGTCAGCAGCTCGATAAGCGGCTTCTCAATGCCCCGCGGCAAGGGCGGCGCCCACAGCATGACCAGAAAAGCTGCCGCGAACGCGATCCAGTAGAGCGGGTAGATGCGGATGAAGCGCTTGATCGCGAAAACGAATACGGCCCTGCCCCGCCCCACCTGTTCAAGATCGGTGATCGATCGCTGCAGGACGTTGTAGATGATGAAGCCGGAGATGACGAAGAAAATATCCACGCCAGCGGGGCCAATCGCCGCGAAGAAGGGCTTGATCCAGTAGCTGCGCGTCGCCCCGAGGTTCCAGAACATGTGGCACGACACCACCATGAGGGCCGCGACGGCACGCAGGCCTTGGATATTGCGGTATGTCATGCCACGCCATTCCCGAAACCGGTGATGTAGGTGCCTCTCGGCGGCCACCGCGTTGCACCGGCGGGTTGCCCGCCCAGTGGCACCCCTCCCACAATCAAGGGTAGGCCCCTCCTGCGCGGACACCCCTCCATGCCCCATCAAGAGCTACCCACCGGCGGTGAACTCGGCCGCATGCTCAAGGCCTGGCGCGGCGTGCGCGGGCTGAGCCAGTTGGGGCTATCACTGGAAACGGGCGTCTCGCAAAAGCACCTCAGCTTCATCGAGAGCGGGCGCACGGTGCCCAGCCGGCAGACCCTGATGGCCGTCGCCGATGGGCTGGACATGCCATTGCGGGAACGAAACCAGCTGCTGCTCGCAGCCGGATACGCGCCGCAATTCGCCGAGGAGAGCTGGGACGCGGCGGACATGGCCGTCGTACGCCACGCCCTGGAACGCATGCTTCGCCAGCATGAACCTTTTCCCGCTGTAGTAATGGATCGCTGGTGGAACGTCGTGATGGCAAACAGCGCCACCACCCGGCTGTTCAATGCGTTCATCGATCTGGATCGCTGGCCACGTCCGCGGAACCTGTTGCACCTGTTCTTCGATCCGGCCGGGTTGCGCCCGTTCGTTCCTGACTGGCCGCGTTTCTCCGCCGCACTGCTACAGCGGGTGCGGCGGGAAGCGGTGGCGGGTGTGATGGATGAGGGAACACAGGCGTTATTGGCGCAGCTGCGTGCTTATCCTGGTGTGGATGACACGGCGGCATTCGAGTCTTCCGCACCCGATCTTCCCGTCATCCCGCTCACCCTGAGCGATGGCGAACGCCGGCTCAGCTACTTTTCGCTCGTTACAACCGTGGGCACGCCGCGTGCGCTGGGGCCTGAGGAGTGGCGACTGGAGTGCATGTCGCCGGTGGATAAGGCGACGGAGGCCTGGCACGCCGCCACTATTCCTGGCGCGTAATTGCTGGTCCTACGCCCGCCGCACAGACTGGCCTCCACACCCAACGCGATGCCTGTGGAGGCACTCATGACCCGCACATCTTCCCGCTTTAGCGACTACGTTTTCAGCGCCCAGCCGGGCTACGACGAACCGAGCCTGCGAGAGGCGTTCTCGCACGCGGTGCCGCTAACGTCAGTCGTGATCTATTGCTATGACCCCCGCGTCCGCGAGATTCCGCAGGCCGTAGCGACGTTCCTGGGCAACCAGGTCTACCCCGGCGAAGTTATCCTCGATGCGAACGGCAGCCGCGTAGGTTCGACGACGACCATGGGCACCGTCTCGGTCGCCGCTGGCCGGGCCGTGGACGCGATTCGCTCCGTCACCGTCGGCGAATATCTGTTCGGTATCGAGACCGTCGTGGTCGTCCACCATTCAAATTGCGGCGCCACGTCGTACACCGCCGACCGGATGGTCGCGAACTATGCGCACGAACACGGCGGCGCGGACATCTCGAAGGCGTATGACGCAGGCTCCGTGAGCATCAGCGATTACGAAGCCTCGCTAGCCTATGACGTGGCGCTACTGCGCGCCGCGCCGGGTGTACCGAGGCATGCCGAGATCCTTGGCTTGTTCTACAACACGGATACGGGCGAGCTTACGGAAGTGGTACGTGATGCCGCTGTTCGCGGGTGATGTGCAAGAAAAGGGGCCCCGCTAGTTCGGGGCTTCCGCTTCTCGACCACGATCAAACGCCCCTCGGCAGTGCGTGCCCGAGCTGAAGACGTTAGGTAGCCATCGCGTCACTTGAGCTGGCGCCAGGCACTCCCCCTTCAGGCGACGCTGGTTTCTTCCTGCGTCTTGGCTTCTTCCTTACCGGGCTCTGGCGGTGGGAAGTGATACCAGGCCTCGTGGGGTGAAGAACGCTTGCAAGACGGGCATGCGGTCTTCGACCAGAAATGGCCACATCCCGGACAGCATCCGGCTGTCCAGAACGTGTTCCATACGGTGAGGCATCCCGAACCTGGCTCACCCGGTGCACACACCCAACGACTTTCAGCCTTTGGCTCCCACTCGCAGAGCGGACAATGGATGTGAGCTTCCTTGTTCATGGAGAGTCCGCTTTTGGTAGGGAGGCATATCAAGAGTGCTTCGGGGACGGGTATAGCGGCGGCCAAGAGGCACCGCGACCTAGAGTGACAGGCGCCCAAGTCCCGGTGCTATTAGAACCGCAAAAAGCACGAATGTGATCAATGCGACGCCGACGAACGCGTGATTCCGGGAAATGGCACCTTCCGGCGCCCGCTTGCGATCGATAGAGGTGAGCAGCATCAGATGACCGAAGGGCGCGATCGCAAAGGTCAGAAACCCGTCGAGCGCGGACGCGGTCGCTCCGCCATGCCACAGCGCACCCAGAAGCGGCGCCGAAAGTGCCGCGGCAAGATAGGGGATGATCAAGCGCGGAGGCTGGCCGTCGACGATGGAGACGGCTAGCTGCCTCATCAGCCTGAGCGTAAGCACATAGCCGATGACGCCAATCACGGCGACGAACAGGTGCCATTCGCTGGGCCAGTGTAGATCCCGGGCAACGTGGCCCCAATCGTCGCTCCCATCGAATGCCTCCCGCACCATCTGGGCGAATACCCAGAAGAGAAGCACGCTCGCGACCGTGAACGAGGAAAGCCTGAGCAGCCCGGACCCTGTTCGACTCACGTGCGCTATCAGTAGCGCGAAACATCCCACTGCGAATGCGCCGATCGGACCGCCGCCATCGGCAAGCCAGCTCGCTCCATCGCAGCGAAACACGAGAAACGTCACGAGGGTGATCGTTCCGCCGTCCAACGCACATCCCAGGCCATGACCGATGACCTCATGCGCTACGGAGCCAATCATCACCACGAGCATGCCGATCGAAGCCAGTACGGCCCAATCGTCGCGACCGGTACATAGCGCCCTGATGCTCTTGGGAGCCCGGCCCATCATTCCGCGCGGCTCGATCAACGCGGCTTCTTCCCAGGCTTCTTCTTTGCCGCCGGCAATTCGCTGGCAGTGATGGCCACCAGCTGGGACATCCATTCCTGGTCGTCCCACATCTCAGGCGGAACGACCGGGCACGGCTTCGCACCCGGATAGGGCGGCGCCTCCTCGTACTCCCCAAGGAAAGCTTTCCCACCAGCCGTCGGCTTGATGAAAAACTGGTCGTCGCAGATCAGGGCGACCACCTTGTCCCCGTGATAGATCGCGTATTCGCCGAACATCTTCTTCGCCGAGATGTGCCCGGCTGATGCGAGCTGGTCGACGATGTAGTCGACGGTGGCCTGTTTCGAACCCATGGTGGCTCCCCCTTTCGACTGCATAGTCTCAAAGGCTGGCCTCAAACGCGACGCAAAAAGAAAGGGCCCTGATTGCTCAGGGCCCTTTCCGGTTTGGCTGGGAGACTAGGATTCGAACCTAGATAAACGGAGTCAGAGTCCGTTGTCCTACCGTTAGACGATCTCCCAAGAAACCTGTCGACGCGCTCTGACCTTGGAGCGTCGAGTAGAAGCGGATTAGCGCTTCGAGAACTGGGTGGCGCGGCGGGCCTTGTGGAGACCGACCTTCTTACGCTCGACTTCGCGGGCGTCGCGGGTCATGAAACCAGCCTTACGCAGCGGCGACTTCAGCGCTTCGTCATATTCGACGAGTGCACGAGCGATGCCGAGGCGGATGGCGCCGGCCTGGCCGGTGATACCACCGCCAGCAACCGTGACCATGATATCGAACTTGTCGCTGTTCTCGGTCAGCTCGAGCGGCTGACGGACGATCATGCGCGACGTTTCGCGGCCGAAGAAGATGTCGAGCGGCTTGCCGTTGACGACGATGCCGCCAGTGCCCTTACGAAGGAACACGCGAGCTGCCGAGGTCTTGCGGCGACCGGTACCGTAATTCTGCTGGATAGCCATGGCGTTTCCTTAGATGTCCAGCTGCTGCGGCTGCTGGGCGGTGTGCGGGTGCTCGGCACCGCCGTACACCTTGAGCTTGCGGTACATGGCGCGACCCAGCGGGTTCTTCGGCAGCATGCCCTTGACGGCGATCTCGATCACGCGCTCCGGGTGCGTAGCCAGCAGATCCTTGAGACTCGTGGTCTTCAGGTTGCCGACGTAGCCGGTGAAGCGGTGGTACATCTTGTCGTCCAGCTTCGCACCGGTGACAGCCACCTTCTCGGCGTTGATCACGACGATGTAATCGCCGGTATCGACGTGCGGGGTGAACTCGGGCTTATGCTTGCCGCGGAGACGGCGCGCGACCTCGGTCGACAGACGACCCAGGGTCTTGTTCGTGGCGTCAATCACGAACCAATCGCGCTTGACGCTCTCCGGCTTGGCGCTGAACGTTTTCATTTCGAAAATACCTGGTTTGCCGCCCACCAAAGGGACGGAACACGGAATCGGTGAAAGCAAAGACGCGAGAGAATATCGATTTATCCTGCATCGCGCAAGCCCACCTATCAGGTGAGCTTCGGGCCGACAATCATAGCATGATGACGCCGCCTTTACACAAGGGGTGCCAGTGGCAAGGGACGCTCGGCGCGACAAGCAGCCGCAGCACGATCACCCCGCCGGGGCACCCGCCCATTGTAACGTGTGCAGGTCCCCACATTCAAAGGAGCCGCCCGTGTCCGTCCGCACCCTCACCCCGTTCGACCGCCTGCTTGCCGGGCTGGAGCGCGCCATGGAAGCCGTCGCAGGCTCGCCCGAGGCCCACCGCGCCTCCCCGGGCGATGCCGTGCCCGATGCCCCGTTGGACGACGCCGAGCGCCGCCACGCGGCCGGCCTGATGCGGATCAACCATGTCGGAGAGGTTTGTGCACAGGCGCTCTATATGGGCCAGGCGGCCCTCGCCCGCACGGAAGACACGAAGGCGCACCTGCTCCACGCGGCCCAGGAAGAGACCGACCACCTGGCCTGGTGCGCGGAGCGGCTGAAGCAGCTGGATGCCCGCCCGAGCCTGCTGAACCCCCTCTGGTACGCCGGCAGCTATGCCATTGGCGTGGCCGCCGCCGCGGTGGGCGACCCGATCAGCCTGGGTTTCGTGGTGGAGACCGAGCGCCAGGTGGAGGCCCATCTGGCCGAGCACCTGGAGCGGCTGCCGGCCCAGGATGACCGTTCACGGGCCATCCTGAAGCAGATGCAGGAGGATGAGATCCGGCATGCGGATGCGGCGCAGGCGCGGGGCGGGATTGATCTTCCGTTCCCGATTCCGGGGCTTATGCATGCGGCTTCGGCGGTGATGAAGGCCGTTGCCTATCGGATCTGAGGCGGGCGGGGATCGCGCGCAAGGGCGCGCCGGTGACGCCACCCGCAACGAAAAAGCCCCGCTTTCGCGGGGCTTTTTGTTACATCAGGTTGCGGCCGTGGAAGAGTTCCTCGATCTCGCGGCGGAGCAGCGATTCGATGCGCTGGCGCTCCTTGAACGAGAGGTCGTCGGCCTGAGCCTCGAACAGGTAGGTGTCGAGGTCGAAGTCCTTGATGTGCATCTTCGTGTGGAAGATGTTTTCCTGGTACACGTTCACGTCGAACATCTCGTACTTCTGGCGGATGTGCTTCGCCAGGTAGTCCTGCACCGAGTTGATCTTGTGGTCGATGAAGTGCTTCTTGCCCTTCACGTCACGGGTGAAGCCGCGCACGCGGTAGTCAGCGATGACGATATCCGACTCGAAGCTGTCGATCAGGTAGTTCAGGGCCTTCAGCGGCGAGATGACGCCGCAGGTGGCCACGTCGATATCCGCGCGGAAGGTGGCAATACCGTTGTGCGGGTGCGTTTCCGGGTAGGTATGGACGGTGATGTGGCTCTTGTCCATGTGGGCGACGACGGCACCGGAGATGGTGTCGCGGCCCAGCTTCTCGACCACCGGCTCCTCGGAAATGAGGATGGTGACCGACGCGCCCTGCGGGTCGTAGTCCTGGCGGGCGATATTCAGGATGTTGGCGCCGATGATCTCGGCCACGTCCGTGAGGATCTGCGTCAGGCGGTCAGCGTCGTACTGCTCATCGATGTACTCGATGTAGTTCTGGCGCTGCTGTTCGGAAACGGCATAGCAGATATCGTAGATGTTGAAGCTCAGCGCCTTGGTGAGGTTGTTAAAACCCTGGAGGCGAAGGCGGGGAAGCGGTTTGACCACAGCGACTCTCCGAGGCCGGGTGACGGCCAGCAGCAGACACGGGTTAGCAGCAAGGGTCCCCGCAACAAAGAAATTGGATGGTGCACGAGCAGACGACCAGTCTGCCCCTCGTTTATGAACAGCCCGAGACAGGGGCTGGGTGCCGAGGGGGTAAAATTATGGGGCAAAGTGGTGAGGATTTGAACAACTTGGGCTCAATCGTCATTTATGGTGGATTTTGGCCCTAGGTTGTCTGCAATAATCCCCCCGGGGACATGGCGAGTCGGCGTCGCCTGACGGAAATCCGTCGGCCGGCCGCTCGATTTGGGGCGCCATGCCATAGAGGCTCAACGGAATCAGCTGTGGCTCAACTCAAATATCTGTTGCAACAGGCGTTCGAACGGTCGCAGGCTCCGCTGAGCTTCGCACCCGATCCGGCCTCCATGAGCCGTTTCCTCGATGCCTGCCATCGTCGCCGTTATCCGGGGAAAACGGCCATCATCCGCCCGGGCGATCCGGCCAACACCCTTTACTACGTGGTAGATGGCTCGCTTGCCGTCTGCACGGAGGATGAGGAAGGCCGCGAACTGATCCTTGCCTACATCAACCGTGGGCAGTTCATTGGCGAGATGGGGCTCTTTGTCGAGCAGGCCCAGCGTGAGTCGCTGGTCCGGACCCGTACCGCGGTGGAAATGGCCGAAATCAGCTACGAGCGCCTCTTCCAGCTTCTGGAAGGCCCGCTTTCCGCCGAGTGCCCGAAACTGCTGTTCGCCATCGGGTCTCAACTGACCCACCGCCTCCTGCGCACCTCGCGCCAGGTAAGCCGCATGGCGTTCATGGACGTGACCAACCGGGTATCGCGCACCCTCCTGGACCTGTGCCAGGAACCGGATGCGATGACTCACCCGGATGGCACCCAGATCCGCATCTCCCGCCAGGAAGTGAGCCGGATCGTCGGCTGCTCCCGCGAGATGGTCGGCCGCGTCCTCAAGCAGCTCGAGGAAGAGCGCATGATCGACGTGTCCGGCAAGACCATCGTGGTTCGCGGCACCCGCTAAGCCGCGGCCCAGACCCCTCAGGGGGTCTGGAACACCATGTACACATCCGCCCGCTCGTAGTGCGAGCCCGGGCGGATGGCGTGTTGGCGGACGAAACCCGCGCGCTCGTACATCCCGAGTGCCCGGCCGAGGCGGCTGTTGGATTCGAGGAACAGACGCGTGCCGCCCCGCTCGCGGAACGCCGCGATCGCAGCATCCAGCAGCAGGCGCCCGGCACCGAGGCCGCGGAAGTTCTCGTCCACACCCATCTTCGACAGCTCGTACACGCCCTCGCCTTCGTGCAGCAGCGCGCAGGTGCCGATGACCTCGCCCGCGTAGAGCGCG